>CAXTCD010000081.1:18523-22440 GCA_964242145.1 uncultured Rhizobacter sp.
GGCCTTGACGAGCGGCCCGCCTGACCGGCTGTACGCCCGCATTGATGAACCACATCACCTTCCAGGCGCTGGAGGCCTTTCCCGCGCAACTCGAAGCCCATTACGCGGCCATCCCCGATCTGTTCAAGCACTGGGCGCCGCCTTCCTGGGACGGCGTGCCGAGCGAACCTTTGACGGCCATCGAGCAGCTCTGCCATGTGCGCGACATGGAGATCGAGGGCTACCAACTGCGCTTTGCTCGCACGCTGAATGAGCATGAGCCGACCTTGGCATCGATCGACACCGAGGCGCTGGCCCGTGAGCGCGCCTATGGGCAAAGCGACGCCGCAGAGGTGCTGGCGGCCTTTCGCCTGGCCCGCGTGCAGACCCTGATGCTGCTGAAGAACTTGACGCCGAAGCAATTCGCGCGAACCGCGGTATTCGAAGGCTGCGGCCCGCTGACGCTCAAAAGCCTGGCGCACTACCTGTGCAGCCACGATCAGCAGCACCTGGCCGGCCTGCAGTGGTTGCTCGGCAAGATCGAAGCCTTGCGTTGACTGGGACCTGGGTGAACCGCGTCGCCTGGGCGGCGCGGATAGCATGCCAAGCCGTGCGGGCGTGGCGCCGAGCGCTGCTTCGACCCGCGATGGTCCGTTTTCCCCACCATCATCTCGTGGCTTTCACTCGCATGAAACTGATCCGCCTTTCCACTTGCGCTTCTACCGCTTCTGCTGCCGTCTTTTCTGCTGGCATCTCTTCTGCTGCAATCTCTTCTGTTGTTACCGCTTCTGTTGTTGCCTCTGTCTTGTCATCGGCCCTGGCGCTGTCGCTGCTCGCTGCGCCAGCGTTAGCCCAGGCCCGAACCCCAGCCCGCGCGGAGGCGACGCCCCGGGCCATCTCGCCACGCGGGCCGCTCGGCGCCGATGAGCTGAACAACATCGCGGTGTTCAAGGCCGCGTCGCCCTCGGTCGTCAACATCACCGCGCTTGGCCTGGAGCGCGACTTCTTCTCGCTCAACGTGCAGCAAGTGCCGCAAGGCACGGGCACCGGCTTTGTGTGGGATGCGCAAGGCCACATCGTTACCAACTACCACGTGATCCAGGGCGCCAGCGGCGCGCGCGTCACGCTGGCCGATCAGAGCAGCTTCAAGGCCGAACTCGTCGGCGCCTTTCCTGACCGCGATCTGGCGGTGCTGAAGATCGATGCGCCGCCCGCCAAATTCCGCCCATTGCCCTTGGGCACCAGCCGCGACCTGCAGGTCGGCCAGAAGGTCTATGCAATCGGCAACCCGTTCGGCCTCGACCAAACCTTGACCACCGGTCTCGTCAGCGCGCTGAACCGCGAGATCGAGTCGGTCACGCACCGCACGATCCGTGGCGCGATCCAGACCGATGCGGCGATCAACCCTGGCAACTCCGGCGGCCCGCTGCTCGATTCGGCCGGCCGCTTGATCGGCGTCAACACCGCGATCTACAGCCCTTCGGGCGCGAGCGCAGGCATCGGCTTTGCGATCCCGGTCGATGAAGTCAACCGCATCGTGCCGCGCTTGATCCGCGATGGCCGGATGGTGCGCCCCTCGCTCGGCCTGAGCTCCGCCACCACCGAGCTGAACCGCACGCTCGGCCTGCCCAAAGGGGTGGCCATCGTGCGCCTGCAACGCGGCGGCCCGGCCGCGCGCGCCGGGCTGAAGGCGTTCGTTCGCGGCGACACCGGCATCGTGGCTGGCGACGTGATCACCGCGATCAATGGCGAGGCGATCGATACGCTCGACGACATGCTGACCGTGCTGGAGCGCTTGAACCCCGGCGACAACTGCATGCTGACGCTGTGGCGTGGCGGCGTGGTGCGCAAGCAATCAGTGACCTTGGCCGAATCGGAAGAGTGAGCCCGCGGTGGGCGCGGCGGCCGGCTCGTTCGGGAGTCGCTTGACTTCGAGTGCGCTCGAAGTCTTAGGCTGCGTCTCATGAGCAATTTCCTGAGCATCGCTGAGGTGGCCGTCCTGGAGTTTCAAAGTGATCACATTCAGCTTCGAATCGCAGGCCACCTGATATAGGTCTGCGTTAGTCAGGTAATAATTCAGCAGATAACGATGGTCCTTCGTGCCAATCTTGCAACGGTAAGAAATAAAATAGAACGACTGCTGAATGGCATCAGACGGAAGGGTATCTTGTGGCCTATTTCGAGGAAATTCAATGATTCCGCGGAAATGTAGAATCTATTTTGAGCTTGACTCGAGCGATTGGCATGGTCATGGCTCGGAACGTGTTTGGGCGGAAAGAATCGAAGGCTCTGACTCAGTTGACTTGTATAGAATTCTCAATTCTCCCTTCTTTGTCAAAGGCGTTAGTTATTTGGATGTTGTCCGAGTTGTCTTTCAGCAAAATGGAGAATATGACGAGTGTAAATTCTTGGGAGTTATAGAGAGGTCGCAACATTCAACTTACATGATTTTGATGGATTCCCAGTCCGATCAGTTTCAGCTGTATTGGAGTGCTTTGCAATCGATGGGGTGTACCTATAAAAGTACATGGATTGATACAAGTATGGGTAGGTTGAAAATTTATTCTGTGGATGTGCCTTGCATGGCAAATGTCCGTGAGATCTATTCATTACTTGAGGCCGGAGAAGCCAAAGGACACCTTATGTTTCAAGAAGGTCATGTTGGGCAGTCATTGATTTAAATAATTGATGCGTGCCTTATGTTTTGAATCATTCAAAAGATTAAATATGATCGATAAGGTTGCACGGGAAATTGTTCGAAATTTCTATTATTGGCCATTTCTACGCGAGTCAAGCAGATGAGTTTTAGTATTGAAATTGTGAGTGTTCCGGATAGAGGCGAAGTTGTTGCCGAGGTGTGGTGGGAGGACGCGATGGTCGCCGAGATTCATCACGCCACCAGCGGTGAGATTTGCCTTGATATATATTCAAATAAGTCCAATTTCCCTTGGAGCTTTGATCTCCAAAGTTGGCTTGATGTTCTTATGGAAGCAAAGAAAAAATTGGGGTGATTGGTATTTTGGAAATAAATGAAAAAAGCGCCATAAGCGAAAATATGGTATTGACGGGGCTGGGAATTATCAAAATGAACGAGAACTTTGTTTTCGCGTTCAAACCTCAAGCCTTGGTAAAGCAAAGTCCGCATCGCATCGATATCGCTCTCGTTGCGTACATTGTTGTTAGGCATGCCTTGCGAGTAGGCTAGAATAGATAATATCGGTCCCGCGAATGCGAATATTTCGTCGAGGAGCTTGGGTTGTCGAGCATCGCCCAGTTATCAATAATGCTTGCCAAATAAATGAAATTGATTTCATGATATGAATGAGCTTGTGGGGTTGTCCGCTTATCAAGCCAGAATGGCCGCAGTCTGGGATTCTAGAAATTTGTTCCAAATCCCCTTTGCGGAATCGATGGGATTGGGGATCCAGCAGCCGGACGCGCAGATTTTTGATCTTCTTGGATTGCCATCTTGGCTGCGCCGCATATCTGGTTGCAGGTCCCAAGGAAATTTGCAGAAGGGATCATTCGTCTTGGGCAAGATGCCGATGAAAGGCCAATTCTTTATCGCTCAGATACGAGGGAGGTATTTGTAAATGCTGGCGATGAGGCTGATTTGTTCGTTTCTTGTGGCATTCTGGATTTTCTCGCTTCACTTCTTGATTTGGCCGAATTGATCGAGAGAGGGATCGAGTCGCGCGGCCCGAATTCATACATTGAAGGCAATTTGCCGCCAGAGGAAATTTTTGATTTCTGGCAAAAAATGGAAAATCGGCTTGGGGTTGAAAGCGCCGCTCGCTCTGTATGGCATGCCGAAATGATCCGGCTGTCGAGACGGATCACCTGATACGGATTTGGTGCGCCGGATTCATCGATCGCGCACCCGCGCGCGCGCCAAAACTCCGCATCAAACAACTGCCTGGCCCCGGTGCGCTCGTTGA
>CAXTCD010000082.1:0-22103 GCA_964242145.1 uncultured Rhizobacter sp.
ACCACCGACACGCGGATTTTCAATCCGCTGCTCTACCAACTGAGCTACTTGGCCGTGAGCCGATGAGTATAACCGGTTTCCAAGGCTTTTCAGCCTCCACCTGCACCTCGTTTGTTTCTGGTTAAGTCGACGCCCAGTTGCTTGAGCTTGCGGTACAGGTGGGTGCGTTCCAGGCCGGTCTTTTCGGCGACGCGCGTCATGCTGCCGTTTTCCTTGGCCAGGTGAAATTCGAAGTAGCTTTTCTCGAACGCATCTCGCGCTTCGCGCAGCGGGCGATCGAGTTCGAACATCTGCTCTGACTGCGGGCCAAGCACCAGCGGCGCCATCGGCAGCAAGCCGACGTTTGTCAGGCTGGCCTCGACGGCCAGGCTGGCTTCGCTGCGGATGATCGTCAACGCAGCCGGCGCGGCAGCCCGTGCGGTGGGCTTAACCAGCGCCTGCTCCACCGCGCGCAGCAGCTTTTGCAGCGTGATCGGCTTTTCGAGAAAAGCGATCGCGCCGACCTTGGTCGCTTCGACGGCGGTATCGATCGTGCCGTGGCCGGACATCATGATCACCGGCATGTTCAACAGGCCGCCCGAGCCCCACTCTTTCAACAACGTGATGCCGTCAACATCGGGCATCCAGATGTCCAGCAGGACCAGATCAGGACGCACGCGTTCACGGCAGGCGCGGGCCTGCGCGGCATTTTCGGCAAGCTCGACGCTGTGGCCTTCGTCGGTCAGGATTTCTGACAGCAGGGCGCGTATGCCCAGTTCGTCATCGACAACAAGAATGGTGGCCATGGATCCTCAATGCGCTCGTGCTTCGGCGGGTGCCACGACGGCGGAGATACCGTCTGCAGGCGCTAATTTTGAAAATGATAACGAAACTTGTGCACCCGTCACTTTTGTGGCGTCCTCGGCATCTCCGGTGAGGTTCGCGAGACGGACGCGGGCCCCGTGTTCATCAGCGATTTTTTTGACCACCGCCAAGCCCAGGCCGGTACCTTTGGTTTTGGTAGTGACGTAAGGCTCGAAGGCCCGTTTGAGCACCTTCTCTGTAAAGCCGGGGCCATTGTCGAGCACATGAAGACGAACAGCGCGCAATTCGCCTTGCTGGGTGCGAGCGACTTCGGTGCGCAGCCTGACGCGGCCTTCGCTGCGATCGATCACGGCATCGAGCGCGTTCTGGAGCAGGTTGTGAATGACCTGCCGAAGCTGCGTGCTGTCGCCGAGGATCGCCGGCAAATCCGGCGTCAACTCGGCCTGCAGCCGGCCAGACTCTTGCGCCGTGGCATACAGCCCGAGTACCTCGGTGACCAGCGCGTTCAGGTCCAGCGTCTGCGGCCGGGCAGCCGGCAGGCGGGCGTAATCGCGGAACTCATTGACCAGCGCTTTCATCGCCTGAACCTGGTTGACGATGGTGCTGACCGAACGCACGAGCATCGCCTGGTCGGCGCCTTCGAGCTTGTGCTCGAGCTTGTGCTGAAGGCGCTCGGCCGACAGTTGGATCGGCGTCAGCGGGTTCTTGATTTCATGCGCCAGGCGCCGCGCGACCTCGCTCCAGGCTTCGGCGCGCTGCGCTGACACGACTTCGGTGATGTCATCGAACACGATCAACTGGCCGGCGTGCGGCATCGATGCGCCGCGCACCAGCAGCGTCGTGCGGTCGTCTCGGCCATGGACGTTGATCGGTTGCAATTCGAACGAATCCTGCCAGTGGTCGCGCTCGCCGGCTTCGGGGCTCGATCGGTGCAGCTCGAAACGCTGCGCCACCGAATGGGCAAAGATCTCGAGCCCCGGCACATCGCTCAGCGGGCGGCCGCGGTAGGCCGAAACCGGCAGACGCAGGATGCGCGTGGCGCCCGGATTCACCGTGTCAATGTGGTTGTCGCGATCGAACACGATCACGCCGGCGGTCAGGTTGTCGAGAATGGTCTGCAGGTTGGTGCGGGCGGCTTCCAGCTGCGACAGGCTGCGCTGCACCAGCGAGCGCGCATCGGAGAGTTGCTCGGTCATGTCGGCAAACGATCGGGTCAGCCCGCTCAACTCGTCGCGCGAAGCAAACACCTGTTTGCGCGTCAAGTCGCCACGCGCCACCTGTCGCACGCCTTCGGCCAGCACCAGCAGCGGCCGCGCCAACTGGTTGCCCAAGGTGGCGGCCAACAGCACCGCGCCGAACACCGCGAGGATCAGCGTCAAGGTCAAGGTGCCGATGTACATGCGGCGCAGGCCATCGCGCGCCAAGGCGCGCTGCTGGTATTCGCGATAAGCCGACTGCACCGCCAGCGCGTTGGTCACCATCGCACTCGGCAGCATCTGCGTGACTTGCAAAAAGCGGTCTTGCTCGTTGAGCGAGAAGCTGTTGCTCGGCATATAAGCCAGCGCACGAATGCGCGCGGCGGTGGAAGCGCTGAGGCTTTCTTCGTCCAGCCCTTCGAGCTGCGCCTGCACCCGCGCGCCGCGCGCTTGGCGCAACTGGGTCATGCTCGGGCGCTCGGGGGCGAAGCTCGACGGGCTGCGCGCCGCCGTCAGCAAGGTCTGGCCATTGGCACCGAGCAGGGTCACCTCTTGCGCCGACAACTGCTCGCGCAACCGCTCCAGCGCCAGAGGGGGCACCGGGTCAGGTCCATCGGCCAGGCGCTCGGCGGCATAGCGTGTCTTGGCGGCCAGGTCATTGACTTGGGCATCGAGCGTGCTGCGGCCCAGGGCCAGGCCGGCATCGAGCGCACCTTCCACCTTCACATCGAACCAGGTCTCGATGCTGCGCGAAACAAACTGATAAGAGACGGTGTAGATCACGACGCCCGGCACCACGCCGACCATCGCGAACACGCCGGCCAGCCGCAACAACAGCCGGCTGCCGAACTTACCGCGACGCACCCGCAGCATCAGGCGCACACCGGCAATACCGATGACCAGCATCAGCAGCGCAGCCACCACCACATTGACCCAGAACAGCCAGACGTAGTGATGCTCGTAGAGGCCGCGGCTGTTCGTTGCCAGTGACAGCAAGAACACCAGCACCAGGCCGGCGCCCGTGACGGCGACCAGCGAAACGATCCACGCCCAGCGAGTCGCTTTGGTCATGGCACCTGCTGGACGGCGTCAACCATCGGCGAGCCGCCTCAAGGTGACTGAGCGCGCCGCGAGAGGAAGGAAGCGAAGCGACGGGGAGGCCGGCATGTCGTCAATTCAAACGCCGCATCCGTTCGATGCGAAGCGCCCATTCGGGTTGACCGCCGATGCCGATCTGCATCGGCCGCGGCATCTGCGTGGTATCGAGCTGGTAGCTGAACTCCACATAGTGCCGGCCGTCGTCGAGCTGGGACACATCGGCCAGCTTCCAGTTGACCGTGCGGCTGACGGCGGCCAGCGCATCGATCAGGCTGTCATAGTTCTGATTCAGCCCGCCAAAGGTGACGCGGTATTTGCGGGTCAGCGGCTGATACGCCAGGCGCCAGGTGCGTGAGGCGTTGTTGACGAGCTTGTCGCGCCAGTACCAGCGGTCGCGAAACACTTCGGCCTCGGCAACGAAGAACAGCGGCACGCCTTTTTGCAACGCATCTTCGACCGGCCGCGACAGCTCGAAGCGGGTCGAGAAGCTCAGCATCAAGCCTTCGTCGTTGCGGGCCAGCTCGAAGGTCTCGAGTTCAATGACTTCGGCGCGTGCCAGGTCGGGGCTCAGCAGCACCATGGCCAACAGCATCACCGCCACCCAGCTTGCACACGCCATCAAGCCCCTCCAGGCCCATGCACACCCTCCCCTGCTGGCAAAGCCAGAGCAGGATGCAACGGTGGTGGAGGGATGAGGAACGCGGGGCACGGGGCAAGTCAGCTGAGCGCCTTGGCCAGCAAAGCGTAAAAGAAGCCGTCCGGCGACGCACCGTGATCGGGCAGGCCGTTGTCTTCATTGTCAGCCAGCGGCAGCAGATGTCCCGGAGAAGCCGGAGCCGGCATCAGATTCGCGCCCGGTTCGCGTTGCAAAAAAGCGTCGATCACCATGTCGCCCTCGGCCCGGAAAACCGAACAGGTGCAATACAGGAGACGGCCACCGGGCTTCAGCAAAGGCCACATCGCATCCAGCAACTCCGCCTGTGTGCGGGCCAGCGCGGCGATGTCGGTCGACCGCCGCAGCCAACGAACATCGGGATGGCGCCGCACGATGCCGGAGGCGCTGCAAGGCGCATCCAGCAGGATCGCGTCGAAAGCCTGGCCATCCCACCACGCAGCAGGTTGGCGCGCATCAGCGGCCACGGTCTGCGCGCTCAACTGCAGCCGAGCCAAGGTGTCGTCGACCCGCTTCAGGCGCTGCGCGTCGCTGTCGAGCGCAATCACGTCCAGCTCGGCCAACTCCAGCAGGTGCGCGGTTTTGCCTCCCGGCGCGGCGCAGGCATCGAGCACCCGCGCGCCGGCCGGCAAGCCATCGCCAATCAACAAGGGCGCCGCCCATTGAGCCGCGGCGTCTTGCACCGACACATCGCCGTCGGCAAAGCCTGGCAGTTGATGCACCGGCCTCGGTTCGCTCAGCACGATGGCATGCGGGCCGACCAGACGCGCTGAGATGCCGGCGTCCTGCAGCCGCTGCAGATAGCGCCCGGTGCTGCCACGCCGCGCGTTCACGCGCAGCGTCATCGGCGGATGCTGGTTGTTGGCCTGCAGCACGGCTCGCCACTGCGCCGGCCAATCGGCCTGCAGGCGATCGATCCACCAGCGCGGGTGGTTGGTCATCGCCACGAGGTTGGCCTGCAGCGACGTGACGATGACATCGCGTTCGCGCAGAAAGCGCCGCAACACCGCGTTGACGAACGGCGCATGGGCTTTGGTTCGCTGCTTGGCTGCTTCGACGGCCTGATTGACCAAGGTGTGCGGCGCATAGCTTTCGCCAGCCTGTGGATCAGGCCACAGCAACGCGATCGCGGTCAGCAGCAAGGCATCGACGGCCGGCGCAGGCGGCTTGGGCGCAAGCTCAGTGCGTGCGGCCTGTGCGCTGCCGAGCCGGCGCATTACCTGAAAGACGAGCGCCTGCGTTCCGGGCCGGGCCTCGGCCGGGCAACGTGCCAGCGCATCGTTGAGCGATTGGCCCGATCGCACGGCCTGCACGGCATCGGCCGTGTGGCCCAGCAAACGGGACAGCGGAAGGGAGAGGACGGGGGAGGATGAAATCACTGGGCGAGTCTACGGGCCGGCAAGCCGCCCCTTCCCAACGGCCCGCCGATGTGCGGCTTGCCGCTCACAGCCCCAAGGGATGGCAACGCGTTCACAATGAGTGCCCCACCTGTTCAGAGAATCAGCCATGCCCGGCGAGCCGCTTCCCCCCTCACCGCCCTCACCCGACGCCGAGCCCGCCGCCGGCCTCAGTGCCTCCGATCGCATCCGCTACCGGCTCGTCGGCGCCAATTGCCGTTATCACGCGAACGACAACATCTCGGCCTTCATCCGCGAGGGTGAGATCGACGAGTTGAGGGCGGAGGTCGAAACGAAGATGCACGAGGTGTTGAAGGCACTGGTGATCGACACCGACAGCGACCACAACACCCACGAGACGGCCAAGCGCGTCGCGAAGATGTTCCTGACCGAAGTGTTCCGCGGCCGTTATGTGCCGATACCCGCGGTCACCGAGTTCCCGAACATCGACCGGCTGAACGAGCTGATGATCGTCGGCCCGGTCACGGTGCGCAGCGCCTGCTCGCACCACCTGTGCCCAATCATGGGTCGGGTGTGGATCGGCATCCTGCCCAACGAACATTCCAACCTGATCGGCTTGTCGAAATACGCGCGCATCTGCGACTGGATCATGAGCCGCCCGCAGATCCAGGAAGAGGCGGTGACGATGCTCGCCAATGAGCTGCAATCGCGCGTCAAGCCCGACGGCCTGGCCATCGTGATGGAGGCCGACCATTTCTGCATGCATTGGCGCGGCGTCAAGGATGCCGATGCCATGATGACCAACAGCGTGATGCGCGGCGCCTTCCTGAAAGACGCCAACCTGCGCCGCGAATTCCTCTCTCTGCTCAGCAAGAAGAACTGAAAGGAACCCGCCATGCTCGTCCGCCTGATGTACGCCAGCCGCGCCACCGCCTCCGTCAATCCGGACTCCCTGGCGGCGATCCTGAAAAAGTCGAAAGCCAACAACCCAGCGCTCGGCGTGACCGGCGTGCTGTGCTTCTCCGGCGGCATCTTTCTTCAGGTGCTCGAAGGCGGCCGCAATACGGTGAGCCAGCTCTACAACCGCATTGCCGGCGATGCCCGGCATGACGACGTGGTTCTGATGAGTTATGAAGAAATCGGGGAACGCCGTTTCGCCAGCTGGTCGATGGGCCAGGTGAACCTGTCGCTCCTGAACCCGGCCATGCTGCTGAAGTATTCAGAGACCGCCGTGCTCGACCCGTACCAGGTCTCGGGCTCGGTCTCGATGGCCTTGTTCGAAGAGCTGATCGCCACCGCTTCGGTGGTGAGTCACGCCTGAGCCCCCCGGCCGACCTCAGTCGCCCAGCAGTTCGCCGATCGCCTTCATGTTGTCGACGCGGTCGCAGACCGCCTTGACCGCCATCAGGATCGGCACGCCCAGCAACAGGCCCCACACGCCCCACAGCCAGCCGAAGGCCAGCACGCCAACGAACACCGCGACCACGTTCATGCGGGCGGTGCGGCTGGTCAGCCACGGCGTGAGCAACTGGCCCTGGATCGCGTGGATCACGACCGAGGCGCCGCCCACCAGCAGGGCCATGTCGAACGAATTGAACTGCATGAAGGCGACCAGCATCGAGATGGCCATCAGCACGATGGTGCCAAGGTAAGGAATGAGGTTCAGCACGCCGGCCGCAACGCCCCAGACTGCGGCGTGCTCCAGCCCGATCCACCAGAAAGCCAGCCAGGTGACGACGCCGACGACAGCGCTCGTGAACAGCTGAATCAGCAGGTAGACCTGCATCTGGCGCGAGATCTCGTCGAGCGCCTGGACCGTGATCTTCTTTTGCTGCAGCGTGTTGCCGGCGATCTTCACCATCTTGCGGCGAAAGGTGCTGCCCGAGACCAGCAGGAAATAAGTCAGGAAGCACACGACCGTTGCCTGCCCGGCGAGCTGCATCAGGCCGAGCGTGCCGGTCCAGAAGTAGTCTTTGACGTTGAAGTGGGGCCGCTCGATCTGCACCCGCATGACGCCGCGGGTCGTGACCGCCGCGGTGTTCTCGGTGGCAGCCTGCTCGAGTTGGGCGGCGGCCTTTTGCACCTTGTCGAGCGCGCTGCTTTGGTTGCTGCTGCGCGGCACCTTCAAGGCGTGGCGAAGCTTTTGCGCGGCATCGGGCAAGGTCTCGATCAGGTTGGTCGCGTCATCGGCCAGCATGTACACCGTGCCCGCCATGCTGCCCAGAATGCCCAGCATCAACAGCGCCGCGCCGAGCGCACGCGGAATGCGCCAGCGCTGCAGCCGATCGACCGCAGGCGACAAGGCGTACTGGAACATCACGCTGACCAGCAGCGGAATGAACACGGCACTCGCCCAGCGCAGCACGAAGATCGAACTCAGTCCCGCAATGACCACGAGCGACATGCTGCGCACATCGACCGGCATGTGCAGCAGCACGCGTTGCTGTGCCGGCGTCGGCACCTGGGCCGGCACAAAGGTGGGCTCAGGCTCTGAAGCGGGTGTGGGGGTTGCTGGAGAAAGGGCTTCGTCAGTCATTCGGGCCTCGATGGATGGCCGCGAAAGCTGGCGACACAGTGAGACGGAACGGAACGCCTGCGCAGGCTCATTCCGCGGAAGGCTCAATGTAATGTCGGGCCAGCTCGGGGGGCATCGGGGAATCGAGCAGCAAGGTGGCCAGTCGAAGCGCATCGGCAGCATCGCGATGCAAGCGGCCATGCGTGCTGTACAGCAGCGCTGAATCGATCCAGGCGCGCACGACCACCGGCTTGATCATCCAGGGCAGCGCCTGCACGTCGATCAAGGCATGGGCCAGCGCATCGGCATCCGGCGACTCGCAGGGCGGAAGCGCCGCACCGATCAGCCACGGGTTCATCGAGGCCTGGTACCACAAAGTGCCACCGTCCTGGCCCGGCACCATGCGCGACAGAAAGGCGGTGAACAGCGCGATCTGCCGCAGCGCGTGCAGAGACAACTGTGTCATGTCTTGCGGCGCATCGGGCGCCACCTTGACGGGCGCCGATGGCGCTTCTTTCAAACGGTGGCGCATTGCCATCCATTGCAGGCGATCGATCGGGCGCAGTTGGCCATCGGCCGCCATCACACGGCGCGCCGCTTCGATCAGGGTTTGCCGATCCAGCACCGTGGTCTTCGAGGCCCGTGTCAGCAGCTTGTCAAGCCACGGCAGGCGTGTTGCCGGCCCGAGTTTTTCGACCGCCTGGCGCAGCGCACTGGCGGTGCTCAAGCCTTTGGTCTCTTCGCGCCAAGCGCGCCGTTCACGTTGGCTGTCCGGCGTCAAAAGCAGCGCCAGCACCGCAGCGCGCAACTCACCAAAGCTTCGGATGCGCGAGAGCCGCTCGAACGCAATGGACTCCGAGTCACCCATCGCCGGGCGAGGAAGCGGAACGGAAGCGGGGTCGGAAATTGAACTGTCAGCCATCGCCAAAGCATAGGCGATGGCCGCCAACTCGGATGCAACGCCCGGTACGGCCGAAGGGGCAGTGTGAGCTGCGTCATTCTGAATCTGGCCTGCCGGCCCACGCCGCCTGAACTACTGGACGCGAGAGTTCGCCCGCTCCGCGTCACTGGCGGCGACTTGCAGCATCGCCGCCCGGCGAAAGCCGAACAGGTTGGACAGCAGCCGTGTCGGCAGCTGATGCGCCGCTTCGTTGTAAGTGCGTGCGGCGTCGTTGAACAGCTGGCGTGAGAACGCCAGCTGGCCGTCGGTGTTCGCCAGCAGATCGGTCAGCTCGCGCAGGCGCGGCTCGCCCTTCAACTTAGTTTCGGCGTCGATCAGCGCGGCCAGCTTGCCCAAGGCCGAACCCAGCACCTGCTCGGCCATCGACAGGCTGGTCATCGCGCCCGCCGAAATCGGCCTTGCACGCGCCAGATCGGCCGCCGCTTTGGCCTGATGGCACGCGGCCATCACCGCCTCCAGCCGCTCTTGATCCGCCGGTGAATGCATACGCACGAAGTCGACCAGTTCCGGAATCAGTTCGTAGCGGCGCTTGAGCTGCGCATCGACCTGAGCGAATGCGCCAGCGATCCGGTTGCGCAGCCGCACCAACCGGTTGTAGGCCCCGACCGCCCAGAAAACCAGCACGGCAGCGACGATCCCGCCAACGAGTTGAGGGGTCACCACGCAGGCTCCGGTTCGATGGACGGGCTGGCGGCACCACCAGGCCGCCACTCGAGCCGCCCCATCAACCGCCGCCCAGCGGCCCGAGCGAGCGCCGTTGCGCCAGCAGGTCGAGCTGATCGAGCGCCGAATCGGGTGGGCCGCTGTCCGGTGTGGTGTCGGGCGTGGTCTCGGGGCCGGCGGTGTCCAGGAATGGCTGCGAGGCATTCGAACGCCAGGCCCGATGGCCACGGGCACGCAAAGCGCAAGCCGGGCATTGGCCGCAGCCATAGCCCCACTCGTGGCGCTGGCTGCGTTCACCGAGATAGCAGGTGTGGGTGTGTTCGACAATCAGCTCATTGAGCCGCTCGCCGCCGAGCGCCGCGCTCAGCGCCCAGGTCTGCGCCTTGTCGAGCCACATCAGCGGTGTCTCCAGCGTCAGCGGCTGATCCAGGCCCAGGCTGAGCGTGACCTGCAGCGATTTCAGCGTGTTGTCGCGGCAATCGGGATAACCGGAGTAGTCGGTCTCGCACATGCCGCCCACCAGCACCTGCAGGCCGCGGCGGTAAGCAATGGCGGCCGCGTAGGTAAAGAACAGCAGGTTGCGCCCCGGCACGAAGGTGTTGGGCAGGCCGTTGTTGTTCATCTCGATCGCGCGTTGATCGGTCAGCGCGGTCTCGGAAATCTGCCCGAGCGACGACAGGTCGACGATGTGATCGTCACCCAGCCGCCGCGCCCATTGCGGGAACTGCAACTCCAGCTGCGCACGCACCGCGACACGGCAAGCGAGTTCGATGGCATGGCGCTGGCCGTAATCAAAGCCGATCGTCTCGACGTGCTCGTAGTTGTCGAGTGCCCAGGCCAGGCACGCTGTCGAATCCTGCCCGCCCGAGAACAGCACCAATGCGTGTCGGCGCAGCGTCATGTCCGCACCTCGCCTTGGCCGAGCACCACCCATTTCATCGAGGTCAAGCCTTCCAGGCCGACCGGCCCGCGCGCATGGAATTTGTCAGTGCTGATACCGATCTCGGCGCCCAAGCCGTACTCGAAGCCGTCGGCGAACCGGGTGCTGGCGTTGACCATCACGCTGGCCGAATCGACCTCGCGCAGGAAGCGCATCGCGTTCGGGTGGTTCTCGGTCAGGATCGCGTCGGTGTGGTGCGAGCCATAGTGGTTGATGTGCGCGATGGCCTCATCCAGGCTGGCCACGACCTTCACGCTGATGATCGGCGCCAGGTACTCCTCGGCCCAATCCTGCTCGGTGGCGTCCGCCAACTGCGCGCCTTCCAGGCCCTTCAGCCATTCGCGCGAAGCGGCATCCACCCGCATCTCGACACCCTTGGCCGCAAACACCGCGCCGATCTTCGGCAGGAAGTCGGCCGCGATCGCCGCATGCACCAGCAGCGACTCGGTCGCATTGCAGGGGCTGTATTTCTGTGTCTTCGCGTTGTCGGTCACCTTCAATGCCAGCGCAACATCGGCGCTCGCATCGACATACACATGGCAATTGCCATCGAGGTGCTTGATCACCGGCACCCGCGCTTCGCGGCTGATGCGCTCGATCAGCCCCTTGCCGCCGCGCGGAATGATCACGTCCACCGACTCCGGCGAGGCAATCAAAAAACCCACTGCGGCGCGGTCGGTGGTCTGCACCAGTTGCACCGCCTCGGGCGGCAGGCCCGCTTCGACCAAGGCCGCCTGCACCAGCTTCCACAGCGCAAGGTTCGAATGAATAGCCTCCGAGCCGCCGCGCAGGATGCAGGCGTTGCCGCTCTTGATGGCGAGCGAGGCGGCCTCGATCGTCACGTTCGGCCGGCTCTCGTAGATCATGCCGAACACGCCCAGCGGCACGCGCATCTGCCCGACGCTGATACCGCTCGGGCGGCGGCGCAGTTGCGTGATCTCGCCGATCGGATCGGGCATCGCGGCGATCTGCTCGCAGCCTTCGGCGACGGTGGCAATCACCTTGTCGGTGAGCTTCAGGCGATCCACCATCGGCGCCGTCAGGCCCGCAGCCTGCGCGGCCGTGATGTCTTGTGCATTGGCCCCGGCCAGCGCCGCCGGCGCACTGCGCAACAGTTTCGCCAGCGCCAGCAGCGCATGGTTCTTCGCGGCGGCGGGCGCGGCCGCCATCTTCGTGCTGGCCGCACGGGCTGCAGCCCCCATGCGGGCCATCGTGGTTTGGAGATCGGTCGAGGTCATGCGCAGCATTGTCCCAAAAGCGGTGTCAGAGGCAGTTCAACGGAGTGCAATTCGGTGGCGAGGCATGCGCGGTTTATTCAGGTGTTTGCCGAATGGCCTCAATCTGGATCAACAGATGCACCCGGTTGCCCACCAGCGGCAAACCGTAGCTGATGCCGAAATCACTGCGTTGCAATTCGGCTTCGAAATCCCCGCCGCACACTTCGCGCGCCAGGGCCGGGTGCTTGTAGCAGCTGAATTTCGACGTCCGCAGCGAAAGCGGCCGCGACACGTCGCGAAGCGTGAATTCACCGCGCAATTCAGCGCCGCCCTGCGCATCGAAGCGCCATCGGCTGGCGACGAAATAAGCACTCGGATAGTTTTTTGAATCGAAAAAATAAGGGCCCCGCAAGATGCTGTCCAGCGGCGGCACGCCACTGCTGCCCGACGCCGTGCCGATCACCATCGACACATCGCCCTGCGCCTTGGCCCGATCGAGGCTGATGCTGCCGACAACGTCGGTCAGGCGCCCCCGGCTGGTCGATGTGCCGAAGTGCCGCACCTCCCAGGTGATCTGGGTGTGCGCCGGGTCGAGCAGATACACCACCGGCTCGGCGTGCGCAGCCAGCCCCGAGGCCGCGAATGCAACCGCCGGCAACCCCCATCGGCGTCGGGACGGGCGTAACCAGAGGCTTGAAATAATCGTGTGCAAAAGCAGATGAGGCATCGTGCGGGGGCCGGGAGTTCCAACGAGCACCAGATAATGCGCCATCGCTTTTCGGGTGATCCAAAGTCATGGCCGGAACCCCGGGTTTGTCAGTTGTACCCAGCCTTGCCCCCGACGACACGTTGCTGAAGCAGCGCGTGCTCGAGGAGCAAACGGCCATGCTCTATCGCCGCGCGCCGATCTCGACGCTGACTGGCGTGGCGTTCGCGCTGCTCATGTGCATCGGTCTGCTGCCCTACACCAACGCGCACTGGGTGTGGTCGTGGTTCGCACTGCGCTGCACGGTGGCGGGCTCCCGCTTGCTGCTGAGCCAGCGCTTCTTCCGCGACACCACGCCCCAGGGCGTCAAGCGCTGGCGGCACCGCTTCATCGCGGTCCTGGCCGTTGATGGGCTGAGTTGGGCGCTGGCAAGCCTGTGGCTCGTGCCGCATGCCCACCTCGAAGTCACGGCCTTGATGCTGACCGCGCTGGTCGGTGTAGCGTCGATCGGCCTGTTCGTGTTGCAGCCGAGCTTTCCGGCCAGTTCGTCATTCCTGACCATGCTGCTGTTGCCGGTCGCGTTGAGCGAATTGCTGCAGGGCCATCGTTTCGGCTTGTTCTCCGGCATCGGCCTGCTGATGTTTCTGGGCTTGATTCTGGTGGAGGCCCACCGCGCCGAAGCACGCATTCGCGAATTGCTGAGCCTGCGCTTCTCGACTGATCGCATCGCCGAAGAGCGCGCCGAAGCCTTGCGCCTGGCCGAACGCCAGAGCGGCGTCAAAAGCCAGTTTCTCGCGACGATGAGCCATGAGATGCGCACTCCGCTGCACGGCATTCTCGGCCTCACCCGCATGCTGCAAAGCACGCCTTCGCCGGCTTCACCGCAGCTTGCATTGATCGAACGGGCTGGCGAACACCTGCTGACACTGATCAACGACGTGCTCGATTTTTCGAAGTTCGAAGCCGGCCAGGTGCCCCTCGCCACCCAGGAATTCGATCTCGCTGCGGTGATCGACGAGGTCACATCGCTGCTGATGCCGCAAGCCTGCGAAGCACGGCTGTCGCTCACCGCGCGCGTCAACCTGCCCCGCCCCTGCCTCGTTCAAGGCGACCCGTCACGCGTGCGGCAAGTGCTGCACAACCTGGTCGGCAACGCGATCAAGTTCACCGCCGAAGGCAGCGTGACGGTGATTGCCAAGCACCACCGAGGCCGTGCACGCATCGCGGTGCATGACACCGGCGTGGGCATTCCGGCCAGCGAACTGCCGCTGATCTTCGACGCCTTCCATCAGGCTGACGGCTCGTTTGCACGCCGTTATGCCGGTACCGGCCTCGGGTTGACGATCGCCCGCGAGCTGGCTCGTGCGATGGGTGGTGATCTGGTGGCCACCAGCCAGCCCGGCCGCGGCTCCTGCTTCACCGTCTCGCTAAGCTTGCCCGCCGCGCAGATCACCGAGGCCGCCAATGAGCCCGTCGAAATCAACCTCGATGAAGCGATGGCCGACCTTGCCGAAGCCACGGAGCCCGCCTTGTCGGGCCTCGTGCTGCTGGCCGAAGACAACCCCGTCAACGCGCTGGTCGCCGAAGCGGCATTGCAACGCATGGGCTTCACCGTCAACACGGTGGGCGACGGTGAACAGGCACTGGCCGCATTCCAGTCCCAACGGCCCGACCTCGTGCTGCTGGATTGCCAGATGCCGGTGATGGACGGGCTGGAGGCGGCCCGCCGCATTCGGGAGCACGAGGTCGCCCACGGCCTGGAACGCACCCCGCTGGTCGCGCTGACTGCGAACGCCCTCGAAGGCGATCGCGAGCTGAGCTTGGCCGCGGGCATGGACGATCACCTCGCCAAGCCGTTTCGGGATGAAGCCTTGCGAAGCACGCTGCATCGCCTGCTGATGCCCGTCAGCGGCCGTTGACTGGATCACACCGCCAAAGCGCGGTTCATCGCGGTCCCAACGCGGCCAGAAAAAAACCACCCGACCGCACAAGGCGATGAGGTGGCTGTGGCTTGCACCGGCAGTTGCCGGCACAAGCAAGGGGCCTTGCGAATTACTGCTTGACAGCTTCAACCTGGATCACGATCCGGATCGAATCCGGAATCCCAGGCAGGCCATAGGTCATGCCCCATTGGCTGCGCTGGATCGTGGTGTCGAAGTCGCCGCCACAGACTTCACGCTTGACCATCGGGTTCTCGTAGCAGTTGAAGTTGCTTGCAGTCAGCGTGACCGGCTGGGTCTTGCCGAGCAGCGTCAGCGTGCCTGAAACGCCAGACACCTTGTCGCCGTTGAAAGTCAGCTTGTCGCCGACGAACTTGGCGGTCGGGAATTCGGCGACGTTCAAGAAATCCTTGCTCTTCAAGTGGCCATCGAACGGTGCGGTGCCGGTGTTGATCGAGGTCGTGTCCAGCGTCAGTTCGACCTTGCCGGTCTTAGCGGCCTTGTCGAACGTGACCGTGCCCTCCTTCTTGTCGAAGCGGCCGCGCAGCGTCGAGGTACCGAAGTGCTTGGCTTCGAAGGTGGCAAAGGTGTGCGACGGGTCGATCGCGTAGGTCGCGCTTTCGGCTTGGGCCAGGCCCACGGTGGCGAGCAATGCAGCGGCAATCAGGGTCTTGGTCATGAATAGCTTTCTTGAAGTGGGATAGAACATGGGGGAATCAGAAACACACAAGGTGAAACGCGGGAGTCAAACAGAGCCCGGCGCGCCGGCTCAGAGTGCGCCCACGCCGGTCAGCGCGAGCTTGAATTTGATCTGCACGTCGTTGGCGACCGTCGTGGTGTCTTTCCAGTCGCCTTCGCCGATCTTGAAATCAAGGCGCTTGATCGCAAACGCGCCCGTTGCCGTGGTCGTGCCGGCAGCCTGCGCGAGCGTGACAGGCACCATCACGTCTTGGCTGTTGCCCTTGATCGACAACTTGCCGGTGACGTTGAACTTGCCGGCGCCATTAGCTTTCACGCTGGTCGATTGGAAGCTCGCTTGCGGAAAAGCCTTGGTGTTGAACCAGTCCGGATTCGCGGCTTCGGCTTCGGTCTCGGCCGTGCCGAGCGACACGCTGCCCAGGTCGATCGTGAAGGCAATCTTGGCGGCTTCCGGCTTCTTCGGGTCGAAGGCCACTTGCGCGTCGAACTTGCGGAACTTGCCATCGACCGCCACGCCCATCTGCTTGAACGTGAACGAGATTTCACTTTGTGCGGGCACCACCTTTTGCTGAGCCAAGGCCGGCAGGGCAAACGCAGTCAGGGCGAGGGCAACAGCGGCGATTTGATTTTTCATGGCGCGTTCTTTCAGAGGGATTTCGAGGTAAACGTATTCGAAGATAAAGGGGTTGACGTCAATGGCTCCGGCGGCGGCTCAGCGGCGGCCCGGCCACATGCGCAACAGCAGGCCATCGCGGTCGACCAGCTGATGCTTCAGTGCGGCGGCGATGTGCATCACGACCAACGCGGCCATGGCATAAGCGAGATAGCCATGCCAAGGCTTGATCAGCGCGGCCAGCTCGCGATCGGGTTGAACGAAATTAGGCATCGGCAGCAGCCCGAACACGACGATCGGAAAGCCGGCAGCCGAGCTGTAGGCCCAGCCCACCAACGGCACGGCAAAGAACAGCACATACAGCAGGTTGTGCGTGGCGTGCGCCGCGAATTGCTGCCACGCGGGCGCGGGCTGATCGGGCGGCGGGCGATGCGACAAGCGCCACAGCAGCCGCAGCGCCGACAGGCTCAGGATGGTCATGCCGGCCCATTTATGCCAATTGAAATATTTCAAGCGTTGCGGCGAGAACGGCAGGCTCGTCATGTAAAGCCCGGCCAGAAAAGTCAGCACGATCGCTAACGCCAGCACCCAATGAAAGGCCATCGCAACGGGGCTGTAACGGGTGATGGAGTTGGTGTTCATGGTGGCCGACTGTAGGGGGCAGGAATCATGCGCCGTTTCACCGGACTTGTTGTGATTGTTCAAAATTTTGAATGGACGCCTTCAACCTTGCTGCCACAGGCGAAGATGTAAGTGAAAGATACATGCAAACCCTCAGCGGACTTACCCGTGCAGGTGCCAACAGGCATTCCTGCCACGCTCCGAGGCTCCTAGACTGGTCAAGCTTCGTTCGATTCCTCGAATTCGATTCAGCCGGCTGAATGTCCCACCGGGGCCAAAAACCTTCGTCATCCCCTTCATCACTTCGATCATGTCACCCGAACTCGCCTCCAACCCCTCGCGGACGATGCTCGTCCCGGCGGTGGTTCGAGCCATTGCGGTGCTGGATCTGCTGGAGAAGGAATGCAGGCCGATGAGCCTGGCCAAGCTGGCAACCGATCTGTCACTGCCTAAGAGCAGCATGCACGGCCTGTGCAACACCCTGACGATGCTGGGTTATCTGCGGCGCCAGGACGACGGCGGCTTCTTCATCGGCCCCCGGGTGCTCGGCCTTGCCCACGCCTTTGCGGCGCAAACTTCGCCAGCTCGTGAATTCGAACAATGGTGGTCGGATGCCGGCCATGCGGTGCACGACACGATGGTGCTGTCGACGCTGGACGGCATCGATGTGGTCGATGTCGCGCTGCGCAATGGCCGCCAGCCGCTGGGGCTTGCGCTGGGGGTGGGCCTGCGGCTGCCGGCTTATCGCGTGGCCGCCGGCCTGGCCATGCTGGCGTTCCAAAGCGAAGCCCGGGTCAAACGGCTCTTCCCTGCCCCTTGGCTGCCGCCGTTCATGAACCTGCCTTCAATGCGCCGAGCCGACCTGCTGGCCAAACTTGAACTCACGCAAGCACGCGGTTATGCCATCGACGACGAAGGCACCCGCCAAGGCGTGTATTGCCTGGCAGCGCCGGTGTTCGGCGCCGCGGGCGAGGTGGTCGCGGGCCTCAGCCTGTATTTGCCGAAGGCTTCACTCAAGCCGAAACGGCTGGCGCAACATGGCAAGGGGGTCATCGACATGGCGCAGCAGTTGTCGCAGCGGCTGGGCGCACCGGTGATGCAGCCCGGCCGCAACGCGCGTGCGAAGGCCGCAAAAGCCATAGCGGCGCCGTCGGCCGGGAAGCCCTCATGAGCGGCGACATCATTCTGGAAACGCGTGCGCTGACCAAGGAGTTCACGGGCTTCGTGGCCGTCAACCGTGTCGACCTGAAAGTGCGCCGCGGCCAGATCCACGCGCTGATCGGCCCGAACGGCGCCGGCAAGACGACCTGCTTCAACCTGTTGACGAAGTTCCTGCCGCCCAGCTCGGGGCAGATTCTCTTCAACGGCGACGACATCACCCGCGACAAGCCGGCCCACATTGCGCGGCGCGGCATCATCCGCTCGTTCCAGATCTCGGCCGTGTTCCCGCACCTGAGCGTGCTGGAGAACGTGCGCGTGGCCTTACAGCGCCGGCTCGGCACCTCCTTCCATTTCTGGAAGCCCGAGCGCTCGCTGCACGGCCTGAACGATCAGGCGCAGTCGCTGCTGCACGAGGTCGATCTCGGCAACTACGCCGACCGGCCGACCGTCGAGCTGAGCTATGGGCGCAAGCGCGCGCTCGAAATCGCCACCACGCTCGCGATGAACCCCGAGCTGATGCTGCTCGATGAGCCGACCCAAGGCATGGGCCTGGAAGACGTCGATCGCATCCGCCAACTGATCAAGAAAGTCTCGGCCCAGCGCACGATCCTGATGGTCGAACACAACATGGGCGTCGTGGCCAGCATCGCCGATACCATCACCGTGCTTCAGCGTGGCGCCACGCTCGCCGAAGGCCCCTACGCCGAGGTGTCGAAGAACCCGGCGGTGATCGAGGCCTACATGGGCAGCGCCCCACCCGAACCTGCAGGTACCGCATGAGCGAACGTCTGCTCGAAGTGCGTGAGCTGCAGGCGTGGTACGGCGAATCGCATGTGCTGCATGGCGTCAATTTCCATGTCGATGCCGGCGAGGTGGTGACCTTGCTCGGGCGCAATGGGGCCGGCCGCACCAGCACGCTGCGCGCGATCATGGGCTTGACGGGTGCGCGTAAGGGCTCGGTACGCATTCGCGGGCAAGAGGTGATCGCGATGGCCACGCACCGCATCGCGCGGCTGGGCATCGGCTATTGCCCTGAAGAGCGCGGCATCTTCTCGAGCCTGTCGACCCAAGAGAACCTGATGCTGCCGCCGCGCCTGACCGAAGGCGGCATGAGCGTGGCGCAGATCCATGCGATGTTCCCGAACCTGAAGGAGCGCGCCAACAGCCAAGGGACGCGGCTTTCCGGTGGCGAGCAGCAGATGCTGGCGGTCGCGCGCATTCTGCGCACCGGCGCCAAGCTGTTGCTGCTCGATGAGATCTCCGAAGGCCTGGCCCCGGTGATCGTTCAGAAGCTGGCCGAGATGGTGACCCTGCTTCGCGGCCAGGGCTACACCATCGTGATGGTCGAACAGAACTTCCGCTTTGCTGCGCCGCTGGCCGACCGCTTCCTGGTGATGGAACATGGCCGCATCCTTCAAGAGTTCACCCAGGCCGAGCTGCCGCAACGCATGGCCCAGCTCCATGACTATCTGGGCGTGTGAGCTCTCTTCGCATTCCAAGGAGACCCCGATGACACTGACAAAACCCGCAGCCGCCTGTTCTGCACTCGCCTTCGCCTTAACCTTCGCGGCACCTGCGGCCCAGGCGCAGATCTCGGGCGACGTGATACGCATTGGCATCATCACCGACCTGTCCGGCCTGTATTCCGACATCGACGGGCCCGGTGGCGTTGAAGCGATCCGCATGGCCATCGCTGACGCGGGCGGCAAGATCAATGGCAAGACCATCGAGCTGGTCTCGGCCGATCATCAAAACAAGCCTGACGTGGCCGCCTCGAAAGCGCGTGAATGGTTCGATACCCAAGGCGTCGACCTGCTGATTGCCGGTACCAATTCAGGTGCCAGCTTGGCGATGGCCAAGGTCGCGCTGGAGAAGAAGAAGCCCTTGATCGCGATCGGCTCGGCTTCATCGGCGCTGACCAACGAGCAGTGTTCACCCTACACCGTGCATTACGCGTACGACACCGTCTCTCTCGCGAAGGGCACCGGCAACGCGGTCGTGAAGGCGGGTGGCAAGAGCTGGTTCTTTCTGCAGGCGGACTATGCCTTCGGGGCACAGCTGCTGAACGACACGGCAACGGTGGTCAAGGCCGCGGGCGGCAACGTGGTCGGCTCGGTCAAGCACCCGCTGTCGGCAAGCGACTTCTCGTCGTTCCTGCTGCAGGCGCAGTCGAGCAGGGCACAGATCCTGGGCCTGGCGAACGCCGGGGGCGACACGATCAACGCGATCAAGGCCGCGAACGAATTCGGCATCACATCAACGATGAAATTAGCTGGCCTGCTGATGTTCATCAACGATGTGCATTCGCTCGGCCTGGCCGCAACCCAAGGCATGTACCTGACCGACAGCTGGTACTGGAACCGCGACGCCGAGACTCGCGCCTGGGGCCGGCGCTTCTTCGAGAAGATGAAGCGCATGCCCTCGTCGCTGCAGGCGGCCGACTATTCCGCCGCGGCGCATTACCTCAGCGCCGTCAAGGCCGCCGGCACCGACGATGCCGACAAGGTGATCGCCCAGATGAAGAAGACCAAGATCAACGACATCTATGCCAAGGGCGGCTTCATCCGCGAAGACGGGCGCATGGTGCACGACATGTACCTGATGCAGGTCAAGACACCGAAGGAATCGACCGAGCCTTGGGACTATTACAAGGTCATCGAGACTTTCAAGGGCGAGGCGGCATGGACAACAAAAGCCGAGTCGAAGTGCAGCCTCTGGAAATGACTCGCAGCCAGTCGCAAACCCTGATGCGCAAGCCCGGCCAAGCGCCCATCCAGCCACTCGCCGAGCCCGGGTCTCCCGGGATCTGGCGAGGCGCCCCTTGGGGGCAAGAGCGTAGCGACAGGGGGGCCCCATGACCGGCATACCGATCCAGGCCTTCATGGGCCAGTTGATGCTCGGGCTGGTCAATGGATCGTTCTATGCGATGTTGAGCCTGGGGCTGGCGGTGATCTTCGGCCTACTAGGCATCGTCAACTTCGCGCACGGTGCGCTGTACATGATCGGCGCCTATGCGGCCTGGTACGGGCTGGAGACCTTCGGCATCAACTACTGGGCCGCGCTGCTGCTGTCACCGCTGGTGGTGGGAGCACTCGGCGTGCTGATCGAGCGCACGCTGCTCAAGCACATGTACAAGCTCGATCCGCTCTATGGGCTGTTGCTGACCTTCGGCATCGCGCTGATCTTCGAAGGCTTGTTTCGCGAACAGTTCGGCGTGTCGGGCCAGTCTTATCCGGTGCCTGAGGCACTGCGCGGCGCCACCCAACTGGGCTTCATGGTGCTGCCGAACTACCGCGCCTGGGTCGTCGTGGCCTCGCTGACGGTCTGCCTCGGCACCTGGTTTCTGATCGAGAAGACCCGCCTGGGCGCGACCTTGCGCGCCGGCACCGAAAACCCGGCGCTGGTGCAGGCCTTCGGCATCAACGTGCCCTTGATGGTGATGCTGACTTATGGTGGTGGCGCGGCCTTGGCGGCACTGGCCGGCGTGCTGGCGGCCCCGGTGATTCAGATCACGCCGCTGATGGGAAGCAATCTGATCATCGTGGTGTTTGCCGTCGTCGTGATCGGCGGCATGAGCTCGATCCTCGGCTCCATCCTCACCGGCCTCGGCCTGGGCGTGATCGAAGGCCTGACCAAGGTGTTTTACCCCGAAGCATCGAGCATCGTCGTCTTCGTGATCATGGCCATCGTGCTGATGATCCGACCCGCAGGCCTGTTCGGGAAGGAGGCCTGAGATGCCCCGCGACTCGTCTGCACGCTACGCCCGCGGCGCCTGGGCCGCGGTATTCATCGTGCTGCTCGCGGCCCCATTCATCGGCATCTATCCGGTCTTCATGATGAAGGCGCTGTGCTTTGCAATCTTCGCTTGCGCATTCAATCTGCTGCTCGGTTTCACCGGCCTGCTGTCCTTTGGCCATGCGGCCTTCCTCGGCTCGGCCGCCTATGCCACCGGCTGGCTGGTGCGCAGCGCCGGGTGGTCACCGGAACTGGGCGTGCTGGCCGGGGTAGTGACCGCGGCGGTGATGGGCCTGCTGGTCGGCCTGATCGCGATCCGCCGGCAAGGCATTTACTTCGCGATGATCACACTCGCGATGGCGCAGATGATTGCGTTCGTCTGCCTGCAAGTGCCCTTTACCGGCGGTGAAGACGGCCTGCAAGGCGTGCCGCGCGGCAAGCTGCTGGGCCTGCTCTCGCTGCAAAACGACATCACGATGTACTACCTCGTGCTCGCGGTGTTCGTTGCTGTGTTCGCCTTCGTGATCCGCATCGTGCACTCGCCCTTCGGCCAGGTCCTGAAGGCCATCCGTGAAAACGAAGCCCGGGCCATCTCGCTCGGCTACGACGTCGATCGCTACAAGCTGCTCGCCTTCGTGCTGTCGACCGCGTTGGCGGGATTGGCCGGATCGATGAAGACGCTGGTGCTGGGCTTTGCCACCTTGACCGATGTGCATTGGTCGCTGTCGGGTGAAGTCATTCTGATGACGCTGCTTGGCGGCTTGGGCACCTTCGCCGGCCCGGTGATCGGCGCCTTTACGATCATCGGCCTGCAAAACTTTCTCGCCGACCGCGTCGGCTCCTGGGTCACCGTGATCATCGGTGTGATCTTCGTGCTGTGCGTGATCGCCTTCCGCAAAGGCATTGTCGGCGAGCTGAGTGCCTGGCAGCAGCGGCGCAAGAAGCGTTAGCCGATCGTCACCAGCTCACCGGCTCACCCGTGCCATCGTCAAATGAATAGCAGTGGATCGGTTTTGCGAAGCAGCGCGTGAGCCGCTGTGAAGAAGGCGGTTTTAACGGAGGGTGCGAGACCGGCGGCAGGCCGTAGCTCGTATCTCGGCATGCCCTTACCGCTCATGCCAGTGGCACCACAGCCACCCAATGAACCGCCCTTCGCCCATCGGCGGGATGCCGGATCGGCCTCGACCTCCCTAAACTTCGCGC
>CAXTCD010000083.1:0-21897 GCA_964242145.1 uncultured Rhizobacter sp.
CGCCCCCAAGGAGCCCAAGGCCGTCTATGAATTCGGCGCCACGCAAACGCGCCCCGAAGGCGACACTCGCTCGGCACAGGAAATCATCGACTCCGACCCGCTGCTGAAAAACCTCGGCAATCAAGGTGAGAACGGCGGTGTCAGCAAGATGCTCGAGGATCGGGTCGGCAACTTCCGGGAAGACGCCGATGCGGCTTACCGCGCAAGCCAAGTGCTGAAGTTCATCGAGCACTTCGACAAAGAAGGCAATGCCATTGCCGGAAATCAGATCGATAACGGCAAGATCGATGGATTCAGACACAACGACGCACAGCACGGCACGGAGTCGGGTCGCCTGCAAGATTTCGGCAAGTATGGCTACGACTCGCTGAAGGGCGACAAGGCGTTGGTCGAAGCCGAAGCCCCGCCTCCTGAAGATCGCCCGGTCGTCAATGAGTTCGGTGCCGACCAGACGCGCCCCGAAGGGGACACCCGCAGCGCGCAAGAAATCATTGACCAAAGCCCTGTCTTGAAGAACCTGGGCAACCAGAGTGGCGTCAAAGATGCGCTGAAAGCCAAGGTCGGTGACTTCGATACCGATGCCGATGCCGCCTACCGCGCTTCCCAGTTGCTCAAGCACATCGAACGCTTCGATGGCGATGGCAAGGCCTTGAGCGGCAATAGCATCGGCAATGAAAAGATCGATGGCTTCACCTCTAGCGATGAAGCCCAGCCCAACTCCGAAGCCGGCCGTCTGCAAGACTTCGGCAAGTTCAGCTACGACTCCCTGAAGGGCGACGCTGCCGTCCTCGACAACAAGGCGCCGCCGCCGGAAGACCAGCCGGTGGTCAACGAATTCGGCGCCGACCAGACGCGCCCCGAAGGTGACGAGCGCAGCGCCGAACAAATCATCAACGACAGCCCGGTGCTGAAGAACCTGGGCAACCAGAGCGGTATCAAAGACATGCTCAGGGACCGCGTTGGCGACTTCGAGCATGACGCCGACGCCGCCTACCGGGCAACGCAGGTGCTGGACAACGTTCAAAAGTTCGACAAGGACGGCGCCGTCAAGGACCCGAAGGTCGACGACAGCATCGATGGTTTCAGTTCCAGCGATGAAGCCGCCAACGGCAGCGAAGCCGGCCGTCTGCAGGACTTCGGCAAGTACGGCTATGACACGCTCTATAAGGGCGGTGTCGAACGTGGCGGCACCTACACGCCCAATGCCGACGAGAAGCGCCCGGAAGGCGACTACCGGACCGCGCAGGAAATCATCGACGGCGACCCGCTGCTCAAGAACCTGGGCAACCAGCGCGACCGCCTGAAAGAGAAGGTCGGTGATTTCGATACCGATGCTGATGCTGCCTACCGTGCCTCGCTGGTCCTGAACAACATCGAAAAATTCGATTCGTCCGGCACCTTGGTCGACAAGTCCAAGACAGCCGTCTATGACGAGTACAACGACGAAGGCAACGGCAAGGTCGATGGCTATAACGTCAAGGGCAAGGTCGTTGAAGGCTGGGAAAAAGACGGCGACTCCGAAGCCACGCGCCTCGAAACCTTCCTCAATGACGGCTATGACAGCCTAAAGAGCAAGGAGTTCGAGCCGCCGAAATCGCTGGGCGATCAGGCATCGTTGCCGCTCGAAGGCGAGACCCGCCCCGAAGGCGACACCCGCAGCGCTCGAGAGATCATCGACAGCAGCGAGTTGCTGAAGAATCTGGGCAACCAGGAAGACATCAAGGACAACCTGAAGAAGCAGGTCGGTGACTTCGAGAACGACGCCGATGCCGCCTGGCGCGCCGTGCAGGTGCTCAATTATGTGGAGCAGGTAGATAGCAAGGGCAAGGCTGTCGGGAGTGATGAGAACGTCGGCAACAACCGCATCGACGGCTTCACTTCCCACGATGAAGCGCAGCCCGATACCGAAGCTGGACGCCTGAAAGACTTCGGCGAGCAAGGCTATGACGCATTGCGCGGCATCGATGGCAAATCGCTCGATGAGAAATTTACCTCGCTGAATGCAGAAGCCATTCAAGACGCCATCCATGAGGCCGACGGTGACTCGAAGAAGGTCGAGACCGACTATTACAAGACCGGCGAAAGCAAGGCCAGCGCCGCCGACAAGGCCGACGCGCTGATCACGCTGAGCTCGGGCCTTGCCGAATACCAGGCCGGCTCCGCTCAGCTGGGCAACGTCGACACCAAGGGCGAATGGGACGGCGGCACCTACACGAGCAACGCGCCTTTCTATGCCGACGTGCAGCTGCGCATTGAGGCATTGAGCAAAGACCCCGAAGTGCAGGCCTTCATGGCCGAGGCAGCCGCGAAGAAGGTACCGGAAAAGATCAACGCCGACCCGGCGCTGAAATCGGAAATGGAGCGCCGCCTGGATGTCGCCAGCAGCGAAAGCGCATTGCAGCGGGAATTCTCCAAGACCGGCGCCGATGGCAAGGAGGTCAGCGCGACCGACGCGGTGACGGCCTTCGTCGGCAGGGCCAACTCCTATGCGCAGGCCCTGGGCATCCAGCCTGATCTGCACGCGGCTTTCGACAAGCTGTCGCAGGAGATGAAGGACAAGGCCAACGACGCCTACAAAGACATCGTCTCCGGCACGAAGCTGCAAGACGAGATCAAGGGTGGCACCTCGGCGAACGAAGCCTTGGTGCATTCGGCCACCGACAAGGCCATGCTGGATGCCGTTCTCGACAAGAAGACCGTCGACGAAGGCACTGAACAGTTCAATGAGAAAACGACCGCCCTCGCCCGCGACGAGCTGATGGATGGCAAATCGGTCGACGACAGCTTCAAGGGCCTGGGTGTAAAGGACGCCGACGACCCGGCGTTGAAGAAGCTGATCGAAGACAACACCGACAAATTCACCCCGCCCGGCGCCAAACCTCCCGTCGCGACGGACGTCATTGCCTCCATCCGCCGCGTGCAGGATCTGATGCGCCATGGCGCCACCTTCGATGGCGCCATGAAGGAACTCGACAAGAACTGGAAGAACCTGATGCCCGCAAGCGTCAGCGACTCCGCGAAGACCGGCACCTTGCATGCGGCTTCGTCGCTGCTGATGGCTGGCGTCATCGCGTCGCGCAGCGCCGAATCCGGCAAGACCGACCCGCTGCAAACCATCGGACAGTCGCTCACCGCCGGCAGCCTGCTAGGCTCGGGCGCATACAAGCATCTGAAAGACAACGCCTCGCAGATTTTTGACAACGGCAAGATCTTCGGCAGCGAAAACGCGCATCAGCTCGTCACCGATGCCAAGACGGCGCTCGGCACGCTGGGCATCGCCGGCGACGTGGTCGGCCTGGTCTACAACAGCTTCAGCGCCAAGGCGGCTGCAGACAAGGGCGACGACCTGACGGCCGGCTTGCAGGGCACCTTCGCGGCACTGGATGGCATCAGCTCGATTGCGGGACTCACCGAACTCGGCGCTTACCTCGTACCACGGCTGATACCGAGTGTGGCGGCCGAATCGCTCGCCGGGCTGGGTGCGGCGGCAGGCGCCATCGGTGCCGTGGCGGGTGGCATCACGGCGGTCGTGGGGCTGATCGCCGTCTTCGTGACCGGCATCGTGGGCTCGCTCAAGGGCCAGTCGGTTGCCAACGACTTCCACGCCAAGATGATGGACAAATTCTCCGAGGTCAACATGGCCATTCCAGGCCACAACGCACTGATCGAAAACTTCGATCTGGACGATGAGAAGGCCTTGTTCAAGGACCCGGCCGGCTACGACGCCTGGCTGAGCAGACAGGGCAACAACCTGAACGGCCCGGACTGACCGGTGGGTGGCCCTTCCACCCTGAGCGTCGCTCATGAGGCAACGTGGCTCCGCTTGAGCGAATTGCACGCGGTGGCTTGAATCACCCCGCGCCCTTGGGGCTTGCTGCATCTCGTGTCATTGCATCGTTGTAGATGCAGGCTCAAGCTGCGACACGCGTTGGGTCGCGGCATCGTCTTGCAGCGCCGCACCAATCAACTTGCCGATTCCTGACTGTGTCAGAAATCGGCAAGACCGCGCTAACGCTGTGGCTGGACGGCCGGCGTGAGCGGTGGCGTCGGCACCTTGCTCCACATTTCCATCTCGCGCGCCAACGTGTGCAAGGCCAGCGCCGGGCGCACCTGCGCAAAGAATACCGCGACCAGCAGCGACAGCATCGCGATCGCCACGGCGCCCTTGACCGGCTGGGCCAGCGAATTGGGTTCGAGCTTTTCGGCCGTCTTCGACAAGATGCCAAAGCCCAGGTCCACCAGCACCAGCACCAGCAAGGCGGGCGCGGCGATCTTGACCGTCAGCTCCAGGTAGTGGCCGGTCTGGATGCGGATGAAGTCTTCGAGCACCGCGGTCCACACCGGCGTCATGCTGGCCAATGGCCACCATTTGAACGATTCGAAAATGATGTTTGTCAACACCAGCATGCCACCCAGCATGTAAAAACCGGAGATCGCCAGCTGCCCCAGCAGGTTGCCGATCGGCGTGCTTTGCTGGCCGCTCAAAGGGTTGGTCTGCTGTACGTTGTTGTAGCCGGCCTGGTTGTCGATCAGCACGCCCACCCCTTCAGCCACCCAGAACACGGTCGAGGCTGCATAGCCCAGCAGCAGGCCGAGAAAGGCCTCTTTGCCGACCATCAAGGCCAAGCTGGTGATCGTCATGGTCTTGACCATCACCGCGGGCTGGCCCCAGGCGATGAAGAAGCCCAGACACATCGCCAGGCCACCACGCATGCGCCCTTGAATGGTTTGCGAACTGGTAGCGGGCAGCACCATGTAAACGGCAAACAGCCGCGTGCTGCAAAGCGCCAGCATCAGCACCGCATGCTGGACCGCGTCGCCCAGGCTGACCAGGGTCGAAAATTCGCCGAAGACCTCGTTCACGACGCCATCTCCGTTTGCGCGCGAGCCGCTGCGTGGCGCCTGGTCACGCCACGTGCAACCGCGGCTTCTTCGGACTCTTCGTCCTGCGCATCTTCCATCGCCTGATCGGCCAGCTTCAAAAGCTTCACGCGCTCTTCTTCGAGGTTGTCACGCTGCGTCGTCGCCCGCTGCACCGCCTTGCGGGCCTCGTCGAGCTGCTGCTGCGCTTCGTTCACCTTCTTGATCGCGTACTGCAAAAGCGTGTCGGCTTTCTTCGTCAGCTCGACCAGGTCTTTCAGCACGTACTGCAATGTCACGATGTGGCTCGGGTTGAGCGCCTGGGCTTGCCCGAGGCTGATGATCTTCTCGCGGCAGTCGGCTTCTTCCTGCCGGCACTGCGTGACCTGCTGGTCTGCAGTCGCGTGCTCATCGACGCGAACCTGCAAGGCCAACACTTTTTCCTGGACCTGCGCTTCGAGCTCTTTGAGCCGCCGCTCCTTGACCCAGAGCAGCGTCTTCAGCGAACGAAGGGTCAACATCAGCTGACCAACGCCGCCAGTTCATCCAGCGTGTTCTCGTAGGGCCACAAGTCGCTGGTGGCCTGGTTCAGGAACGCGCGGATCGCTTCGTTCTTCTGCACCGCCTCGTCGGCCAGCTCGTCGTTGCCCGGTCGGTACTCACCCATCTGGATCAACATTTCCATTTCGTCGTACTTGGCCATCAGCTTGCGCAGCCGGCCATTGGCCTGCTGGTGCTCGGGCGGCACGATCTGCGACATCACCCGGCTCAGGCTGCCCAGCACGTCGATCGCCGGGTATTGATTGCGCGCGGCGATCTTGCGCGACAGGATCATGTGGCCGTCGAGAATGCCTCGCACTTCTTCGGCGATCGGGTCGCTGCCGCTGTCGTCTTCGGCCAGCACGGTGTAAAGCGCGGTGATCGAGCCGGTCGCACCCATGCCGGTACGCTCCAGCAGGCGGGGAATCTCGGCGAACACCGAAGGCGGATAACCTCGCCGTGCCGGCGACTCACCAGCGGCCAGGCCGATCTCGCGCTGCGCCCGCGCAAACCGGGTCAGCGAATCCATCATCAGCAAGACGCGCAGCCCTTGGTCGCGGAAGTACTCGGCGATCGCGGTCGCCACATGGGCTGCCTTGGCCCGCTCGATCGACGAACGATCGGAGGTCGCGCACACCACGACCGAACGCGCCATGCCTTCCTTGCCGAGAATGATTTCGATGAACTCACGGACTTCCCGGCCGCGTTCGCCGATCAGCGCGATCACGCTGATGTCGCATTGCGTGCCGCGCGCCAGCATGCCCATCAAGGTGCTCTTGCCGACACCGGCCGGCGCGAAGATGCCGACCCGCTGACCTTCGCCCAAGGTGATCAAGCCGTCGATGATCTTCACGCCGGTGGCCAGCGGATGCTCGATCATCTCGCGCTCCATCGGGCTTGGCGGCATGGCAAACACCGGGCGCGATTCGCTGCATTGCAATGGCGGGCCGCCATCGATGGCCTGGCCCAGGCTGTCGACCACACGGCCGAGCAATTCGTTGCCGACCGGCACGCTCTGGATGCGGCCGAGGCCCACGACCTGCGTCTGCCCCGCGCTCACACCGAGGATCGAACCGAAGGGCGACAGAATCGTTTGGCCGTTCGAGAAGCCGATCACTTCCGCCACTTGCAGCAGCTTGCCGTTGGGCTCGATCAAGTGGCACATCTCACCCAGCTTGACGCTCAGGCCCGTGGCACGCACCAGCGTTCCCACCACTTCGACCACCTTGCCGTTGCGGCTCAGGATGTCGCTGCTGGAGAGTTCCAGCTCCATCCAATCGCTGATGTCTCTCGGGTTCATGACGAAGCTTCCCTGTCGGTTTCTGCGTCGGCGGTGTCCACCTCGGCATAGTGATCGGCGTCTATCTCGGCGTCGCGATCGGCGTCCGCCTCTTCATCGGCCTCATGCCCATCCTCGTATCCGAACTCGCTCTCTTGCGCTTGCTTGTCGTCTTGCGCCTGCTCATCGTATTGCGCTTGGGCGTAGTGTCGTGCCTGCTCTTCCTGTTGCCCCTGCTCGTCCTGTGCATCGTCATCCTGACCGAGGATCTGCTCAGGCGGCGTCTCGACAATCGCGCGGCGCACCGCGCGTTCCATCGCTGCTTTCAATGCGTTGAGCTGCGTATGCAGGCTGGCATCGACCACGCCGACATCCGACTCGAAAACGCAGCTGCCAGGCGGCAAGCTTGAGTCGACCACCACTTCCAGCGTCAGCCCGGCCTCCTGCAGATAAGCGATCGAGGCGATGCTGTCTTGTGCCGCGTCGATGTCGCCCAGCCCCACACGCAAGGTCATGGCCGTTGCTTGCCGAGATAAGGTCTGAACGCTCTTCAATGCACGCTGGTACAAGGCCGTGCGGCCTTCGGTATGGACGATGCGCTCGACGGCCGAGGTCACCACCTCGGCCAGCTTCACATTCATGCCACGCACTTCGGTCGATCGCTTCAGCGTTTGCCGGGCCTGCCGCTCGTGCCATTCGTTGAGGGCCCGTGCCTCCCCTTCGGCATAACCTTGATTGCGCGCCTCATCGATCGATGCATGGGCTTGCTCGATCAGCGCATCGGCCTGCGCATTCGCTTGCGCAACGATTTGCTCGGCCTGCTGTCGTGCCTGCTCCAGCGCCTCTTCAGCCATGCGCGACAACTGACTGCGCGTGTCTTCAAAACTCAGGGCTTGCTGGGCATCGGCGGCGCGCAGCACACCGTGCTCGACCCCCATGTCACCCAGCGCCGTTGGCATCCAGATCATCATGACCAAACCACTCCCATGTCTTTTAATGCAGCCAAGGCTTGTTCGGTACTTTTCTCTGCAGGCACCGGGTTCTGGCTGCTGATGCCTTCCAGCATGCGCTTGGGCAAAGACAGGCGCACCAGTTGGTGGACCCGAACGTCTTCGGCCCGCGGCCGCGTCTGCTGCCAATCGACATAGCCGACACAGGCCCAGATGATGGGCGACCAGCCGGCAGTGGCTTCATCCACCGGCCGGCCTTGCCGGCTCAGCTGCATCAGCGGATCGAACATCTCGAGCAGCGCGAGGCGCATCGACTCACGCACCTGGCGATCGATGCAACTGCGCAGCACGCCAGGCCGGCGGGCGATCGCCAGTGCGCACAGCCGGTTCAGCAGATCAGGCCGCGGCAACAGCGCGATGCGAAGCATCGGGTGCACCAGCCGATGCAGCGGCAGCAGGCCGCCAAGGTGCGAGATGAACAGGCGGCTCGTCAGCGATCGGCGTGCCGGGCCTTCCGGCACCTGATCCAGGAAGGTCCATTGCGGTTTCAGGATCTGCTGCCATTCGGCATCGAGATCGTCCATCAGCGCACCGAGCTTGGTCTCGCAGGCGCGTGCTGCATCGGCCAGGGCCGATGCATGCACCTTCAAGGCTTCAGGATCTTTGGGGGTAGCAACTGACACAGTAGTCTGACGGTTCGGTTCAAGCGCCGTTCAACGAAGCCTGATCGGCTGAAAGCCCCGCCGCCTTCTCAGCCCGTGGGCGATAGAGGAACCAGTAACCCGCACCGCCGCCGCCAGACAGCAGCAACAGGGTCAGCACACCCACGATCCACATCCAGACTGACGATGACGCATGCGCCTCACCGCTCATCGGTTGCAGCAGCATGCCGGGCACGAGCGTCACGGTCACGTTCTCGTAGGCCAGGCCTTCAACGCTCTTGGCGACCAGGTTCTTGATCGATGGCGTCAGTGCCGGCAGGTCGACGTCGGGCCGGTACTTCACGAAGACCGAGGCACTGGAAGGCTTCACGGCGGTGGCCATCGGATCGTTGTTCGGCAGCACGATGTGGACCTTCGCGACGATCACGCCATCGATCTTCGACAAGGTGCTGGAGAGTTCTTGGGAGACGCCGTGGATGAAACGCACGCGCTCTTCGGTTGGCGTCGAGATCAGGCCTTCCTTCTTGAACATGTCGCCCAGGCTGACGTATTTGTCGTTGGGCAACCCGCTGGCGCGCAGCACGTTCATGGCTTCGACGACGTCGGCTTCATTGACAACGACATTCCAGGTCTTGCCTGCGTCGGTCGTCTTCTTGTCGGCTTCGATGCCGCGCTGCAAGAGCGCAGCCACCATTTCATTCGCATCGCTTTCCAGGCGCTTCGTATACAGGTCGGTCTTGCAACCTGCCAGCAAGCCTGCGACGAGCAGCAGACAACCCATCAGCTTGGCCGTGCGGCCCAGGGCAGTCAGATTCGAACGAAAGGCATTCATGTCATTGGCTCATTGATTTTTCAAAAGCGTTTGCATACCGTCTTTGGCACCTTGCGCCAAGGTCGTACCAAACGAAAACTGGCCGTTATATTCAGCTACCTTGGCCATGATCTGCATACTCTGCGCCGCCATGTCCTGCATGCTCACGTCGTGGCCTAAAGAACTCTCATTGAGGCTGGCCACCAGATCGGTGTGGGCGTGATCGAGCGCACTCAAGGTTTTACCGAGCGTGGAGTCGGCAATATCTGAAGTGCCACCATGGCTCTGTGTGTCACAACCACCATTTTGCGCCATCAATTGTTCGAACTGCTGGCTCAAAGCCTGCATATCGTGGGCCGGCTCGGATGCCTGGCGAAGCAAATGCTCTACAGCCACTGATTCCACGGCCATCGTCATATCAAATTCTCCAGGTGCAAAAGTAAACCAACCCAGCCACGTTCACCGGTAAAATTAAACCCGCATGAACGCGTAATGGGAGACATCGACCGTCAAAGGTGTCTGAACTTCGGGCTCTTCCTTTTTTTCTTGTTTACCAAGATCAGGATCGAGCAAGGCTTTGACCATATCGAGGGCTTCGGCATTGGTCGAATTGTCAAGAACGTCTTGGGCAGTATTTCTCCAGGCGGGGTTACCGACCATGGATTGGCAGCACGCCAAAAATGCTTTGGCCATCGGCCAGTCGGAACGCGCCACCAGGCTGTTCGAGATGCGCATGGCATCTTGCCAAAAACCGCGTTTGGTTGCGATCCACGCCTCGAACATGTCGAGTTCAGCGAGCTGCGGGCGCAGGATGCGCACTGCAGTCAGAACGGTCTCGGCGTCATCAAGTCGTTGATGCCCGACCGCCAGTTGCAGCACACTCGCCAATCCAGCGACGAATTCTCTCTTGGTGAAAGCATCACTCATTTTATTTCCATCTGAATAAAACGGCCGGCCAAATCAAACAGGTATTGCATCGAGAAATACGCTTGATTGAAGGCCGGCCCGACGAACCGCTCGACGGCCCAATAGGGAGTATTGAAGCTGAAACGGCTCAAAAACTATTTAATGAGGCCTTTTGCCGCCTCAGGGCCTTTTTCAGCAATCTTCATTTGAGTTTCAAAACGGTTCAGTTCGTTTTGAATCTTCATCGCGTCAGCCATTTCATTTTTTGCCTGGCTGGCATACGCGTCGTTTTCGAGGCTGGTAGTGGTCTTTTCAAGTTGTTGACCTGCGAGGTTAGAAACGCCTTGCACCATGATGAATCTCCATAATTTCGGAAGTTACCTTCCAGGGTTGAAATAGCACGAATGTGCCCGTGAAACGACGGCTGATAATCAGCTCGACGGATTTCTAAAAACTCAGTTTAACCTCAATCTACTTTCGGGCAATGACTTATTATTGCCACTCCGACTTAATAATGCCACAACTTTCATCGCTTTTTTTGCATTATTGTCACCGGGATATTTATCAATATAACCAGCAAGAGTATTCCAGGATGAAACAGTATCACCAGAGATACCCTGAACAATGGCGCGGCACAATCTGAACTGCGTTGGATCGGCTTGCGTCAATTCGAAGGCTGCGCCCGCTTGGTCCGCATCCGTTTCAAATCGATAGGCCAGCCCAAGCAACGAAACAATCATCAGATTTCGATGCGCTCTTCGGGAGGCGTCGTCATCTGCGCGTTCCGCTGCGCCGTCGATTGGCTCGGCCGCGCTCAAGCTGGCAACGAGGTCGAATGAACCGTTTCCCAGACATGGCGAATGATTCGCTGCGAGGCGCGGAAACCAGCCACCAACTGCAAATTCATTTGCCGCTCTGCATCGGGAATGCTTTTGACGTCGCCCTCCGCGCTGCGTACCGCGTCATCGAAGTAACTCAGCATGGAACGCGCGCGCTCGCCGCTTTTATCTTCAGTGAGTGTTTTTTCGATTTGGGCCAAGTCGTTGAATATGACTTGTTCGATGCTGTTGCTCATCGCAATCTCCGTTGATTTCAAGGTTGGGAGGTAGGTAGAGAAGCGGAAGACCGCCCCTCGGTGGTGTCGTCAGCCCCCCCGGCGGCCAACAGCAAATGCTTGGTGCCATCTGCGGTCTGCACATACTGGAAACCCTGACCGGCCATCATGGAGCCGACCGGTATGCGCTGCGTCGGCGGCGCTTCGACGGCATTGACGTCGATGCGGGCCACTGCCGGACCCAGGTCGGCAGCCACGCGCTTGACGTCTTCGCGCAGGCGCTCAAGTTGAGGGGCGACGCCGCTGACCGAAAACACGCCGGCACCGCGGTAGCTCACCTGCAGGCTGCGGCCGCCGAGCGCATCAGTGATCGAGCGCACGACGTCGCTGGCCGCGGAATAACGGTGCATCATCACGCCGTCGCCAAAGGGCTGCAGCAGCGAACGCACCCGCGCCACATCGGCAGTGGTGGCCAGCAAGCCCTCGATCACGACCCGGCGATCGGCTTCACGCACCGTGATGCCCGTGACACCGGCTTGCTGCAATGACTGCTGCACACGCACCGCCAACGGAGCCAGCGGCGCGACGGCGGAAGTGGCATGCGGGCCGGCCAGCAAAGCCGAGAGACAGGCAATCAAGGTAAATCCGGCAGCCACTGAAGCGCCAATCACGCGGCCAGTGCGCAGGCTGCTTTGTGCCTTGGCCGAGTCGGCCTTTCGCATCAGCCGCGACATCAGCATCACATCGCTGGGCCAGGCGGCATCGCTCGGGCCGGCGCAAAGCACGACATCGTTGAAGCGCTTCGGAACGAAATCTTCCAACGCACCCAGCAAGCGCGCTGGTGCGCCGTCTGATCCTGGGTAATGCAGCGTGAGAAGCACGTCGTCTCCTTTGTCCTCGGTGACCAGGATCAATGCGGCTTGATCCCAGTCGGTGATTTGAATATCGGCTTTGTCATCGCCGGCGATTCGATACTGCCGACGCTTCAAAGTTAACTGGGCTCCAGAATGAAGTCCCGTGAGGATGCGAAGCTGCTTCATGGTTTGCGAACCCTTTTGAGATGTTTTCAATTCACCGCGGCGAGCGGTTGTCGGGAACGATGGCCGGAGGAGCGGCAGGCTCGGGAATGCTGGTGTCCGGCAGTCGTGGCGCTTGGTCGATCACGTCGCGCACCAGGCGCGGCGAGATCAGGAACAGGCGTTCGGTCTGGGCACGCTTCTGATCGCTGCGGCGAAACAGTGCACCCAGCAACGGAATCTTCGAAACTCCAGGCACTTCGCTCAGCTGCGAGCTGTCGCTGACGGTCGTGATGCCGCCGATCAGCAGACTCTGCCCTTCATCGACATGCGCTTCGGTGGTGATCTCGGTCCGCTTGACGATGGGAATGCCGTCGACCGTGTTCTGCTCGAAGCTGCCGTCCTCGATATAGAGCGACAGCTTGATGCGGCTGCTGACGTCACCCGAACCCAGAGCTGGCGTGACCTGCGGGGTCACTTGCAGCAAGGTACCGGCTTCGACCTGATACAGGTTGGCTTCCAGGTTGCCTGCCACCTTGACCGTCGCGACGCGCTTTTCGCGCATCACCGCCGTTCGGTTTGCCACCCCCAGCACTTTCGGCTTCGCGACGACGCGGGCCTTGCCTTTGGAGCTCAACACATTGATGCGGGCCATCAGCTCGCGGCCGGCGTTCGACCACAAGGTGCTGACATTGAATGCACCCGGCGCGGTGCCATCGGGAGGCGTCACGCCGAAGCTGCTGCGAGCGCCTTTGACACTCCAGTCGATGCCCAGGGTATCGAGGCTGTCGCTGTTGACATCGATGATCGTGGCTTCGAGCTCCACCAGCACCGGCCGGACGTCCAGACGGGTCAGCACTTCCACGTACTCAGCCATGCGCTGCGGCCGGCCGAGAATCATCACCGAGTTCGTGCCCTCGTCGGCCTGGAAGGTCGGCGGGGCATCGTCATCGATCGGGCTGGTCAGGCTGCGCGCCGCGCCCGCCACACCCGACTTCGGGCCGGGGTTGTTGGACGCCGCGTGCTGCTTCTGGTTCTGCGCCAAAGTGTCGGTCAGGCGGCTGTCGCGGCCCAGCACGCCTTGCAGCGAACGCAGTTTGTCGGTGCCGACGCCGCCGGAGCTTCCGACATCGTCTTCGGCAGCGGCGTCTTTGCCACCGTAGAGCAAGGCCATGGTCGCGGCAACGCCGCGGATCTTGGTCTGGCCGAAGGTGCGGTCGGCTGCCGAAGCAAAGCGCAGCGGCACAACCCGCACCGACTTGTGATTGCGCTCGGCGGCACCGACATCGAGTGACTCGATGGCCGAGCCGATCAGCTCCACATGGCGGGGCGGGCCGTAGACGAGCAGCGTGCTCTCTGCATTGTTGAAGCGCAACGGGTAGCGCCGGTCACCGAGCTGCAGCGAATCGAGCAGCTCCGTGACCTGGTTGCGCGAGAAGCCCTTCAGGCGGAACAGGCGGCTCTGCACGGCGTTGGCCGGATAGAAGTAGAGCGCAGTGCCATCGTGGTACCAGACCACGCCGTAGGCCTTGCTCATCGAGTTCAGGAACTTGTCGGGTGTGGTGTCGAAATTGGCTTGGACGACGCCATCCACTCCTTCGGCAATGATTGCCGGCAGGCCTTGGCTGGCCGCAAAGTCTTGCAGCACTTCGGTGATGCGCTTGCTCTCGGCCTTGTAGACGAAACGGGATGAAGCCCAGGTCTGGCCACTGCGGCTGGTCAGTGCGGCCGTCCGCCCATTGCCCTTGGCCAGGTCGCTGCCAGCCTGTGCCGGCTCATCCAAGGCCATCGCTGAAGCACCGAACGCAAGTGCCAGGCTGGCTACCAGAAGGCGCACTGTCATTGTTCGATCACACATGAAATGAAACATCAAACATCCTGTTAACCCGCATCGCTCTCTTGCACTGCTTCTGACTGCGCTGATGAGCGTGCTCTTGCCGCTGCTCAGCGTCATGAAGCTTTCGTGCTTCGCGTTGAAATCAACCACAACGCAACCTTAGGGGCAATCAGCGCCACGGCCTGTGCGCAAAGCGAAGCTGGTTTCGGCTACGCGAAGTTCAGCTCGATGTGCAGATCTGGATTCGCCTCTGTGTTCCGTACTTCGCCTTTGCGGCCAGGCCTCATTCCGAAGACGGTGAAGATGAATGAAAGCGGCGGCATCCACTCCCGGTGAGCCGCAGGCCAAACCAACAAGGGTTTCTGACCGTCATGAATCTTCCCCAGCCGCGAGACGCCAGCGACAAGAACGCAGGCGACGCCATCAGGTCTGAGCTGATCGAACAGTTGTCTTTGCAGCTGGCTGAGCTTCAGTACTTGCTGGCGTGCTCGCCAACGCACGAGATCCGCCATGAACTGAGCAACGTCGCTTTGCTGCTGCGCGATGCCTATGGCTTGCTGCAAGCCGAAGTCAATACTGATGACGCCACCGGTTTCGGCATGGGCATCGAGTTAGACAACCGACGCTTCGATCTGGCCAAGGCGGTGCTGAGCAACTCGGCCTACCGTCTGGTTCAACTCAACCCACAAGCCCCCGCGGGGCCGGAACTCAGGGCGGGGCACGCATGAATACCGATCGCTGGCGCTGCTTCAGCGCCGTTGCCTGCACCATCGCAGCGCTTGCGTTCACGACACCCGCAAGTGCAGACACGATGGTGACTCGCTACCGCTGCGAGATGCTCGATGGAGGCAACCACATCATGAACCAGGACCTTTCACGGACCTATCCGACGGCCGTGCCGAAATGCGAGGCCTTCAGCTTCCGCATGGGTACCCCGGTCGATACGCGCATTCTGTATGGCGACCTCGGACTGAGCGCGATGGACCGCATTCGCGGGGCCATCACGGTGATCGAGGCACCGAGTTTTCGAAATGGCGTTTTGCGCTCAGGGCCGCCCAGGCAGATGCCTGCCGACCTTGCCGCACTGGTCAATGAGGCCTGCCGGCGCCATCAGCTCGACCCAGCGATGGTGTCGGCGTTGATTTATGTCGAGTCGCGCTATCAGCCCATGGCCCGATCGCCGAAAGGGGCGCTGGGCCTGATGCAGGTGATGCCCGCCACGGCCGCGCGTTATGGCATCGACTCGCCTGACGCGCTCTATGACCCGCGCATCAACATCGATGTCGGCGTGCGGCTGCTGCGCGATCTGCAGGAACGCTACGACGGCCGGCTCGACCTGATGCTGGCCGCTTACAACGCCGGCGAAGGCGCAGTGCGCAAATACGGCAACCGCATCCCGCCGTATCCGGAAACTGTGTCGTATGTGGCGCAGATCATCGACATGACACAGCAACGGCGCTGACCGCAGCAGCTCAAGCGCTGCGGGCATGAACCGGGCGCTGCCCGGAAATTCCTTGCAGCGCCCTGCCGCCTTACGGCTTGCCGCCGGTCAAGGCATCGAGCTCATCCAGCAGGCGCTCCATGCGCTGCACCAAAGCCCGGTAAGGCGCGGGGCTGGCCATGTCGAGGCCGGCCTTCTTGACGATCAGATAGGGATCGTCCGAGCCACCGGCCTTCAGCATGTCGAGGTAGCGCGTACGCAGCGCCTCATCGCCGCGGCCGATGCCTTCGGCGAAATAGGCCGCCGCGCTGATCGACGTCGCGTACTGGTAGACATAAAAGTCGGTGTAGAAGTGCGGGATGTAGGCCCACTCCGAGCCATACAGGTCGTCGATCTTCATCACCCCTTCGGCATCGCCGTGATAGCGGCGGATCAGATCGAGATAGATCTTGCCCAGCGCTTCGCCGGTCAGGGCTTCATCGCGTTCCACGGCCTCATGCGTTTTCAGCTCGAACTCGGCAAACATCGCCTGGCGGAAGAAGGTGCCGCGCAGCGATTCCAGTTGCTCGCTCAACGCATAAATCTTCTCCGCCCGGGTCTTGGCGTTGCGCGCCACATGATCGGCCAGCAGCATCTCGTTGGTTGTCGACGGGATTTCTGCCACGAAGATCGCATAGCCCGCCGTTTCGTAGGGCTGCGCCGCATTGGCCAGCACCGAATGCATCGCATGGCCCCATTCGTGCGCCAGCGTGGTGAGGCTTTCGTAGTTGTTGTTGAAACTCATCAGCACGAAGGGATGCACGTCATACGCCGAGCCAGCCATGTAGGCACCGGAACGCTTGCCTTCCTGCGGCACAGCGTGCATCCAGCCACCATCGAAATGCTCGCGGATGGCTGTGACATAGTCATCGCCCAGCGGTTTCACGGCCTGCGCCGTCAGCTGCTCGGCCTGGGCCAGCGAATAGTCGCGCGGTGGCTTGGCCAGCGGCACGTAGATGTCGGAATACTTCTGGGCCTTCAACCCCAGCAGCCGGGCTCGGGTCTTCAGGTAGCGCTGCAAGGTTGGCAAACCGGCATTGGCCTCGGCCACCAACGTGCGGTACACCGCATCCGGCGTGTTGTCACGGCTCAGCGCCATCTCCAATGACGAGCCATAACGGCGGCTGTGCGCATTGAATACCGTGCCGTGCAGATGCGCGACGTAGATCGCGCCAATGGTGCGCTGGTAGGCCCGATACACCGGCCAGAACGCCTTGAAGACCTGCTCACGCACCTTCGGATCGCGGTCGGCACGCAGAGAAACATAGGTTTCCTGATCGAGCGTCAGCTTCTTGCCGCGCACCGTGATCTTCGGCCATGGCAGATCGGCGTTGTTCAGCAGCGAATAGATCGCGTTGGGCTGCTGCAAAGGGTCGGCCGCGGCGGCCAGCAGCCCTTCTTCCGAGGCCGACAAGGTGTGGCTGGCCAAACGTTGCATCGATCGCAGGTTGTACGCGTGCTTCGCCAGGCCCGGCTCGGCGGCAATGAAGGCCTCCAAAGCGTCGCGGCCGAGCGCGCTGATTTCAGTGGCCACGAAGGCCGTGGCCTGACCGAGCTGGTTCTCGCTCGATTCGGACAGCTGCCGGCGCGATTGATGGGCCGTGACCTTGGTGTTCTCATCCGACTTCAGGCTGGCATAGACACTTTGCCGAGCCTGTTCGCGCTGCGCCGTCGAAATCGCATCCATGGCCTTCAACAGGCTGACCGCACTGCGGCCCAGCGTGCCCTGCAGCGCCCGCAAATCCGGCAGTAGCGCGATCAACTTCTGACGCGCAGCGTCCCAGGCGGCATCGTCTGCATACAGCGAACTCAGGTTCCACACCGCAGCGGGATCGGCCGGCGCATTCGCGGCATCGGCAGTGGGCGCGGCGCAAAGCAGCCCCCAGGTCAGGGACAGAGCAAGAACAGGGTGCTTCATGGCGGACATCTGAAAAACGCAAACCGCAACGATAAGGCCTCGGCAGGGCCTTTCCGTTGGCAAGCCATTCTTTCGAGGCGAAAGGCGGCACGGTGAAGACCCTGCGCTGCCTGGCCGCGGCGGGTCTCTCGGTAGATCGATCGGCGATGTGATCCAGGCCCGAGGCGGAGATCTGCTTGACCTTGCGATCGATCAGACTTCCGTCGGCATCAATGGGTGTATCTGCGAGCGCCCGTGCCCTCCGGGTGGCTGCATCGCCAGGCGGCATGCGATGTCTTGCGCCATGTGGGTTCCCTGATCGATCAGGTCGGAGACTGTCGATGCCTCCAGGCCGGCCCAGATCATGCCCGTGACCTGCTGGCGAATGGCCACCAACGCGGGCAGGCGGCGATCTGGCGCACCCGCGACGCGCTCGGCATAACCAAGCAGGCGTGCGGCATCTGCATGGCGGAACTCCTTTGCCGCGAGACAGGCGAACAAATCCGCCCATTGATTGATGCCCTCCCACCCCATGTGGCGCGAGGTGCGCATCAGCTCTGACAAAACCGCCCGGGCTTCCATCAAGCAATCGTTCTCAAGCAAGGCCGCCACCAGGTGGGCCAGCACATGCAGCCGGTGCAGGCGCGGCACACCGGCGCCCAATGCGCCGCTGGCTTTCATCGCGATGTCGAAGTCATGCAGTTCTCCGCCGGGATCGGCCGCGCCCGACAACACCCATTCGGGCAAGCTGCCTGCGCGCGGCGATGCCAGCGCAATGTGAACCGACTTGCGCGCCCGCGCCTTTTCGCCTTCCTGCATTTGCACGATGGCTTCACCCATATAGCGCAGGCGGCGCAGTTGAGAGCCGGTGGATGGCGGCTCGATCTTCGCCTGCTCATCGAGCAGCGCACGCGAGGCAGACGTCGACATGAATGACAGCATCGGGATCGCCTGGCCCAGCGCCAACGACAGCTGCTTCATGTCACCTGCCGTACGGTATAAGGCGACCGCCTGCAGCATCAGGTCGCGTGCCCCGGCCGGGTGATTGTCGAACAGAAGCTGTGCATGGGCCAAGCTGTGGCGCGCCAGCAATTGCACCGGCAAGCCGTCATTCAGCATCGATTCGCAAGCGCGGTAGATCTCACGCGCTTCTTCAAAAAGCTGTAGCTCGCCAAAGACTTCGACGGCTTCCGCAAGCAGGGCGACAGCCGCATTACCGTCGTACCACAGGCACCAGTCGAGCGCGGTTCGCAGGTTGTCGATCTCGGCCTTGCAACGTGCAAGCCAGAGCACATGCGCTTCCGTGCGCGATGGGTGCGCCAGCAGCGCCCTGAGCACCGCCGCATGCTGGCGGCGCAATGGCTGTTCTTCGCCGGCATCGGCGAGTTTCAGCAAGGCATAGTCGCGCGTCGTGGCCAGCAGGCGATAGCGCAGTACGTCGCCCTCGTTGCTCGGCTGAACGAGTGAGCAGTCGACCATCTTCTGCAGCGCCTCTTCGATCGCGACGGCATTGATCTCGTCGTCTTGCGCGACGGCACAGGCCAGTTCCATCGTGAAGCCCTTGGCGAACACGCCGAAGCGGCGAAACACCACTTGCTCGATCGGGCTCAGCAGCGAATGACTCCAGTCCATCGCGGCACGCAAGGTCTGCTGGCGCGGCGGCGCACCCAGCTCATCCCCACGAAGCAACTTGAAGCGGTTGCTCAAGCGCGCACTCAATTCATTCACGCCAAACATCGGCAAACGGAGTGCCGCCAGCTTGATCGCCAGCGCAATGCCGTCGAGCTCCTGGCAGATTGAAATAATTCGCCCGATATTGCGATCGGTCAATGCAAATCGCCGATCGAGCGCTTGAGCCTGATCCACGAAAAGCGCGACCGCACCATGACGCAAGGCCTCTTCAGCCGTGCTCGACGCGCTGGGAACCGACAGCGCGTTGAGAGGCAATATCCGTTCGCCGAAGACCTTCAATGCGGTTTGCCCGGTCATCATGAACCGGACCTGTTCGGTGGCCATCAACAGTTGGTTGACCAGCGCACCCACAGACGCCGCCAAATGCTCGACGTTGTCGAGCACGAACAACACATGCATGTCTTTCAGATGGGCTTGCAATGTGGCGAGGCCCTCCTCACCGGACGACAACTGAAGCCCGAAAGCCTCACCGATCGACGGCAAAACCTGATCCGGCGTTTCGACGGCAGACAGCTCGATCCACGCCACGCCATTGCGCATCAACATCCGCTGCTTGTGGGCGACCGTCAAAGCCAACGCCGTTTTGCCGATGCCTGCCGGTCCCACCACACTGACCAGCCGGTGCTGTCGCAATTCCTGGCTCAGCTCATCGACATCGCTGTCGCGCCCCACGAGATGAGGATTTGCGGATGGCAACCTCCATGCGGGCAAGGCGATTGGCACCCGATCCAGCAAAGACATCTCGGGAGCCACCGCAGGCACCGGGTCCTGCGGTTCAGGAGGCTTAGAGCCCACTTCCACCGACAAGACAAATCGATAGCCACGGCCTGGTTCGGTGACGATGGCGTTACGGCCCAACAACTTGCGGATTGCCGTGACCTGAACAGCGATGTTGTTTTCCTCCACCATCGCCCCCGACCAAACCAGGTCGAGCAGTTGCTCCCTGGGCACCACCATCGCTGCACGTTCCACCAGCACCAGCAGCAAGTCGATCGCGCGGGTCCCCAGCCGGACATCTTGACCTGCATCAAGCAGGCGACGCTGCGACACGCACAGCTCAAATGTGCCGAACCGGTAGCTTTCGGGAAGCACGCGCGGTGAACTCACCATGCACCTCGGGCAGCATCAAAAACGCATTTCATCAAATGGCTCAAGATCGGGAGTTCGATTGAAGAATCAAGAAACCGGGTTGATAAGCCGTTCGCATTGTCGCGTTTCTTGAATTGCCTTTGGGATGTAAAACCTTTTTCTCAGAGCGCGATTTGCCGGCCCAAGACACCCACCACGACATGCCGTGGAAGTCTCGGTCAACACGGAGCACACAGATGTGTCGCAAGTCAAACACGGATCTGCTGCTTGCCGACCTTTGCATCAACTTGCAATCTTTCACTCACAAATGACATACGGGGACATACAGGGGAAATACATGGCTGATTTCATTGCTCGATTCCTCGGTACCGAAATATTCATTGGAATTGCGAAACCCACCTGTCAAAGCAGTTTGTAGATTGAGGCCGCATGCGGCAAGCTGTAAGGACTGTCAGGTGATACCAAGGCTTAATGAATTCATCAGGCCGCAAATCTGCTTATTTGCAGGGTGTCATTTGCCTGCACGGCCATTGAAATTTAATGAGCTCTAAAGGACGAGATAGCCGTGACGCAACGACAGTGCAAATGTGTTTACTTCTGATCAGGTCAGTTCGTGAACCACACCATACCGACCCGCTGCGCTAGATCTCTGCGCCGCGCTATCCCAGCGAAACAACACACCGTGACACTTTTCTGTTTTTCATCTTCGCTAACACCCCGGGATGCTGTTGCATCGCGGCAGCCGACCCGTTCCAGACCCTTCACGCCTCTGACAGGAGAAGCGACGTGAAACTCGCCGCACTGTGTCCCGCCCATGCGCTTGAGAAGTTTGCCTCTACAGCATTGACGGCCAAGGGCATCGATGTGGATTACCACCGCGATGCGCCGTCATTGATTGCAGCCCTGCGCACCCAAGACTACGAAGGCGTTCTGCTCGAAGACAACGACGAACAGATTGGCCATTGGCTGGCGTCATTGTCAGTTCGTACGGGACAAAACATTCCATTGATCGTTGTCGGCGTGGGCGATGCATTAGGCATCTCGCGAGCCCTTCAGCACGGTGCTGATGACTATGCGGTGATGAGCGAAGGAACTGAAACGCTGATTCAACGCATTCACGCCCGCGTTCGTTCGCGCTCGGAACGCAAGCATGCTTCCCATCTGCAAGCCGGGCCTTATTCACTGCATGCGGCCACCCAGATCCTGGCCAATCAGGAAAGCGAAGTCAGCCTCACTGCCCGCGAATTCGCGCTCGCCTGGGCACTGTTCGAAAACCTGGGCCGTGTTGTGACACTGAAAACCTTATCCACTGAAATCTGGGGCCGCTCCGGCGACATCGGCAAGCGCACGATCGAACAACACGTCTACAAGCTGCGGCGCAAGCTCTGCACCGAAGCGCCGGGCACCACCACCGGCCCGCGCATTCAGACGGTCTATGGTGTCGGTTATCGCATGCATCTTTGAATTCCGTGCGACACAGTCATGCGGCGTTCTGTGTTACAACCCTCGCCGCTGCCAGGCTCGGCCGCAAGTGTTCTATCGACGGCCAAGTGCTTGCATGAAAGCGCTGCCTACCGTTCTGTGATGCTGAGGGAGTTCGCAGTTCACACCGCCTGATGGCTGGTGAACCTCGTTGGCAAGCCAAGGCTGGCCATCGCTTGCGGACAACGGTCTGTGGTGAGCTTGCAGCGCCAAGGCGCCATCATCAAAACGGCCCTGTCCCAGCGCGATCAGCACGAGGCGCCAGAGTCGCCGTCAAAGCAGCACGTCTTACTCCCCCAGATAAGCGGCACGCACCTTGGGATCGCGCAGCAGATCTTGAGC
>CAXTCD010000084.1:0-21875 GCA_964242145.1 uncultured Rhizobacter sp.
CGCCAGCGGCACTGCGGCGCACCGATACATCGCCCGACAAAGGCACGCCGGCCAGCAGGCTGTTGCCCAGTTCGACATTCGTTTCACCGCGCACCCCGGTCAGCCGCTCGGGCAGCGTGCGCCTGTCTTCCTCAGAAGTCGACAGCGCCGCATCAGGCAGCGTCAAGGCCAGGTTGCCGCGCAGGTTGATGCGGTTCACGCCCGCCTGCCAGTCGACGCCAGGCAGCTCTGGGAACCAGGTGCGTGGGTCGAAATCAACCAGCGCCGATTGCGCCTTCACCTGCCAGGCCTGCGCTGCGTGATCGGCCGTGCCGGAGAAGCTGGCGTTGGCGCCGCCCGCGGCAGCGCGCAGCTGATGCAGCTCGATGCGTTCGGCGGTGCCGGAAGCATCGAGCTTCAGCTGCACCGCACGGGCTGGAGATTCGAGCTTGCCGGCCAGCTCAATCAGTGCCTTGAAGGTGGGCGATCCGGTGCTGCCGTTTTCGCCGCCCGGGTTGGCCTGGCTCGACAGTTCGATGGGCCCGCTCAGGCTCATCGCTGCCAGCCGGGGGTCGAGCGCGCTCGGCTGCAATGCGCCGAGCTGCGCCTTCAGCTCGAAGCTGCCAGCGCTCCATTGCCCGCTGCCTTGCAGGCTGCCGGCCGACTTGCGACCGTCGGACAGTTGGACCTCGAACTTTGTCAGATCCAGACGATCGACCTGATCGGTGCGGCCTTTCAGCTCGACCGCGAGGCTGCGCAGCGGCAGCTTCTTTTCGTTCCAGCGGCCGGGCTGCTCGTTGCTGAGCTGGATGCTTGCATTCAGTGCGCCGCTGGCATTCGATGCCTCCTTGCCGCCATCAACCGGTGTGATGGAGACGCTGCCGCTCAACGCGGTGGCCGGGGCATGAGCCAGCAGCGCGGCCAGGTCCAGGCTTTGGGTGCGGGCGTCCAGCTGCGGCAAGGGCCAGGGCTGTGCTGGCGCGACGATCGCGCTGGCATCGAGCTGCTGCCCCTGCGCATGCAGCGATGCCTTGGCATTGAAGCGCGCCAGCGGGCCATGGGCCTGCAGCTGTGCCTGCCAATCGGCTTGCAGCGGCTTGGCCCAGGCGGGCAGGGCCGGCGGTGTGGCTGCGATACCCGTTGTGCGGGTGGATGCGGTGCGACGCGGCTTGCCGGGCGAGGGGTTGGTGTTCGCTTGCGCCGGTCCGCTTGCTGCGGCGGGTGGCGCATTCGGAGCCGTCGAAGGAACGATCGATGCCTTCGCCTGCGTCGCCTTCAGGTCCGCATCGAGCTGCATCGGCGCTTGCGCGCCCAGGCGAAAATCACCGGTGATTTGCAAGGGGTCGAGCTGCACGCTCAGCGCGTCGATGCGGTGCAGCCGGCCTTCTTCAGCACCCAGATGCAGCCTTGCGCTCAGTTCGCGCAGCGGGTGGCCATCCAGGCCCGGCAGCTGAAGCTCGGCGACATGCAGTTCATCGATCTGCAATTCCAGTGGCAGCGCCAATGCGGCCGGCAGCGCGAAGGGTTTGTTGCTGGGCGGGCCGGTGTTCACCACCGACACCGTGATCCGATCGGCGGCCAGCGAGTGCAGGTGCACGGCCGCCCAGGTTTGTGGGTACGTCGTGTATCCCACCGACAGGCCTTGCCAGCGCGGCCGCTCGATCACGACATGCACCGGCGCGATCGCAATCACGATCTGCTGTGCGCTGAACTCGCCAATCAGGCTGCCCTGCGGCTTTTGCACCTCGATGCCGATTCCCGCGCGGCCGAGTGCTGCCAGCAGCCAGGCCGTGCCTTCCGGTGTGCCAGCGGCCCAGAACAAGGAAGTGATCAGCCCGCCGACCAAACCGATCAGCAACACGGTGCCGATCAGCCCATCAAGCCAGCCGCGTCGCTTGCGGCGTGGCGCGTCGCTTGCCGCGGGCCCGGACGAAGAAGTTGGCATGTCGCTCATCAGAACGCGATCCCGACGCTCAAATGCAGCCGGCCTTTGTGGACCTGCTCGCCATAAGCCCAATCGATGCGCAGCGGGCCAACCGGGCTGCGGTAGCGCACGCCCAGGCCGTAGCCGAGTACCGGATCGGCATCGCTCCACTGGTCGACGACGGTGCCGGCGTCGAGGAACGCCGCCCACCACAGCTCGGGCCGTTTGGCGGTGAACGGATGAGCGATTTCGGCACTTGCCGTCAGCAGCTTCCGGCCGCTGGTGGTCACGCCGTTGCGCAGCACCGCGATGTCGTGATAACCGTAGCCGCGCACCGAGTCGTCGCCACCGGCACGAAACATCAGCGTGTCAGGAATACCGACGCGATCAGCGGCAAACACCTGGCCGTATTCGAGCCGGGTCTGCGTGAACCACGAGCGGCCGAGCGGCCAATAAAGCGTGTTGCGCGAGTAGAGCCGCGTGAAGACACCGCTGTTGGCGAAGTTGGATCGCGCATAGCCGCCAGCGACCTGCGTGGTCGAAGTCAACCCGCGCGTGGGCAGGATCAGGTTGTCGACGTCACGCCAGACCCAGTTGTAGTTGATCGTCGCCGCCTGGCTGGTGCGCGGGTTGACCAGGTCGGCGGCCTGCTGCGTGGTCTGCTGGCTGGTGTCTTGGGTGGTGACCTTGTTGGTCAACAGCTCGCCATAAATCAGCCGCTCGATGCGCTCGGTTTCCTGTGAGCGGCCGGAGCGCACGTGCGAGGCGATGGTGATCTCCCCGCTCGCATCCAGCCGCGACACGCCGGCCGACAGCAGGTTGCGGTATTGCTTGTTGGCCGGGTTCGACAGCAGATCGCCGTCCCACGAGCGGGAATTTCGTCCGATCTCGAACTTGTTGTGCGCCTTCACGTTGAAGCCGAACGGCCGCCGATGCGTGTGCTCCAGCGAGACGCGCTCGCGCGTGCTGTCGCTGAAGCCGATGCCGGTGGTGGCGGTCTGCAACGACTGCTCGCGCACTTTCACGATCACCGGCATGGCATCGGCATTTTCGGTGTCGGGGTTGACCTCGACCGACGCACTTTCGAACAGGCCGACCTTGCCCAGCCGCTCCTGGAAGTCAAGCAGGCGCTTTTCGGAATACGGCGTGCCGGGCTCGAAATCGGCCACGTTGCGGATCGCGCCCTCGTCATAGCGCTGCAGCCCTTCGATGCGGATTTCGCCGAGGTGGAACAGCGGGCCGCTGTCGAAGGTGGCGGCCAGCGCCGCCTCGTGCGTCTTCGCATCGATGCGCGCCTCGGTGCTGGTCCAGGCAGCCAACGGGTAGCCTTCGGAGCGCAGCTGCGCGAGTGCTTCGTTTTTCGCCGAGTTCCATTCGGCCTGGCGGAACGGCTCTTCTTCCTTCATCGGCCAGTTCTTGATCACGCTCTTCATCAAATCCTTCGCGTCTTCGTTGCCGACTTCGATGCTGTTTTGCAGCGGGCCCTGGCCCTTGATCTCCCAGGAGCGCACCACGGTGCGCGGGCCGGGTTCGACCTTCAGCTCGAACAGCGGCTTGTCATCTGGCGGGTCGCTGCGCACCACGTTCACTTGCGGATTGAAGTAGCCCTCGGTTTCGAGCAGTGAGCGCGCCTGCGCCGGCGATGCGGCGGCGAGCCGATCGAGTTCGGCGTTGGTTACCACGTCGCCCGCAGCGGCCGATTGAAAGCGGCTCAGGTCGAGGTAGGTCACGAGCAGGCGGCGCAGCTCGTTCGGGGCTTCCACCTGCAGCCGGTACGACACCGTCGTCGGCGCAGAAGCGGCAGCAGCAGGTGGTGCGACCTGATCACCGCTATCGGCCGCGCGCGAACTGGTGGTGGCAGCTTCTTCGCCATGGAACATCGCGCAGCCGCTCAAGCAGGCCACTGCCGCCCATCCGCACCAAGTCCTGCACCAGCGTTTGTGTGCCGTGCCGAGTTCTGTCATTTGCTCAACAGGCGCATCGCGCGTTCGAGGCCTTGCAAGGTCAGGGGGAACATGCGCTGGTTCATCAACTGCTGGACGATCGAAATGCTCTGGCGGTAACTCCATACGCCTTGCGGCTCGGGGTTGATCCACGCGAATTTGGGGAAGGCGCTGGTCAGGCGTTGCAGCCATTGGGCGCCGGCTTCTTCGTTGTTGTATTCGACGCTGCCGCCGGGCTGCAGGATTTCGTACGGGCTCATCGTGGCGTCGCCGACGAAGATCAGCTTGTAGTCCTTGTTGTAGGTGCGCAGCACCTCCCAGGTCGAGAACTTCTCGCTGTAGCGGCGTCGATTGTTCTTCCACATGAAGTCATAGACGCAGTTGTGAAAGTAGAAAAACTCCATGTGCTTGAACTCGGCCTTGGCGGCGCTGAAGAGTTCTTCGACGCGGTGGACGTGTTCGTCCATCGTGCCGCCCACGTCCATCAGCAGCAGCACCTTCACCTTGTTATGTCGTTCGGGCACCATCTTGATGTCGAGGTAGCCGGCATTGGCCGCGGTCGAGCGGATGGTGTCGTCGAGATCGAGTTCTTCGGCCGAACCTTCGCGCGCAAAGCGGCGCAGCCGGCGCAGTGCGATCTTGATGTTGCGCGTGCCGAGTTCGATCTCGTCGTCGTAGTCCTTGAACTGGCGCTGGTCCCAGACCTTGACCGCCGCCTTGTTCTTGCCCTTTTCCTGGCCGATGCGAATGCCTTGCGGGTTGTAGCCGTAGGCGCCGAAGGCGGAGGTGCCGCCGGTGCCGATCATTCGCGTGCCGCCTTCATGGCGCTCCTTCTGTTCTTCGAAGCGCTTCTTCAGCGTGGCCATCAGCTCGTCCCAGCCCATCTTGTCGACCGCCGCCTTCTCTTGCGGGCTGAGCTGCGCTTCCAGCGTCTTGCGCAGCCACTCGAGCGGAACGTCTTGCGTGAAGTCGGTCAACAACTCCACGCCTTTGAAATAGGCGGCAAAGGCGCGATCGAACTTGTCGAAGCTGTTCTCATCCTTCACCAGCGACGTGCGGGCGAGGTAATAGAACTTGTCGATCGTCGGGCCGCCGTCGTCATCGATCACCCCGGCCTGGATGGCTTCCAGCAGCAGCAGGTATTCCTTGACGGAAACCTTCAGCTTGGCGGCACGCAACGTGAAGAAGAAATTGATCAGCATGGGGCATTTTGATGCATGCCACGCAGCGATGGGCCGATGGCCCCGACTCCCGACCCAAGCGCAATGGCATGCACCCCGCGGCAAGGCGTTCACCGAGCATGGCATGGGGTCTTTCAAGCGATGAAATGACCCGGCGATCCGCTGCACCTCTGCATGACTGGCGCGAGCGCTGCTTGCATGATCGAAGCTCAACCGCATGACGATCGAGATGAACATTAAGATTTCAAGGCTCCGGCGCCGGGCTCTGGCGTTTGCTGCCAGTGCCTACCTGGCTGGGCTTGCCCGGGCCGAAATGCCCGATTGCCCCGTCGAGCCGTTCTCGGAGGTCTCTGCGGCGCAGCGTGCGCAGATGCTGGCCGGCAACTGCAGAGATGAAAGCTCGCGCTGGAAGGTCGCGGCGCCGCGACCGAAGGCGCAAGAGGCGTCACCGACGGTGGTGAAAGCTGAATACAGCGCGCTCAGTTCGCAGCGCTTCGCATCGTTGCTGGGCTCATTGAAGTTCGACTGGTCAGGCCAGCGCCAGACCGACGGCCGAGGGGTCGCCCTCAACACCCAACGTGCCGCACTGGCGGCGGGCGGCTTGCTGCGCGTGGACGATGACCTGGCCTTGCAGATGAACCTCGGCATGGAGCACGCGAGCGTCGCCCGCATGCGCGCGACGATGAGCAGCATGTGGCAACCGACCCGGGCCAGCATGCTGTTCGCCGAATGGGCCGGCTCGGAGGCCGGCACCGAATCGCGCCGCGTGGGCGGGCGCTGGTGGGTGGTGCCGCGCCGCGTGGTGGTCGAGCTGGCGGCGCGCCAATTGCCCAACGGCGTCGGCTGGGTGGATCAACGCATCGGCCTGGCGTTCAACCTGAAGCTTTGACGGCGCGTGAACTTGCTTGCGTCATGCGGTGAGCGGCGCAGGCCCGATCCAGGCATCGGCCGCCGCCACATGGCGGGCCTTGTCTTTGAGCAGTTGCGCAGCCCCTGCCCAAGCGGGCTCAAGCCTTTTTGACCGTTTTCTTGCGCCGGCTCGCGGGCGCCGAATCCGTCTGCGCCGGGTCATGCCGCTTCAGCCAATCGAAGAATTCGCCGTACCAGAGCCGTGAATTGCGGGGCTTCAAGATCCAGTGGTTTTCGTCCGGGAACCAGACCAGCCGCGCATCGACGCCCTTGGCTTTCAGCGTGTTGTAGTAGGCCAGGCCCTGTTGATCGGGCACGCGGTAGTCGAGCGCGCCGTGGACGACGAGCGTCGGCGTTTTCATGTGCTTGACAAAGCTCAACGGGCTTTGCGATTGCACCTTCTGCGCATCGTCCCAGTACCAGGCACCAAGGTCTTTGGCATGCCAGCTGAAGGCGTCGTCGCTGAACATCGCGGTCCAGTCGAAGCAGCCGGCGTGGCACACGTAGGCCTGATAGCGGCCCGGCTTCACATGGCCGTTCATCCACGCAACCATGTAGCCGCCATAGCTGCCGCCGGTGGCGAACACGCGTCGCCGATCGATCCAGGGCTTGGCAATCAGCCAGTCGGTAGCGGCTTCGATGTCTTGCAGCTCGAGTTCGCCCCAGCGGTGGGTGATGCTGTCGAGGAAGGCGTGGCCGAAGCCACTGGAGCCGTGGTAGTTGACGGCCGCCACCACATAGCCTTGCGCGGCGAACACATGGCTGTTCCAACGGTAATGGAAGGTGTCGCCCGCCGCGGCATGCGGGCCGCCATGGATCGAATGCATCAGCGGATAACGCTTCTTGCGGTCGAAGCCGGGCGGATAGGTCAACCACACCTGAACCGGCTCGCCTTGCGCACCCTGGATGTTGATCGCTTCGTGCGAGCCCAGCGTGAACGCGGCCAGTTGCCGGTCGTTGAAATGCTCCAGCCGCGTGGGTTCGGCGTCATGGCGCAGCGCGTGAATGCGCACCGGGTGGTCGAGTGAATCGGCGGCTATAACAATCACCTCGCCAGCCACATCGAAGCCGTGCACCCAGCCGCCGGTGGCTGCGATCTCAGCCTCACGCTGCGTCAGATCAAATCGGTAGAGATGGCGCCGGCCTTGGTCTTCGGCCCCGAAATACACCGCCGAGCCATCGGCCGACCAGCGCAGGGGCGCGTTGACATCGTGGTCCCAATGGGCGCTCAGCACGCGCCAGCGGGCGTTGTGGTCGATGCAGGCCAGCTGGCTCGGCATCGTGTGGCGCTTGCCTTGATGGGCCGCGGTGAAGGCCAGGCGCTGGCCATCGGGGCTGTAGCGCGGCGCGCCGAAGTTCCAGGCTTTGTCATCGGCCAGCGTCTGCACCTGGCCATTGCGCAGGTTCAACTCGGCAAGGGCAAGGCAATGGTCGATCTGCTTTTCTGGCTGCGGGTCGAAGACAAAGGCGATGCGCCGGCCATCGGGCGAAATGTCGAACGCATCGCTGTCGGGCTCGGCGCGCGACAGTTCGCAGGGCGTGCCTTCGAACAGATCGCGTACGCGACCGGTGTCGATGTCTAAAACATGCAGGTGAGCCACGCGGCCCATTGGCAGGTTGTGGTCCCAATAGCGGTATTGGGTTTCACTGGTGACGTAAGCGGTCTCCTTGCGATCCTGGAATTCCTTGTGGCGCTTGGCCTGGGCCGCAGCGCCTTTCAGCTCCGGCCAGACCCAGGCGATGAACGCGATGCGCTTGCCATCAGGGAACCACTTGAAGGCGTCGATGCCGGGTGCGAAGTCGCTGATGCGCTGCGCCTCGCCGCCATCGGGGGCGATCAGGTAGAGCTGCGCGGTGTCGTCTTTCTTGTCCTGCTGATCGCGGCGGGCCAGGAAGGCAATGTGCCCACCCTGCGGTGACCACGCGGCCTGCCCATCTTTTTCACCACAGCTCGTCAGCCGGCGCGGCTCGCCGCCGAAGGTCGAGAACAGCCACAGACTGGATTGCCCCTTGTTCGCTTCCATCGAATAGCTCGCCACCGAGCACACCGCTTGGGCACCATCGGGGGACAGCGAAACATCGCCGATTCGATCGAGCGTCCACAAGTCATCGATGGTCAGAGTTTTGCGATCGGCCATGGCAGATGCACCGCTTCAGCGGCTCCGTTTTTGGATAAGAAAAAGAGGGCTGCGCCTTGAAGGGCAGGCCTGCTTCGAGAGAGTGGGGCGCGTCAACGCGGTCGGTCCAGCAACTCGCGCAGGTGGGTGCGGGTCGACGGCCATTCGCTGCGGGTCAGGCTGTACATGACTGTGTCACGCACGGTGCCGTCGCGGCGCAACGCATGGTGGCGCAGTACGCCATCGCGCCGGGCGCCCAGGCGCTCGATCGCCTTCTGGCTGGCGAGGTTCTCGATGTCGGTGCGCCAGCCGACCAGCTGCGCGCCCAAGGTGTCAAAAGCATGCGTCAGCAGCAGGAGCTTGCAGGTGGTGTTGACGTGGCTGCGCTGCGCGCTTGCGGCATACCAGGTGTAGCCAATTTCCAAGCGGTCGATGGCCGGCACGATGTCGTGGTAACTGCTGCTTCCGATCACTCGATTCGTTAGCAGATCCACCACGGCGAACGGCAGGCGGCTGCCCTCGGCTTGCTGCTTCAGTGCGCGCTCGATGTAGGCCAGTGCATTTTCGGGTTCAGGCACCGAGGTGATACGAAGCTTCCACAGTTCGCCATCGGCTGCCGCGCTGCGCAGGCCTTCCAGATGCTGTGGCCCGAGCGGCTCCAGCCGCACACGCGTGTCGGCCAGCGTCGTCGGAAGAATCGCCTGCATCGCTGGCTCAGCGGTTGTGCTTCTGCATGAAGACGAGCTTTTCGAACAGCGACACGTCTTGTTCGTTCTTCAGCAGCGCGCCGACCAGCGGCGGCACGGCCACCTTCTCGTCCTGGCTTTGCAGCACTTCGAGCGGAATGTCTTCGGCCACGAGCAGCTTGAGCCAATCCAGCAGCTCGGAGGTCGATGGCTTCTTCTTCAGACCCGGCAGGTTGCGCACTTCGTAGAAGTTTTTCAGCGCCGCGGCCAACAGTTCTTTTTTCAGCTGAGGGAAATGCACTTCGACGATGCGCTGCATCGTCACGGCATCGGGAAACTTGATGTAGTGGAAGAAGCAGCGGCGCAAAAAGGCGTCCGGCAAATCCTTTTCGTTGTTCGAGGTGATGAACACCAGCGGGCGGTGCCGGGCCTTGATCAGCTCGCGCGTCTCGTAGACATAGAACTCCATGCGGTCGATTTCGCGCAGCAGGTCGTTCGGGAATTCGATGTCGGCCTTGTCGATCTCGTCGATCAGCAAGACCACCGGTTGATCGGCGGTGAACGCCTGCCACAGCACGCCCTTGACGATGTAGTTGTGGATGTCACGCACGCGTGCGCCACCATCGACATCGGCGAGCTGGCTGTCGCGCAGGCGGCTTACCGCATCGTATTCGTACAGTCCTTGCTGGGCTTTCGTCGTGCTCTTCACATGCCATTGCAACAGCGGCATGCCCAGCGCCTGGGCCACCTCTTCGGCGAGCATGGTTTTGCCGGTGCCTGGCTCTCCTTTGATCAGCAAAGGGCGCTTCAATGTGGCTGCTGCATTGACGGCCAGCATCAGGTCGTCGGTGGCGACGTAAGTGTCTGAGCCTTGGAACTTCATTCGTTCGAGTGCAGTAGAGGGGGTGGGCAGTATAAAGGCGACCCTATAATCCGCGGTACTTCGAAGCACGCACTCGCATGATCATGAAATATCTGTTCTCGACGATCGTTGCCTTCGCGGCTCTGTCCGGATTCAATACGGGCGCACTCGCTCAGGACGCTAAAGCCGGCGAAAAAAAGGCAGCCATGTGCATTGGTTGCCATGGCATTCCAGGCTATCAATCCAGTTTTCCGGAAGTGCACAAGGTGCCGATGATCTCGGGCCAGGGCGCGAAATACATCGCCGCTGCACTGACGGCTTACCAGAAGGGTGATCGGAAGCATCCGACCATGCGTGCCATCGCGGCGCCGCTGACGGAACAAGACACCGCCGATCTGGCCGCCTTCTATGAAGCGCAGGCGAAAGACGTGCCGCCCGCGGATGTATCCGTGGCCTCCAAGCCGACTGCCGAAGTGGCCAAACTGCTGGAGCAGGGCGGCTGTTCGGCCTGCCACGGCGAGAACTTCAACAAGCCGATCGACGGCACCTACCCGAAGCTCGCCGGTCAGCATGCCGATTACCTCTACACCGCGCTGAAGGCGTACAAGAGCAAGGACAGCGCGCAGGTCGGCCGCAACAACGCGGTGATGGGTGCCACGGTGCAGCCGTTCACGCATGCGCAGTTGAAGGTGATTGCGCAATACCTCGCGACGCTGCCGAGCGACCTGCGGACCGTTCCCCAGTCGCGCTTTCGCTGACCGCGCCCGAACGGCGGTTTTGTCTGTCCCCTCAACGCCGCTGGTCTCAGCGGCGTTTTTGTTGGCGGATCACTGATCAAGTTTGGTGCTGTGCGGTCGATACAAAAACAGCTTCGCTGTCGCAGCCTCCCATGCTCAAGAAGATCAAGGTCAAAGCGCTTCGCCTGGGCATGCACCTGCATGCGCTGGAAGGGTCGTGGCTGGACCATCCCTTCTGAAAGTCGAAGTTCGTGCTTTCCGATCCCGCGGATCTGAACAAGCTGCTGGGCTGCGGCCTGGAGATGTGCTGGATCGATCCCAGCAAAGGCGTCGACGTCGCTGCCTCTTGTGAAGTGGCCCCGCCTGTGGCACCGGTCGAACCCGAGCTGCCGAGCGCGCCGGCCGCGATCGCCACGTCCGGCTCCGACACCGCATCAGTGGGCATCGCCGCCGAAATGAAACGCGCCTCGGTGCTGGTGGCCAAATCCAAGGAGGCGGTGATGTCGCTGTTCTCCGAAGCCCGGCTGGGCAATGCGGTGAATGCCAGCGAATGCCTGCCCTTGGTCGACGAGATCGCCGGCTCGGTGTGGCGCAACCCCGGTGCGATGGTGAGCCTTGCGCCGTTGAAGACGCACGACGACTACACCTATATGCACTCGGTGGCGGTTTGTGCACTGATGGTTTCGCTGGCCCGGCAACTGGGCATGAATGAACAACTGACGCGCGATGCCGGCCTGGCCGGCTTGCTGCATGACATGGGCAAGGCCGTGATGCCGATTGAGGTGCTCAACAAGCCGGGCAAGCTGAGCGACGACGAGTTCGGCATCATCAAGACCCACCCGACGCGCGGCCACGAGATGCTGCTCGAAGGCGGCACGGCCACCGAAGGCGCGCTCGAGGTCTGCCTGCACCACCACGAGAAGATCGATGGCAGCGGCTACCCGCATGGCCTGAAGGGCGACCAGATCTCGCAGCTGGCGAAGATGGGCGCGGTGTGCGACGTCTATGACGCGATCACCTCGAACCGCCCTTACAAGAAAGGCTGGGACCCGGCCGAGGCGATCCGCCAGATGGCCGAATGGCGCGGCGGGCATTTTGACGATGCCGTTTTCCAGGCCTTCGTGAAGACGGTTAGCATCTACCCGGTGGGTGCGTTGGTGCGCATGCAGTCGGGCCGGCTGGCGGTGGTGATCGAGCAGAGCCGGCATTCGTTGGTCACGCCTATCGTCAAGACCTTCTTCTCGACGAAATCGCAACTGCACCTGACGCCGGAACTCGTCGATCTGACAGACAGCCATTGCGGCGACCGCATCGTCGCGAGAGAAAACAACGAGCAGTGGAAGTTCACCCACCTCGACACGCTCTGGGTCGAACCCGAAGCCTTGAAGCGACTGCGCGCGAACGCCTGAGAGGCTGAGAAGCTTTTGCTTCTTGGCTGACGTTGATTGAAGAGTGGCCAATCGAGGAGGCTGGCGGTGCAGCGAACCTCGATATAGGTGTTGGGATGGTGCGAGCGTTTGGACGGTGCACGAGGCGCTTGTTGGGTGTTGTCAGGCCATGTTCGACTGCCTCACGCAGGGGTTGCACCCATCGCACGCGCACCTGTGCCCCATCCGATGAGTTGCGGCGCCATGCAGGCCATGCGTATCAGGTTGTGCGCCAGCACGTACAGCGCACCACGCAGTTGACCTTGACCCGGCCTCGCACCGGCATGCGCAGCAGCCCTCGGTTACGCGCCTGCGCGTTGACACACTTGGCTGTGGCCGCTCGGTCCTTGTCCTTGTAGATCTCGCGCGCAGCCTCTGTGTTCATGCGCTGGCGCCGTTGCGCCACCGCCTGGCTGTCCCCCGGCTTGGGCTCAAACTCGGCGCCCGTCGCCGGCGGCTCGCCGTCGTCTTGGCCCTTGCGCGGCTTGGGCCGTGGCACCGGCGCGCATACAGCTTGATCTTGCCCGCCACCGCATCGATCTGCCCGTGTACGGGGAAGCCCCCATCGACCAGCCAGTGCGCCGGGGCCTTGCCCAGGCGCTGCTCGACTTGCTCGACCATCGGCGCGAGTTGCGCCATGTCACTGCCCGCGGTGACCAGGTCCACGCCCACGATCACCTGGCTCGCGCAGTCGCTTGCGAACTGCACGTTGTAGGCTGGGCGGAAGCCCCCGTCGCCCATCATCATGTTGCTCGCATCGGAATCGGTGGTGCTGGTGCGTGCATCCTCTGGCCTGTCGCCATTGCGGCGCTTGGCAGCCTCCATCTCCGGCAGCCGCGCCAGGGCCTGTGCAATGCGTTGCTCGCGCTCCTGTGCCGCGTGCAGCCTGGCCGCCTGGGCTCGCCGGCTGGCCGCCCCCGGGTCCGCCTGCATCTGGGCTTTGAGCGTCTGCACCAGCTCGCTCGCTTCGCACTGGTGCTCCTGCAGGCTTGCCTGCCGCCTGAACGAGGCCGCCGCCGCATCCGCTCTCACCCGCATGCGATCTGCGCTCGCGCCTGCTGCATCTGCGCCCGGCTCGGCTGCGCAAGTTCCTCGAACAGGCTCGCGCTTGCCGCTTTTTCCCCATCCTCACATCGCTTGCTCATGTGCCCTGTCTCCAGCCAGTCGCGAGCCAGCTTCTTCTCCGGGAGAAAAACTCTCGGGCTCTGAGCCTTGCCAACCGATGGAGGCCTTGGATCGGCGCACTGCTGACAAATGTTTGGCATCCCCCACCCAGTGTGAGGGGGCGATGATTTCACGCAGCATGAATGCAGGGGCAGTATTTGCAGGGATTTCCGGCTTGCGCTCCCAAAAAAATCACTGATGCACCGGCAAATCGCAGCCAATCACGCGCTGCCTGTCAATTTCGCAGTAGGGGCGCCGATAAGGTGAGCAAGCCCGGACATCGGCTGCGGCTCAGGCGTCAAGAACGGGAAATTTTATGCATCGACACGTGCTCAGGCATTTCGCTTTCATCACCGTGATGGGATGGGTCTGCACACCCGCTCAGGCGGGTGAAAACGACATCACGGCCCGGGTCCGCGACTCCGGCGTGAAGAGGGTCTTCAGCTTCGGCTGAAGCCTGTGCCGTTACTCCATTTCTTCGGGCGTTTCCACCAACGCTTCATTGGACGCAAAAGATGAAATTCAGAACCAAGATTTGGATGATGCCGATCAGTGCAGCCATGCTTTTCACCATCGGTGTCGCGCTCAGCGCCGGCGTGGGTAGTCAGCTGTCTCAGCAGATCCGATTGTTGCGCGAGGTGGATGAGCCGTACATGGCGCAGATCCAGCGCGTCAATCACGCCACGGAGGCGGTGCAGTCGGTGGTGCAGTCGGCCAGCATTGAAGGTGATGCCGAGAAGCTGAAAGACGTCGAGCCCAACGTCAAGCTGGGTCACGATGCACTGACTGCCATCGACGCGTTGGAGGGCAAGCAAGGCAGCGTCAAGGCCTTGAGCAATGCCTTCGACAGCTATACCACCGCATCGGTGAGCGCCGCGCGGGCGATGCTGACCAAGACCGAGGGCGACAGCACGTCGAAGGTTCAGGCCATGCAGGCAGCGCTCGGTAATCTCCAGTCGGTGCATAAGAAGTTCGCCGAAGAGGCGCGGGCAGGCATCGATGCGCGCTACGACTCGGCCACCGATGGCGCGGCGCGCAGCATCATCGTCGTCGTTGCCACCGGCCTGGTCGTGTTGACGATGCTGGGCTTGGCGTCCTGGGTGACGGTGCGTTCGGTCTGGCGCGAACTCGGCGATGAGCCGGAGCGGCTGCGCGATGTGGTGAGTCGCATTGCCGGGGGCGAGATCGATGTGCAATTGACCGCCGCCGAGGGCGACAACCATTCGATCAACGGCGCGTTGGCCGGCATGACCGGTGGCCTGCGCACGATGATTGTCGACATCCGGCAGGTGGCCGATTCGATCCGCACCGCCTCGGCCGAGATCGCCGCCGGCAACCTGAACCTGAGCCACCGCACCGAGCAGACCGCGGGTAGCCTGCAGCACGCGGCCAGTTCGATGGAGCAGCTGACCGCCACGGTTCGCCAGACCGCTGCCTCGGCCAGCGCAGCCAACGACCTGGCTTCGACCGCCACGCAGGCCGCTCAGCGCGGTGGCAACGTGGTGTCGGAGGTGGTGGCGAACATGAACGAGATCGATCGTTCGTCGCGCAAGATCACCGAGATCATTGCGGTGATCGATGGGATTGCGTTCCAGACCAACATCCTGGCGCTGAACGCGGCAGTCGAAGCCGCCCGAGCTGGCGAACAAGGTCGCGGCTTCGCAGTGGTGGCGGCAGAAGTTCGTACGCTGGCACAACGCTCGGCCACGGCGGCCAAGGAGATTAAGGGCTTGATCCTGGCTTCGTCGGAGAAGATCGACAGCGGCACACGCCTGGTACAAGACGCCGGCAACACGATGAGCGAAGTCGTCAAGAGCGTGAAGCACGTGAACGACATCATTGGCGAGATCGCGACCGCCTCGCGCGAGCAAAGCGGGGGCATCGGTACCGTGACAGCGACGGTCAATCAGCTTGACCAGATGACGCAGCAAAATGCGGCGCTGGTGGAAGAGTCGGCCGCAGCCGCCGAGAGCCTGAGCGAGCAGACCGTGCGCTTGACCGACAGCGTGTCGCGCTTCCGCCTGGAGTCGTCAGAGTACGTTTGACGCGGGCCGCTTGCGCTGGGTTGATCGATCGCTTCCAAGCACTGAAGCCACCCGATGTGGCTTCCATTTGCTTCACAGCAGCCTCCAAAAAAGCGCCTGAAAAGGCGCTTTTTGTTTTGGGCTTGCACTCGATGGCGTGCGCAATCGGGCACCCGCGATGCCGCCAAATCAGGTCACCGAAGCCAACCCCAGCAGGCTCGGGTCGCCACGGCCGACGCGAACCAGCGTGGGCTCATCCGAGGTCAGATCGACGATGGTGCTCGGCAGCATCGGGCACGCGCCAGAATCCACCACCGCCTGGAGCAGCTTCTGGAAGCGCTCGCGGATTTCCTTCGGGTCATTCAGCGGCTCGCTCTCGCCGGGCGGAATCAGCGTTGTTGCCAACAAGGGCTGGCCGAACAGCGCCAGCAGCTCTTGCAGCACGCGGTGCTGAGGCTCGCGCAAGCCGATCGTGCGGCGCGACGGATGCGAGACGCGCCGCGGCACTTCCTTCGTCGCTTCGAGGATGAAGGTGAATGGCCCGGGTGTGCCGAGCTTGAGCAGCCGGAACTGCTTGTTGTCGACACGCGCATAGCTCGACAGCTCGGACAAGTCGCGGCACAGCAGCGTCAAATGGTGCTTGTCATCGACGCCGCGAATGCGCCTCAGGTTTTCTGCCGCGGCCTTGTCGTCGAGGTGGCAGACCAGCGCATAGCTGGAGTCGGTGGGCACGGCGACCACGCCACCGGCGTGCAGGATCTGCGCAGCCTGCTTCAACAGCCGGCCTTGAGGGTTCTCTGGGTGAACTTCAAAGTATTGCGACATCGGGCGATTTTCTGACAGGCCGGATGAGCGGCATGCGGGAAGTGGGCTGGGTACTGCAGATGGGGGCGAGTGCAGCCCTTGGCAAGCGTGTCCACGGTGTCGGCCCTGCAGGCCGGGCTGCATAACGCCGCCGCATGGCGGCGCGAGCCATCCATCGATCGCCGCCACCGCGGCCGCATTCAAGGGTGGTGGATGCGCGATGCCAATGCGGACCATACCGGTGTCAGCGAACGCGGCAGCGCAGGCAAGGTGCCGAGATCAACGTGGCTCTCTTCCGGGCTGTGGAAGTCCGAGCCGCGCGAGGCGAGCAGCTCGAACTCTTGCGCGGTATCGGTGTACTTCGCGTAATCGGCAATCGAATGGCTGCCGGTCACAACCTCGACCCCAGCGCCGCCATGCGTCTTGAACTCGCTGAACAGCGCGTACTCTTCATTGGCGGTGATCTTGTAGCGGCCAGGGTGGGCGATCACGGCGAGGCCGCCGGCCTGCGTGATCCAGCGTACGGTGTCACCGAGTGTCGCCCAGCGGTGCGGCACATAACCCGGCTTGCCCTCGACCAGGAATTTTCGGAACACCTCGTGGGTGTCATGGCAGACGCCGCTTTCGACCAGGTGGCGGGCGAAGTGGGTGCGGGAAATCAACTCCGGGTTGCCGACGTACTTCAGCGCGCCTTCGTAGGCACCTAAGATGCCGGCGCGAGCCAGCCCGTCCGACATTTCGCGCGCCCGCTCTTCGCGGCCACCGCGCGTGGCGAGCAAACCAGCCGCCAGCGCGGCGTCATCGATGTCAAAACCCAGGCCGACGATGTGTACCGTGGTGTTGGCGAAGGTGACCGACACCTCGACGCCGGTGAGATAAGGCAGGCCGTTATCGAGCGCGGCAGCGCGGGCGCGGTGCTGGCCACCCAGCTCATCGTGGTCGGTCAGGGCCCACAGTTCCACGCCATTGGCCTTGGCCCGCGAAGCCAGGGCTTCAGGGGTCAGCGTCCCGTCGGAAACCACAGAGTGGCAGTGCAGATCGGCGTTCAACTCATTCACTCAGTCATTGTAGGCAGCCTGCCTTGGGGAGAGGGCGAGAGGGCCATGGCGCCTGACCGCTGCTTACATACGAGAGCCTTTTGTAGGACAAGGCTGAATCCGCAAGGCGGCGCCCTCCTACGGGTGGCGCGCGGGCGCTGGCGATACTTGGCGTAGAGTCTTCTTCCCCTCGTTTTCTCATTCCCATGTCGATTGCGCATTCACCGCTGAGCATTCTTTTCGTCGAAGACAACCTCTACCTGCGGGAAACGTTGGCCATGATGCTGGAGGCCGACGACCGCGAGGTCGTGCCCTGTGCGAACGCGGAAGAGGCCAGCACCGAACTCGACAAGCGCCAGTTCGATGTGCTGCTCACCGACGTGAGCCTGCCCGGCCGCTCGGGCATCGACCTGGCCCGCAGCGTACTGACACAGAACCCCGCTGCCTGGATCATCTTCTCGTCGGGCTATTCGCTCGACCACGGCCTGTCTGCGCTAGGGCCCAACGTGCGATCGCTGTCGAAGCCGTTCGAGTTCGATGCGATGGACGCCCTGCTCGACGAGGCCCGCGCCGCACGCGCGTGAGCCCGGCCCAGCGCGCAATTCAGCGCCGCGCCTGAAGCATGTCGCGGATGCGGATCGCCAGCGCGTCCATCGAAAACGGCTTCGTGACCATCGCCATGCCCGGCTGCAAAAAGCCATTGGCAATCACGGCGTTCTCCGCATAGCCGGTCATGAACAGCACCTTCAGCTGCGGGCGGGTCAGGCGGGCGGCATCGGCCAGTTGGCGGCCGTTCAGGCCGGGCAGTCCGATGTCGGTCACGAGCAGGTCGACGCGCTGGCAGGTCTGCAGGATCGCGAGCCCCGACGGGCCATCGTCCGCTTCGATCGCACGGTAGCCGAGCTCTTGAAGCAGATCGACGATCAGCGCGCGCACCACCGCTTCGTCTTCCACCACCAGCACCACCTCGCCAAGGTCGGCCTCGGGGATGGGCGGTGGCTCTGGCTTGGCGGGCTCGGCGGTTTCCTCGCCGTGGTAGCGGGGCAGGTAGAGCTTGACGGTCGTGCCTTTGCCCAGCTCGCTGTAGATCTTGCAATAGCCCTCGGACTGGCGAGTGAAGCCATAGATCATCGACAGCCCGAGTCCTGTGCCCTGGCCCATCGGTTTGGTGGTGAAGAACGGGTCGAAGGCACGCGCCATCACCTCGGGCGGCATGCCGGTGCCGCTGTCGGTCACGGCGATGCAGATGTACTGGCCGGCATGCAGGCCAAGGTTTTGCTCGGCATAGGCGGCATCAAGGTGGGCGTTGACGGTTTCAATCACCAGCTTACCGCCGTCGGGCATTGCATCGCGGGCATTGATGGCGAGATTCAGGATGGCGTTTTCGAGTTGATGTGAATCGCACAGCGTGGGCCACAACCCGCCGGCCAGCACCAGTTCGAGCGCCACGTTGATGCCCAGCGTGCGGCGCAGCAGGTCTTCCATCGAACTGACCAACGGATTGGCCTTGACCGGTCGAGGGTCCAGCGGCTGGCGCCGCGAGAACGCGAGCAGGCGGTGGGTCAGCGCGGCCGCTCGGTGTGCCGAGGCAATGGCGCCGGCGATGAAGCGTTCGGTCTCGGCCGCACGGCCGTTGGCGATGCGCCGCTTCACGGCTTCGAGCGAACTGGTGATGCCTTGCAACAGGTTGTTGAAGTCGTGGGCGATACCACCGGTCAGCTGGCCCACCGCCTCCATCTTCTGGCTTTGGCGCAGCCGATCCTCGGTTTCCTTCAGCCGGGCGGCGGCGGCCATCTCGGCGCTGATGTCGCGCCCGACCGCATGGATGAAGTTCTCATCGGGCACGGCCGCCCACGACAGCGTTCGGTAGCTGCCGTCTTTGTGGCGGCAGCGGTTCTCGAAGTTCAGTGCGATCAGCCCTTCGGACTGGCGCGCCGCCTCGGCGGTGCTGCGTTGCACGTCATCAGGGTGAATGAGTTCGAGGAATGGGCAGCCGATCAGCTCGGCCTCGTCCCAACCGAGCAGCGTCTTGCAGGCCGGATTTACCGACAGGATCACCATGTCAAAGGTCGTCACCAGCATCAGGTCGGTCGACAGCCGCCACATGCGGTCGCGTTCGCGGGTGCGCTCTTCGACGCGCTGCTCCAGCGAAGCGTTCAGCGCCGCCAGCTTGGCCTGTGTGCTTTTCTGGTCTTCGATGTCGGTGTTGGTACCGATCCAGCGGGTGATGCCATCTTCGGCAGGAGCCGGCAGCGCCCGCACGATGTGCCAGCGATAAGCGCCGTCCGCGCGGCGGATGCGGAATTCGATCTCGTAGGGCGCGCCAGTGCGCAGCGAGTGCTGCCAGGCCGCAGCGGTGCGCTCCAGGTCGTCCGGGTGGACGATGCGGCCCCATCCTTCACCGTATAACTCGTCAGTCGTGAGCCCGCTGTAGTCCAGTGTCTTGTCGTTGAACCAGTCGAGCTGACCTTGGGCATCCGAGATCCAGGCCTGGTTCGGCATCGCTTGCGCCAGCGCACGGAAGCGGGCTTCGCTGGCACGCAGTGTCATCTCGGCCGTCTTGCGGTCGGTGATGTCTTGCGCCACGCCGCGCAGCTGCGTCGGCCGGCCGCGCTCATCGCGCACGAATTCGGCCCAGCGCGCGACCCAGCGCACCTCACCGGTGTCGGGCCGCACGATGCGGTATTCGACGTTCAGCCCAGAGGTGCCATCGGCCCGGGTTTGCGACGACGAGCCCAGCGTGCGGTCATCCGGGTGAACCAGCGCTTCGATTGTTTCGGTGGGAATGGCCGCCGCTTCGGGCAGGCCGAAGAGCCGGCAGAACTGCGGTGTGGCCATCAGCATTTGGCTGTCGATATCGACCGAGAACACACCGATGCCGCCAGCTTCCTGGGCCAGCCTGAAATGCCGGTTGACCTCATCGAGATCGGATTCGGCCCGCTGCCGCGCGATCTCGGCCAGCTTGCGTTGATGGATGTCCAGCAACACGCCGGGAAAGCGCACCGCCTGGCCCTGGCGATCGAGTTCGACCCGGCCATTGGCTTCCACCCACAACCATGCGCCATCGAGCTGCTGCACGCGGTATTCGGCGCGGTACGGGCCGCCGCGGCCAAGCGCCTGCGCGATCAGGCGATTGACCTCGTCGATGTCATCGGGGTGTATGGACTGCTTGACCTGCGACAGCGGCAGCCCCTGCCCGAGCCGCACGATGTCGATCGCGAAGGTGCGGGCGAACCGCTCGTCGCCGGCGAAACGGTCTTCGACGATGTTCCAGATCCAGGTGCCGATCACGGCCCCGGCGTCCAGTGCCAGCTCAAGCCGTTCATGCGCCAGCCGGATCGTCTTTTCCGATTCGGCCAGTGCCTGCGCATTGCGCACCCGCTGCGTGGTTTCGCTGACGATGCACATCACCCCGGCGACCGCGAAGGCTTCGTCGCGCACCGCCGAATACGAGATGTCGAAGAACACGTCTTCGAGGTAGCCGTGGCGTTCGATCTGGAACGGCCGGTCGACGGCAGAGATCGTCTCACCGGTCTCCCGTACCTTGGACAGCAGCGGCTCCAGATCCGGCCAGGTCTCGCGCCAATACTCGATCGCCGGTCGGCCGAGCGCATGCGGATGCTTGTTGCCGATCGTCGGCGAGTACGCGTCGTTGTACAGCGCGACGAACTCGGGGCCCCAGAACAACACGATCTCGGCCGCGGCCGGCAGCATCAGATCGATCGAGGTTTTCAGGCTTTGCGGCCAGCGATCAATCGGGCCGAGCGGGCTGTTGGCCCAATCGAGATCGCGAATGAACTTAGCGGTTTCGCTGCGGCCAGAAGGCCAATGAGGGATGTGCTCGTTGCTGGCTGCCATGGAATGTCGGGGTCCTTGCCGATGTGCCGAAAGCCCGCACGCTTTGATCGAACGGCGATTATGCGGGGCACCTTCCACACCCCGCAGGCCCTGGCGGCAAGCCCCTGCACCGCTCGCCGATCAGCGCTCGATGCGGATCAGCTTGCCGCCATCAGTCAACAGATAAAGCCAGCCGTCCGGGCCCTGGCGCACGCAGCGGATGCGTTCCTTCAGGTCGGCGAACAGCTTTTCGCGTGACACCTCGACGTTGCCCTCAAGCACCACGCGCCACAGCGCCTGGCCGGCCAATGCACCCAGAAAGATGTTGCCCTTCCATTCGGGGAAACCGTCGCCGGTGTAGAACGCCAGGCCCGACGGTGCGATCGACGGCGCGGGCACCGCGACCGAAGCATCCGGCCAGCGGCTGACCGGCTCGATGTAAGTCGGCGCATGAACGCCGCCACCGCCGCCAATCTGGCAGTTCGCGGTCGTCACGCCGTAGTCGCAGCCATAGCTCTTGTTCGGCCAGCCGTAGTTGCCGCCGGCACGAGCAATGTTGAGTTCATCGCCGCCTTGCGGGCCATGCTCCAGCTCCCACAGTTCACCGGTCGTCGGGTGGATCGCCGCGCCTTGCGGATTGCGGTGGCCGTAGCTCCACAGGCCCGGTTTCGCGCCCGCGCCGAAGTTCGGGTTGTCGCTGGGAATGCTGCCGTCGCGGTTGATGCGAACCACCTTGCCGAGGTGCGTGCTGAGGTCTTGCGCGGGCGTGAACTTCTGGCGTTCGCCGAGCGTCACGAACAGCGTCTTGTCGGCACGGAACGCGAGGCGCGAGCCGAAGTGGCCGTCACCGGGCACCTTGGGCAGCTGCCGGAAGATTGGTGTCATCGACACATCGAGCAACTGCGTGCCGACTAGCCGCCCCCGGTTGACGGCCGTGCCGGCGAGGCCGCCGCCGCCCGATTCGGAATAGCTGAAGTAGACCCAGGGCGTGGTCGCGAAGTCGGGATCGATCACCACATCGAGCAGGCCGCCCTGGCCATTGGCGATCACCGAGGGCACACCGGCCAGCAGCGGCGATTTGGTCTTGCCATCCTTGCTCAGGAGCACCATCGATCCGGCCTTCTGCGTGATCAGCATCCGGCCGTCCGGCAGGAACGCGAGGCTCCAAGGAGATTCCAGCGACGCATTCAGCACGGTCGCCTTGGCCGGCTTGGCGGGTGCAGGTGCAGGTGCGGGTGCGGGTG
>CAXTCD010000085.1:0-21320 GCA_964242145.1 uncultured Rhizobacter sp.
CCCGACGACCTTTATCCGAACGGTCTGCACCGCGAGCGCATCCTGCCGGCAATCGAGCTGCTGAAGGAGAAGATGCAGGTGCTGAGCGTCGACAACGGCACCGACTATCGCCGGCGCACGCTGGAGCAAGTGGCGATGTACCACACGCCGCTGGGCGAAGCGGCCGACGCGGCGATGGCCGAAGCCTTCACGAATCTGGCCGAAAGCCGGGATGAGTCACCGGTGCTGCGCATCGAGCACCGCGAATTGATCGCGCGGCGCAAGGCCGGGGGCGTGGTGTGGTTCGACTTCAAACAATTGTGCGGCGGGCCGCGTTCGCAGAACGATTACCTCGAGATCGCAACGCAGTTCCATACCGTGCTGTTGTCTGACGTGCCGCAGATGGCGCCGCGAATGGCCTCCGAGGCACGGCGCTTCACCTGGCTGGTCGACGTGCTTTATGACCGCCGCGTCAAGCTGATCATGTCGGCCGCTTCGCCAGCGGAAGCGCTGTACACCGAAGGGCCGCTGGCCCATGAGTTTCCACGCACGGTATCGCGGCTGAATGAAATGCAATCGGTCGAGTTCCTGTCTCTGGCCAAGCGCGATGTGGACACCTCGCTGACATGAAGGCGGCTGGCATGAAAGCCCATGGATTCGCATGGTGGATGGCGCTGTCTTCGCTGCTGGGGCCGGCATTCGTCGCGGCGCAAGCCGCCGAGCCGCCGCCCGACGCCGAGCCGCGTGCGCAGATCAAGCAGCAGCGCCAGGTCTTGCAGAAGCAATTGGCCGACGAGGAAGAAGCTTGCCGGCATCAGTTTGCCGTCAATGCCTGCCTGGAAAAGGCGCGCAACACCATCGGTGGCGAACTGCGTGGCCTGCGCGACCGCGAAATGGACCTGGACGCTGCCGATCGACAGAAGCGCGCGCAGGCCCAGGAAAAGCGTCTGGCCGACAAAGCCGAAGCGGCGCAGCAGCGCGCAGCGGCGGCCAGTGCGCCGGCCGCCAGCGCTTCGCAGCCCAAGAAGGCGCACGTGCCCGAGCCGGCCCATGCGCCCGCTGCGGCTCGACATGCGGCCCCGTCTGGCGCCGCAGCCAGTCAGGCCAAAGCGCAGCGGCTGGAACGCGAACAGCGCAAGCGGGAGGCCTATGAAGCAAGGCAGGCCGAGATCAAAGCCCATCGCGAAGTGGCGTTGAAGCGGCAGGCGGCGCGTTCTGGTCGTACGCCGGCTCAACCTTTGCCGTGGCCGCCTGCGCCGCCCGCTTCTGCAGCGCCTTCTGCCGCGGCCTCCGCGGTGCCGAACTGATCAGCCGGCGAATGCCGCGAGCTGGGTGATCCAGCCTCGGCAGCGAGCGGCAATCCAATCAATCCAGCGGGTCGACCCGGATGATCGCCAGCGACAGGTTATCGCCCGCGCCGCGTGCGCGCTGGCGCGCCTTGCTGACCAGCATCTCGCTGGCTTCGCGCGGCGTCAGCGTATGCACGATCGCGCCCAGCTCCTTGGCCGAAAAGTAGTGCCACAGGCCGTCGCTGCAGGCGATCATCGAGTCGCCCAGCTCCAGCCGGTCGATGTGGTGCAGCGTCAGTGGTGGGTCTTGGTAAGTGCCCAGGCAGCCGGTCAGCAGGTTCGACTGTGGGTGGTTGTTGGCCTCTTCTTCGGTGATCTGGCCTTCGTCGACCAGACGCTGCACGAACGAATGATCGATGGTGCGGCGGACCAGCTCTGGGCCACGGAAGTGGTACACCCGGGAGTCGCCCGCATGGATCACGTCGCACTCGCGGGATGGGCTGATCAGGAAGGCCGTCAGGGTGCTGTGCGGTTCTTCTTCGGCGGTGATCGCGGTCAGCTTGATCATCAGATGCGCTTCGAGAACCAATTGCTTCAGCAGCTCACCCGGGTCATCATGGATGGCGCCGTAGCGCTCGAACAATTGGCGTGCTGTCAGCACAACTTGGTCGGCAGCTTTTCGGCCACCGCTCTTACCGCCCATGCCATCGGCAAGCACGGCCAAGGCACAGCCGGCAACGCGATGATGCGGAAGGATCTCGACTTGGTCTTGCTGATAAGCCCGGTCTCCGCGGTGCATCCCGGTGGCGGCTGACAGTCGATATCCTGAGGTGCTCATGGTCGAAAACTATAATCGCTTTGTTCTCATGCTCCCAATGTGCGCATTCCATGGATGACAACCTCCATTCTCCCCAGCGCCGCTTGATTGAGCTCCGCATGGAACACGCCGATCTCGACTCGGTGATCGACCAAACTGCCGAAGATCGGCCCGCTGATGAGCTGTCGCTTCGGCGCTTGAAAAAGCGGCGTTTGGTGCTTCGTGACCAGATCTCCCGCCTTGAATCTCAGCTTGAGCCGCCCGAGCCCGCATGACGCCGTGCTTGAGCGGCATCCTAGTTCCTCTTCCCGACCCGATGACGCCATGAGCACGACCCTGAGCGACGAGGTGTCCGCGGTCTTCGCAGCCGGCGGCGCACTGGAGCAGGCCGACCCGCGCTATGTGGAGCGCGATGTGCAGCAGCGCATGGCACAAGAAGTGGCAGCAGCCATCGAAGAGCAGCGCGCGCTGGTCGCCGAAGCCGGCACCGGCGTTGGAAAGACCTTTGCTTATCTCGTGCCGACCTTGCTGTCGGGCAAGCGGGCGTTGATCAGCACCGCCACCAAGAGCCTGCAGGACCAGTTGTTCCTGCGCGACCTGCCGCGGCTGCGCGACGCCTTGCAGTTGCCGATCACGCTGGCCTTGCTGAAAGGCCGCGCCAGTTACTTGTGCCTGCACCGCTTGAGTCAGGCCCGCCAGTCCGACGAGTTGCAGGATCGCTGGGCGGTCAGGGCGCTGTCGAAGATCGAGCTATGGGCCCAGACCACCGTGAGCGGCGATCTGGCCGAGCTTGAAGGGCTGGACGAGCGCTCCAGCGTGATCCCGCTCGTGACCTCATCGCGCGACAACTGCCTGGGCAGCGAATGCCCCGAGTACCGAAACTGCCATGTGATGAAGGCTCGGCGCGAAGCGATGGCCGCTGACCTCGTCGTCGTCAACCATCACCTGTTCTTTGCCGACATGGCCTTGCGCGACAGCGGCGTGGCCGAGCTTCTGCCGAGCGTGGAGGTGGCGGTGTTCGATGAGGCGCACCAGCTCGCTGAAGCCGGAGTTCAGTTCTTGGGCACCACGCTCGGCAGCGCGCAGGTGATCGACTTTGCGCGCGATCTGCTCGGTGCCGGCCTGCAGCATGCGCGTGGCTTGCAGCCCTGGCAGGAGCTGGCCGGGGCTTGCGACCACGCGGCGCGTGATCTGCGCCTGGCCGCGGCCGGCCCGGTCCGAGAGGTGCGCGGCACGATGAAGCTGCGCTGGGAAGATCGCGCCGAGCAGGATGATTTTCTGGATGCGCTCGCGGCGATCGCCAACACCTGCATCGAAGCCGAAGCCGCGATTCTGTCGGTGGCCGAGACAGCCGCCGATTTTCCGAAGCTGGCCGAACGCGCCGCTCAATTGGCGCGTCAGGCAGCGTTGTTCGAGGCCGAGGTCACGCCGGGGCGCGTGCGCTGGATCGACCTGTCGACCCATCAGGCGCGGCTGGTCGAGTCGCCGCTCGATGTGCGCGAGGCCTTGCGCGAGCAGATGGAGGCTTCGCCAAAGGCATGGATCTTCACCTCGGCCACCCTGGGCGATGACGAGCAACTGTCCTGGTTCACCGAATCGGCCGGACTGGAAGACGCGGTCACCTTGCGCGTTGGCAGCCCGTTCGACTACGCCGAGAATGCGCGGCTCTACATCCCCAGTGCCTTCCCGAAGCCGAACGAACCGGCGCATGCCGATCGGGTGGCCGAGCTGGCGGCTCGTTGCGCGAGGGCTTTGGGCGGGCGTACCTTCGTGCTGACGACGACCTTGCGGGCGCTGCAAACCATCGGCGAGCGCCTGCGTGATGTGTTCGAGGCGGAAGGCGATGCGATTCAGGTGCTGGTGCAAGGGACCGCGCCGAAGCGCCAGTTGCTGCAGCAGTTTCTCGTGCAGCCCCGCTCGGTGCTGGTGGGCTCGCAAAGCTTCTGGGAAGGCATCGACGTGCCGGGCGATGCCTTGCAATGCGTGCTGATCGACAAGCTGCCGTTCCCGCCACCGAATGACCCGTTGGTCGAGGCGCGCGTCAAACGCCTGGAGAGTGAAGGCCGCAATCCATTCACCGATTACTTCGTGGCTGAAGCGGCGGTTTCATTGAAGCAGGGCGCCGGCCGGCTGATCCGCAGCGAAACCGATCGCGGCCTGCTCGTGATCTGCGACCCGCGCATGGCCGGCATGAACTATGGCCGCCGGCTGCGGGACGCCTTGCCACCGATGACACGGTTGTTGAAAGAGACCGACGCGATGGCGTGGCTCGAAGACCTGGCGTCGCAATCCCGGCCGTTTTGATCAGCCGCTCTGACTTTGACGGCTCCGACTGAGCCGGTTTGATTCGTTGGAAGGCAGCCGAGCAGGCCTCGGAGGAGCAGGCCTCGGACGGGCCCGAGGCTGCGAAGGCTCAGCCGGCGCTGCGCGACCCCGCAGGCAGGAAGTTGCTGTTCGGGTAGTTCTTGCGCAGCACGCGCTCGGCATCGTCGCGCAGCGTGACCAAGCCCAGGCGGTCGTAGCTCTGCAGCATGATCGACAAGGCCTCTTCGGCGGCCGGTGACTGTTGGAAGTCTTGAATGGTCTGCTGAGCGCGGTTCACGGCGGCGACATAAGCGCCGCGGCGAAAGTAATAGCGGGCCACATGCACTTCATACGAGGCCAGCGAGTTAACGATGTAAGCCATGCGCACGCGCGAGTCCGGCACGTACTTCGATTGCGGAAACTGCTCGGTGAGCTGCTTGAACGATTGATAGGAATCGCGAGACGCCTGCTGATCTCGCTCGGAGAGATCCTGGCTGGCCAGGTTGCCGAAGATGCCGAGGTTGTCGTTGAAATTGACGACCCCCTGCAGGTACAGCGCGTAGTCGAAGCCCGGGCTGGTTGGGTGAAGTTTGATGAAGCGTTCGATGACCGACAGCGCTTGCGCCTTCTCGCCAGTCTTGTAGAGGATGTGGGCGCGTTCGAGCTGCGCTTGCTGTGCCAACAGCGTGCCCGAGGCACGGCCTTCGAGGCGCTCGTAGAGCTTGATCGCGCGTTCGTAATTGCCGGAGGTGGCTTCTTCGCGCGCCTCTGAATACAATTTCTCGACGCTCATGCCGGCCGTTTCATCCTTCGGTGTCGAGCCGCATGCTGCAAGCAGCATCACCAGGGCGATCGACGCCACGCTGCAAATCCGGCCTACCCAACGAATCCGATCCATGCGCTTTTGGCACCGCCAGAGCGGCGCACCTCATCAAAAAGAAGAACAAAGATTATATGGTTCACCCATCGCCCGACGCCGAGCCAAGCTCACAGCAAGAAGCCGAAGACGATGACGCACCCGAGCGGCGACAAAGGGTCATCGACCGCAGCTTCCATGGCATGCGCCTCGACAAGGCGCTGGTCGAGTTGGCTGGCGAGTTCTCGCGCAATCACCTTCAAACGCTGATCGAGCAAGGCCATGTGTGGATCAACGGCGTGGCCGCGAGTTCGGCATCGCGCAAGGTGCAGGCCGGCCAGGAGATCAGCATCGACCTGGTGCCGACAGCGGAGAGCCGGGCCTTCCGCGCCGAGCCGATGGCGATGCCGATCTTGTTCGAAGACGCGCATGTGATGGTCGTCAACAAGCCCGCCGGCCTGGTGGTTCACCCCGCGGCAGGCAACTGGTCGGGCACCCTGCTCAACGGCATCTTGGCCCATCATCCAGGCGCTGCTACCTTGCCGCGCGCAGGCATCGTGCACCGGCTCGACAAAGACACCTCGGGCGTGATGGTGGTTGGCAAGACGCTGGCCGCTGTGACCTCGCTGGTGCGCTCGATCGCGGCGCGCGAGGTGCACCGCGAATACCTGGCGATGGTTCATGGGCGGCCGGTGAATGAAACTTTTCAGATCAATGCGCCGATCGGCCGTGATCCATTGACGCGCGTCAAGATGGCGGTTGTCGGGCAGGGCAAGCCGGCGCAGACCGAGGTCACCCGGCTGGCGACGGCGCAATTCGAGGAAGGCTTGTTCAGCGCGGTGCGCTGCAAGCTGCACACCGGCCGCACCCATCAGATCCGCGTGCACCTGGCTTATCGCGGCCACCCGTTGCTGTCCGATGCACTGTATGCCGGTCGGCCGGGCCTGGGCTTGCAGCGGCAAGCCTTGCATGCCACACGCCTCGGTTTCGATCATCCCGACCATGGCGAACGCGTGTGGTTCGATGCCCCTGCACCGGAGGACTTTGCAAGCGCCTGGGATGCAATCCATGCGGCAGATGGCACGCTTTGATCAGGTTCTATACAATGCGGCCCATCCCTCCCTTGGTCCCCGGCGTTTGATGCGCTGATTGCGTCGCGCAACACGCCCTTGCCAATGGATGTGACCGCGCCAATGGGCGCAAAGAGACGGTTCACCGGAATAAGCGGTTCGAACCTTGAGGTCACCCACTTTCAGCCGTTGATTCGGGCCCGCCGATGCGAGTAGCCCGCCCGGGCAGGGGCTGAAGTGAATCGAGCCCGCTGCCGGAAAGCCAGCCGGTCCTCCTGCAAAGGATGTAGACGAAGTCCATGAACACACAGGATGCAAAGCGCGTCCTCGAAACCGCGCTCATCTGTGCACAGCAGCCGCTCCCGCTGAGGGACATGCGCACGCTATTCGCTGACGAGCTCGGCGCGGACAGTCTGCGTGCGCTGCTCGATGAGCTGATGCGCGATTGGCAAGGCCGCGGCGTCGAACTGGTTGCGCTCGCCCATGGCTGGCGTTTCCAGAGCCGCCCGGAGATGCGTGACTACCTCGATCGGCTCAATCCCGAGAAGCCGCCGAAATACTCGCGCGCTGTGATGGAGACGCTGGCCATCATTGCTTATCGCCAGCCGGTCACGCGTGGCGACATCGAAGACATTCGCGGCGTCACGGTGACGACGCAGATCGTCAAGCAACTCGAAGACCGCGGCTGGATCGACGCCATCGGTTATCGCGAAGGCCCGGGCCGCCCGGCGCTGTATGCAACGACGCGCCAGTTCCTCGACGATCTGGGCCTGGCCAGCCTGGAGCAATTGCCGATGCTGGAGCAGGCGGCCTTGGGCGCCGGTGCGTTGGCCAATGCGATGGCGGAGCAGGCATCCTTGCTTGATGCCGAACAGGATGCCTCGGCATCGGCTTCAGAGATGCCCGCGGGCGAGGCGCCAGCTGTGGAGGCCGCGCCCGACACCATCGCAACGCTTGAAGCGACGCCACTTGACGGGGCCGATGGCATTGACGTCAGCGCGGAATCGCTGGCTTCCGTGATCACCGAAGTGGCGCCGGAAACAGCGCTGCCAGAACCCCTCGGCGACGAAGCCATTGGCGCCGCAACGCATTCAACGACAGGCAACGACGCTCCGATTTCCTCCCCTCCCGAATCTTTTTCTCCTGAGTTTCCTCCGCCCGATCTGCAAGCCGATTCGGCAGCGGCCGTGCCCACCGATCAACCCCCTCTCGAATCCGAGCCTGCGGCAGATGCCGACCCGATGGACCCCAAGCATGAATGAATCCGAAGACAACCCGTTGAAGCCGATCCCTGCAAACGCTGACGCTGCTGAAGCGGAAGCCAAGCCGGTGCGACGTCGTCGCACGACCAAGGCAGAGGCTGCGCCGGTTGAAGAGGTGGCGGCTGCGCCGGCTGCTTCAGCGCTCGAAGAGGCGCCGGCGGAGGGCGTCGTGAAGCCGGCGCGCAAGCGCCGCGCGCCGCCAAAGGCATCCGAGGTGTTTGGCGCCAGGGCAGATGACGAGTCGGCTTCGGAGCCGGTGCAAGCGGAATTTTTTGCGGCACCTGCGGCTGCGCCGGCTGCATCAGCCGCGCCGGTTGTGGCGCCTGTGTCGCTTGCCGCCGAGCCGGTTGTCAACGCTCCGGTAGTCGCTGCTGCGCTTGGGCAAGCGCCATCTTTCACCTCCGAGCCCTCCGGCGAAACCCAGGCTATCGAGCCGGCGGTGCCTGCGCAAGTGGCGCCCCCAACAGAAGGCGGTTCAGGCGTTGCACCGAGCGGCGAGTTCGATCGCGATGATGGCGGTCCGCGCTCTTCCAGAAACCGCCGCCGTGGCCGCAAGGATCGTCCGCGTGACGAGCTGGTTAGCGAGCCGAGTGAAGACGGCGAGGCAGGCGAGGGCGCCGCAGCCGTCAGCGCGCCGCCGTCACCCGAGGTGGTGGCGGCTCAGGCGGGTGAGTTGTTCGCACAGGTCTTGTCGGGCGATTTCGACGCCGAACCTCCGGCAGAAGAAGCTGTGGCGGAAGAGGCTCCCGGCGAATACAAGCGTGTGTTGCAGGCCGAGCCGGATGCACCGAAGCTGCACAAGGTGCTGGCGCAGGCCGGCATTGGCTCGCGGCGCGACATGGAAGACCTGATCGTCGATGGCCATGTGACCGTCAATGATCAGCCGGCCCACATCGGCCAGCGCATCTCGTTTGGCGATCAGATCAAGGTCGATGGCAAGCCGGTGCGCGTGCGCATCGTGCCGCCGCCGCCTCGCATCATTGCGTACCACAAGCCCGCCGGCGAAGTGGTGACCCATGACGATCCGGAAAACCGGCCGACGGTGTTTCGCCGTCTGCCACGCTTGCAGCAAGGCAAATGGCAATCGGTCGGCCGGCTCGACCTGAACACCGAAGGCCTGCTGCTGTTCACCAACTCCGGTGAACTGGCGAATCAGCTGATGCATCCGCGCTTCGGTGTCGAGCGTGAATACGCGGTACGCGTGCTGGGTACGCTGACCCTGGAAGCGAAAACCAGCCTGTTGGCCGGTGTCATGGTCGAGGGCCAGACGGCCAGCTTCCGCTCGATCGACGATGGCGGCGGCGAAGGTGCCAATCACTGGTACCGCGTCGTCATCACCGAAGGCCGCAATCGCGAAGTGCGCAAGCTGTTCGACGTGGTGGGCCTGACGGTCAGCCGGTTGATCCGCATTCGCTATGGCACTGTCGTGCTGCCGCGAGGCTTGAAGCGCGGTGTCTGGGTCGATCTGGATGATTCCGATGTGCGTACCATCCGCCGCCTCGCGGGCGGCCCGGGTGTGGCTCGCCGTGAAGGGCAGCCAGAAGGCCGTGCCCGCGAGAACAACCGAGAGGGTGGCCGTGACAATGGTCGAGAGAGCGGCCGAGACGGCGGGCGGTCCAACAACCGCAACGACAACAACCGCCATGATCGCCAGGGTGGCCCCGTCAATCAAAACCGGCAGAACGCTCAAGGTGGGCAAGGGCAGGGCCAGCGCGACGGGCGCAACTACCCGAACAATCCCAATAACTCCAACAACCCGAACGACCGGGGCCCACGCAATGGTCCGCGCGGCCCGAATTCGCAAGCACCGATGCCGGCCCGCGAGCCGCAAATGCGCGAAGCACCGCGTGAACCACAGACCGACTACGACCGCGACGAAGATCTCGACTTCGATCCGAGCAAGATCCCGAATCCGCTCGAGCAGACCTTTGACAAGCGCTTCGTTCAGAAGCCACGTGGGCCGGCAGGTGGTGCCGGCTTTGGCCGCGGTGGTGGCGGCTTTGGTGCCGGTGGCAGCGCACCTCCGCGCAGCCAGCAGGGTGGGCAGAAGAAGGGCGGGCCGCGTGAGCCCGATCCGCTGCAGACCTCGGTGGGCTACATCGGCGCGGACGCTTTCCATCGCCGTGGTGGCCGAAATGGCGGCGGCGGTGGAGGGGGCGGCGGTGGTGGCGGTAACCGCGGAGGCCGCAGCGGCGGCGGTGGCTTTGGTGGAGGCGGTGGCGGCTTCGGTGGGGGTGGAGGCGGCGGTGGTGGTTTTGGCAACGGCGGTGGTCGCCGCGGTCGTTGAGGGTCGGGGAACCGATCTTCAAGCGTTACAATCCAAGGCTTTGCCAAGTGCTTGATTCAGGAGAATAAATATGGCCATCGAACGTACCCTTTCCATCATCAAACCCGACGCGGTCGCCAAGAATGTGATCGGCCAGATCTACGCACGCTTCGAAGGCGCAGGCCTCAAGGTGGTTGCTGCGAAGCTGACGCATCTGTCGCGTGGTGAAGCCGAGGCTTTCTATGCTGTTCACAAGGCTCGCCCGTTCTTCAATGACCTGGTGACCTTCATGATCTCCGGCCCGGTGATGATCCAGGCGCTGGAAGGCGAAGGCGCGATTCTGAAGAACCGCGACCTGATGGGCGCCACCGATCCGAAGAAGGCCGAGAAGGGCACCATCCGTGCTGACTTTGCAGACAGCATCGATGCCAACGCCGTGCACGGCTCTGACGCGGCTGAAACGGCTGCGGCCGAGATCGCGTTTTTCTTCCCTGGCATGAACGTTTACAGCCGCTGAGGCGACTGGCCTTGCGCCTCGTGAAGGCGTTTGCCTGACCCACGGCGCAAGGAGTACCCGATGACACCGGCCAACCTGCTCGAATTTGATCTCGATGGCTTGGCCGCGTTCTGCGAACGTCTGGGTGAGAAGCGCTTTCGCGCGACCCAGTTGTTTCGCTGGATTCATCAGAAGGGCGCTGCCGATTTCTCGGCGATGTCCGACCTGGCCAAGTCGCTTCGCGACAAACTGGCTGGCGTGGCCTGCGTTCAGCCGCTGACCGTCATCAGCGAGCAAGCCTCCACCGACGGCACGATCAAGTGGCTGTTCGATGTGGGCGGCGGCAATGCCGTCGAAACCGTGTTCATTCCCGAAGGCGACCGAGGCACGCTGTGCGTTTCATCTCAAGCGGGCTGTGCGGTGGGCTGCCGCTTCTGCTCGACCGGCCATCAAGGCTTCAGCCGCAATCTCACCACCGGTGAAATCATCGCCCAGCTGTGGTTCGCCGAACACCATCTGCGCCAGCGTCTTCGGCTCACGCCGGGCACGCGCGCTATCACGAACGTCGTGATGATGGGCATGGGCGAGCCGCTGCAAAACTATTCAGCGCTGGTGCCGGCGCTGCGCATGATGCTCGACGACCATGGCTATGGCCTGTCGCGCCGCCGTGTCACGGTGTCGACCTCGGGCGTCGTGCCGATGATCGATCGCCTGCGCGACGACTGCCCGGTCGCGCTGGCGGTGTCGCTGCATGCGCCGATCGATGCGCTGCGCGACGACCTCGTGCCATTGAACCGCAAATACCCGATTGACGAGCTGCTGCAGGCCTGCGAGCGCTATCTCGACCGTGCGCCGCGCGACTTCATTACCTTCGAGTACTGCATGCTCGATGGCGTCAACGACGGCCCCGAACACGCGCAGGCGCTGGTGACCATCAGCCAGCGCATCTCCTGCAAGTTCAACCTGATTCCGTTCAATCCGTTTCCCCAGTCAGGCCTGAAGCGATCGCCGCGCGAGCGCGTTACCGCATTCGCAGGCGTGCTGCTCGCCGCCGGCGTCGTGACCACGGTGCGCAAGACGCGCGGTGACGACATCGATGCCGCCTGCGGTCAACTGGCCGGAGAAGTTCAGGATCGAACCAACGTCGCCAAGCGCATGACACGTGTGCCGATCCAAGTCATCCGTGACATCACTGCCGAACCTGCCGCTGCACGGGCGGCTTCTGTTTCTCCACTTGCCCTATCACAGGAACATCGCTCATGAGTTCTGGACGCCGCTGCTTGTTCATCATCGCCGCGGGCTGGGCACTTCTGATGGCGCTGGCCGGGTGCGTGGCACCCCCGCCCGTCAATAACGATTCCAAGGACCGTGTGACTGCGTCCGATGAGACCGAAGCCAGCAAGCGGGCCCGCACGCGGATGGAGCTTGCCACGGCCTACTTCAGCCGCGGCCAGTTCACGACCGCGCTCGATGAAGTGAAGATGGCGTTGACCGTCAGCCCGAACCTCGGCGAGGCCTACAGCCTGCGCGGGCTGATCTACGCGGCGCTCGGTGACGACATCCTGACGCAAGAGAGTTTTCGCCGCGCCTTGCAGATCAACCCGCAAGATGGCGATGCGATGCACAACTACGGCTGGTACCTGTGCCAGCGCCGCAATTACACCGAAGCGAACGTCCTGTTTGAGCAGGCGCTGGCCCTGCCTTCGTACCTGAGTTCGGCTCGCACGATGCTCACCAGTGGCATCTGCCAGGCGCGCGCGGGCAACTGGGTCGGCGCCGAGCAGACCTTGACCAAGGCTTACGAGCGTGATCCGAGCAATGGCGCGACGGCGGTGAATCTGTCGGAGGTGTTGTTGCACCAAGGTGATCTGGAGCGCGCTCGCTTCTATGTGAACCGCGTCAATTCGGTGGCCGAGCAGGCGAATGCGCAGACCTTGTGGCTGGCCGCGCGCATCGAGATCCGCCGCAACAACCGGCAAGGCGCCAATGAATTCGGCTTGCAACTGCGCAACCGCTTTCCGCAATCCCGCGAATCGGCCTTGTTCGACAAGGGGCAGTTCGATGAGTGAGGCCTTGCCGAGCACGGCAGTCGGTGCGCCGGCGCCGGCCGTGACGGCCGGTTCGATGCTGCGGCAGGCCCGGCAGGCGCGCGGCCTGCACATCGCTGCGCTGGCAACATCGATCAAGGTCACACCGCAGAAGCTGGAACTGCTGGAATCCGATCGGTTCGATGAATTGCCCGACGCCACTTTTGCGCGCGCGCTCGCCCAAACGGTGTGCCGCTTTCTGAAGATCGATTCGGCACCGGTGATGGCCTTGCTGCCACAGCCGGTCGACCGCGGGCTGGAGCATCTGAGCCTCGGGCTGAACACGCCATTCCGTGATCGCCCGGGCCGTCGCGTGCCGAGCGAACTGCAGTTCCTGAAGAGCCCGATCACGCTGGGTGCGCTGGTGCTCGTGCTGGCCTCTCTGGCTGTCTATCTGCTGCCTTCGGGTTGGATCAACAAGCTGCTGCCGCAGCGGGTGGCGAGCCAGATCGAATCCGCCGAGCCGGGCGCCGCTCCAGGTCAGCCCCAGTCCATCGAGCCGGTGCCTGAGCGCGTGGCAGAAAGTGGTGTGTCCAGGGTGACGTCGCCCGATGTGTTGCCTGGCGCAGCACCCACCGCTTCGACGGTCGTGGAGACCGTGCCGACCGTGGTGTCGTCGTTGCCGAATGGATCTGCACCCGCGGCGGCACCCGTGGCGGCAAACGCTGCTGCCCAAGCTGTTGCGCCGGCAGCTACCTCCTCCGACACGCAGGTCGTGCCCGCCAGTTCGGGCCAGTCGACCCACGGCGTGTTGATGCTTCGCGCCAAAGAGGCCTCGTGGGTCGAAGTGGTCGATGCCCGCGGCGCGGCGCTGCTGTCGCGCATGCTGCAAGCCGGAGAGACCGTCGGCCTGGACGGGGCTTCGCCGCTGCGAGTAAAAATCGGCAATGCATCGGCCACCGCGGTCATCTACCGTGGCAAGACGGTGAACCTGCAGCCCGCGCGCGACAACGTCGCCAAGCTTGAACTCAAGTGACACCATGACTCAAGACAGACCCGCTCTCGACGATTTCATTGAGCCTGCATCGCCGGCCACCCGGCATTCGCATCAGGCGAAGGTGCGTTGGGGTTCGCGCATCGTGACGCTCGGTGGTGGCGCGCCGGTGCGTGTGCAGTCGATGACGAACACCGACACCGTCGATGTGATCGACACCGCGATCCAGGTCAAGGAACTCGCCGTGGCCGGCTCGGAGATGGTTCGCATCACCGTCAATACGCCCGAGGCCGCCGCGGCCGTGCCGCACATCCGCGAGCAGCTCGACCGCATGGGCATCGACGTGCCGTTGGTCGGCGACTTTCATTACAACGGCCATCGCTTGCTGACCGACTTCCCGGCCTGTGCCGAGACCTTGTCGAAGTACCGCATCAACCCCGGCAATGTCGGCAAGGGCGACAAGAAAGACAAGCAATTCGCGCAGATGATCGAAGTGGCGGCGAAGTACGACAAGGTCGTGCGCATCGGTGTCAACTGGGGCAGCCTCGACCAGGAGTTGCTCGCGCAGATGATGGATGAGAACGGCAGGCGGGCCGTACCGTTCGCGCCGCAGCAGATCATGTACCGCGCGATCATCACATCGGCCGTTGAATCGGCCCGCCGTGCCGAAGAAATCGGCCTGCGTGCGGACCAGATCGTGCTGTCTTGCAAGATGTCGGGTGTGCAGGATCTCGTCAGTGTCTATCGCGCGTTAGCCAAGCGTTGCGACTATGCCTTGCACTTGGGGTTGACCGAGGCCGGCATGAGCACCAAGGGCACGGTGGCATCGGCGGCTGCGCTGTCGCTGCTGCTGCAAGACGGCATCGGCGACACCATCCGTGTGTCGCTGACGCCGCAGCCCGGCGAAGCCCGCACGCAAGAGGTGGTGGTCGCGCTGGAGATCCTGCAGTCGCTGGGCTTGCGCTCGTTCAACCCGAGCGTGACGGCCTGCCCTGGCTGTGGCCGTACCACCAGTACCACCTTCCAGGAAATGGCCAAGCAGATCGACGACTACCTGCGCGCGCAGATGCCGGTGTGGCGCGCGCGCTATCCGGGTGTCGAGAAGATGAAAGTGGCGGTGATGGGCTGTATCGTCAACGGCCCGGGTGAAAGCAAGCATGCCGACATCGGTATCAGCCTGCCCGGCAACGGCGAGGCGCCGGCGGCGCCGGTGTTCATCGATGGCGAAAAGGCGCTGACCTTGCGCGGCGAACACATCGCAAGCGAATTCCAGACCTTGGTCGAGGATTACATCGAGAAACGCTACGGCGCTGCGACAGCGCAGCATACGGCAGAGCCGGCATAGCCGCAGCGCTCCACGTACCAGCGCGTTAGCGCTCAGCAGCCACCGAGTGAGGTGGCTTTCCCGTCTTTTGAATTGAATCCATGGCTGACACCAAACAAGCTGCGCTTCAGGCCGTGAAGGGCATGAATGACATCCTTCCGGCCAGCGTGCCGCGCACCGAGAAATTACCCGATTCCGCGCTGTGGCTGTGGTTCGAGAGCACGGTGCGCTCGGTGCTGGCGCGCTATGGCTATCAATACCTGCTGACGCCGATCGTCGAGCCGACCGCGCTCTTCGTGCGAGGTCTCGGCGAGGTGACCGACATCGTCGAGAAAGAGATGTATTCGTTCACCGATGCAATGAATGGCGACCGCCTGACACTTCGCCCCGAAGCCACGGCAGGTATCGTGCGCGCGATGGTCGAGCACAACGCGCTCTACAACGGCCCGCTGCGCATCTGGACGATGGGCGCGATGTTCCGCCACGAGAAGCCGCAAAAGGGGCGCTATCGTCAATTCCATCAGCTCGATGTGGAAGCACTGGGTTTTGCCGGCCCCGATGTCGATGCCGAGCTGATCTTGATGGCGCGCAGCTTGTGGCGCGAGCTGGGCCTGATTGAAGGCGAGCATGTGCGCCTGGAGTTGAACAGCCTGGGTCAGCCCGACGAACGCCGCGCGCATCGCGACGCGCTGGTGGCTTACTTCGAGCAGCATGCCGACGCGCTCGATGAAGACTCGAAGCGCCGCCTGCACAGCAACCCGCTTCGCATTCTCGACAGCAAGCATCCGTCGATGCAGGCGCTGAACGAAGCGGCCCCGAAGCTGATGGACTTTCTCGGCGAGGCATCCCTGGCGCACTTCCATGCTGTGCGTGCCATCCTCGATGCGGCGGGCCTGGCTTATCGGGTCAATCCACGCCTGGTGCGCGGCATGGACTACTACAACCTCACCGTCTTCGAATGGGTGACCGACCAGCTCGGCTCGCAAGGCACGGTGTGCGGTGGCGGTCGCTACGACGGCCTGATCGAGCAGCTGGGCGGCAAGCCCGCGCCGGCGGTGGGCTTCGGCCTCGGGATCGAGCGCTTGCTGCTGCTGATCCAGGCCCTGAACCTGCCGGTGCCGAGTGCCGCGCCTTGTGCCTATGCAGTGCTGATGTCGCCTGCCGTGCTGCCGCAAGCCATGGTCGCGATCGAAGCGCTTCGTGCGGCCGGCGTGTCGGTGCTGATGCATGCCGGCGGCCAGGGCATGAAGGCGCAGTTCAAGCGCGCTGATGCCAGCGGCGCCCGTTACGCATTGATCTTTGGTGATGATGAAGTTTCTCGTGGCGAGGTGGCGCTCAAGCCACTGCGCGACACCGCTGCAGCCCAACGCAGCCTTCCCCTGGCCCAGGCATCTGCTTGGGCTGTCGAACTGCTCAACGCATAATCCTTGATTCGTCTGAAAGCAACCCATCCATGGCCACGCACCTCGACCTTGAAGAACAAGAACAGCTCGACCAGCTGAAAGCTTTCTGGAAGCAATACGGCAACCTCATCACCTGGGGCCTGATCATCGTGTTGCTTGCCTTTGGTGGCTGGACCGCCTGGAACTCGCGTCAGCGCGACCAATCCGCCAAGGCCGGCGCGCTGTATGACGAACTCGACCGTGCCGCCCAAGCCGGTGACGTCGAAAAAACCACCCGTGCTTTCGGTGACCTGAAGGAGCATTTCGGCCGTACCGCGTATGCGCAGCAAGCGGCGCTGCTGACCGCGCGCGTGCAGTTCGACAAGGGCCAGGCCGATGCAGCACAAGCCTCGCTGACCTGGGCCATCGACAACTCGGTCGAAACCGAATACCAGACCATCGCGCGCTTGCGCCTGGCCGGCTTGTTGCTCGACCAGAAGAAATACGACGAAGGCCTGAAGGTGCTGACCGGAGCAAGCGCCACCGAGTTCAGCGGCCTGGTGGCTGACCGCCGTGGCGACATCCTGTTAGCTCAGGGGAAGAAGGACGAGGCCAAGGCCGCTTTCAACGAGGCTTACAAGGCGCTCGACGAGACGGTGGAATACCGCCGTCTGGTCGAAGCCAAGCTGACCGCGCTGGGCGCGGCCCCACAGGTTGATGCACCGAAAGCCGCTGCCAGCGGAGTCGCGAAATGAGATGGTCCTGTGCTGCCGGTGGGGCGGTACTGACGGCCAGTCTGGTCTTGCTGGTCTTGGCGGGCTGCGCAAGCGGCCCAGACAAGCCCAAGCCGACCCTGCTCGAACCCGTCGATGCGAAGATTTCCGGCCGCGAGGTCTGGAAACAGCGCATCGGGTCGGTCAAGTTCCCGTTGGCCGTCGCGGTAAAGGGCGGCACGTTCACCGTTGCCGACGACAGCGGCACTGTGCTCGCACTGCAGGCTGACAGCGGCCAGGAGATCTGGCGTGCAGAGGCAGGCGGCAAGCTCAGTGCCGGCGTAGGCAGCGACGGCCGCTTTGCCAGCGTCGTGACGCGCGACAACGAGCTCGTGACGATCGAGGCGGGCAAAGTGCTGTGGCGCAAAGAGTTGCCTTCCCGCGTGACCACTGCGCCGCTGGTGGCCGGTGAGCGCGTGTTCGTGCTCGGCGTGGACCGTTCGGTGCAGGCCTTCGATGCGATCGATGGCCGCAAGCTCTGGACCTATCAACGCCCGAGCGATGCGCTGACGCTGTCCAAGCCCGGTGTGCTGGCTGCATTCAAAGACACCTTGCTGGCCGGGCAGGGCAGCAAGCTGGCAGGCATCGACCCGTTGCAAGGTACGCTGCGTTGGGAAGCCACCTTGGCCTCCCCGCGTGGCACCAATGAAGTCGAGCGCCTGGCCGATCTGGTGGGCCCTTCGGCACGGGTGGGCGAAGTGTTCTGCGGCCGAGCCTTTCAGGCCGCCGTGGCCTGCGTCAACGCCGAGCGCGCAGCCGTCACCTGGACGCGCAACATCGGCGGCACGAACGGTATCGGTGCCGATGACCTGGCTGTTGTTGCTGGCGATGCATCCGATCGTCTGACCGCGTGGCGCCTGGCCGATGGCAACGTCACCTGGACCAGCGAGAAGCTGCTCTATCGCGAGCTAACGACGCCCTTGGGCGTTGGCAAGACCTTCGTGGTTGGCGATGTGGAAGGTCAGGTGCATTGGCTGTCACGCGAGACCGGTGAAACGGTCCTGCGCCAGCCGACCGATGGCAGTGCGATCAAGGTGGCGCCGGTGAATGCCGGCCTCACGCTGCTCGTGGTCACGAGTGAGGGCGGCTTGTTCGCTTTCCGTCCCGAGTGAAGCGAGAGCACACGACATGAAGCCAGTCATCGCGGTCGTCGGCCGACCCAACGTCGGCAAATCGACGCTTTTCAATCGCATGACCAAGAGCCGTGACGCGATCGTCGCGGACTTCTCGGGCCTGACCCGCGATCGCCACTATGGCGATGGCCGCCTGGGCGATCGCCAATTCATCGTGGTCGACACCGGCGGCTTTGAGCCCGACAGTTCGACCGGCATCGTCAAGGAGATGGCCAAGCAGACGCGACAGGCTGTGGCCGAAGCCGATGCGGTCATTTTCGTCGTCGACGTGCGCGCTGGCGTTTCGGCGCAAGACCATGACATTGCGCGTTACCTGCGCTCGGTGAACAAGAAGGTGTTCCTCGCGGCCAACAAGGCCGAGGGCATGAGCGAGTCGCCCTTGCTGGGTGAGTTCTATGAACTCGGCATCGGCGAGCCGCATCCGATTTCATCGGCGCACGGGCAAGGCATTCGCAGCCTGCTTGATGCGGTGCTGGTCGACTTCGTCTTTGATGAAGACGAAGCCGATGTACCGGAAGAGGGCGGCCCGATCCGCCTGGCCGTGGCTGGGCGACCGAACGTCGGCAAGTCGACCCTGATCAACACCTGGCTCGGTGAAGAGCGACTCGTGGCCTTCGATCAACCAGGCACGACGCGCGACGCGATCAGCGTGCCCTTCGAGCGGCATGGCCAGAAGTTCGAATTGATCGATACCGCCGGCCTGCGCCGCAAGGGCAAGGTGTTCGAGGCGATCGAGAAATTCTCGGTGGTCAAGACGCTGCAGGCGATTGCCGAAGCCAACGTCGTGCTGCTGATGATCGATGCGACGCAAGGCGTCAGTGAACAAGACGCGCACATCGCGGGCTATATCCTGGAGAGCGGTCGTGCGGTCGTGGTGGCCATCAACAAATGGGATGCCATCGATGACTACCAGCGCGAAACGCTGGAGCGCTCGATCGTGGCGCGGCTCGCGTTCCTGAAGTTCGCCAACGTGCTGCGCATCTCGGCCATCAAGCGCCAGGGCCTGGGCCCTGTCTGGCAGTCGATTGCCGATGCGCATGCGTCGGCCACGCGCAAGATGAGCACGCCGGTGCTAACTCGCCTCTTGCTCGAAGCCGTGGAATTCCAGACGCCGAAGCGCGCCGGTGCCTTCATGCCGAAGCTGCGTTATGCGCATCAGGGCGGCATGAACCCGCCGCTGATCATCATTCACGGCAACTCGCTGGAGCACGTGACAGACGTCTACAAGCGCTTCCTGGAAGGGCGCTTTCGTGAGCACTTCAAACTGGTCGGCACACCGCTGCGCATCGAGATGCGCTCGTCCCACAATCCCTTCACCGACAAACAGTAAGTCAATTGCCGATGAATGACTCAGTGCCGCACGGTGCTGTGTTAATGTGCCAACCTCATTCACTTTCCATCACGGAGCATATCGTGAGCAATAAAGGGCAGCTTCTACAAGACCCATTTCTGAATCTGCTTCGCAAGGAGCATGTTCCGGTGTCGATCTATCTAGTGAACGGCATCAAACTCCAGGGCCACATCGAGTCGTTTGACCAGTATGTGGTTTTGCTTCGCAACACCGTGACGCAGATGGTTTACAAGCATGCCATCTCCACCGTGGTTCCAGGCCGCGCGGTGAACTTCCACGCCGCGGATACCCCGGAGCCCACCTGAGCCCGGTTCCTCGATTGCCCAGACGGCATACACCTTGACTGCACCGGCACCCACCGCCTCTTCGGTGGCGGTTGACCTCCCGCGGGCCATTCTTGTCGGTGTCGATTTCGGCAGCGCTTCGCGCTTCCATTTCGATGAAAACCTCGATGAGTTGGCGCTGCTGGCCGAGTCTGCGGGCGACCTGCCGGTCGCTCGTGTGACGGCTCGTCGCAAGGCACCAGACCCAGCCCTGTTCGTCGGGTCTGGCAAGGCCGATGAGATCAAGGCCTTGGTGCTGGGTCATCAGGCCGAGGCGGTGATTTTCGATCAGGCCTTATCTCCCGCGCAGCAGCGCAACCTGGAGCGGCATCTCGGTGTGGCCGTGGCCGACCGCACGATGCTCATCCTGGAGATCTTTGCTGCGCGCGCTCAAAGTCATGAAGGCAAGCTGCAAGTCGAGCTGGCCCGGCTGCAATACCTGTCGACGCGGCTCGTTCGGCGCTGGAGTCATCTGGAGCGCCAGCGCGGTGGCATCGGCAACCGAGGCGGTCCCGGTGAAGCGCAAATTGAACTCGATCGCCGCATGATTGGCGAGCGCATCAAGGCCGTCAAAGAGCGCCTGGTAAAGGTTAAACGGCAGCGAGGCACGCAGCGCAAATCGCGTGAACGCAGCGGTACGTTCCGGGTCTCGATCGTCGGATACACCAATGCCGGCAAGTCGACGCTGTTCAATGCCTTGGTCAAGGCGCGCACCTATGCGGCCGATCAGCTCTTCGCGACACTCGATACCACCACGCGGCAGCTCTATCTCGAAGATGCGGCGCGTTCGGTTTCGTTATCGGACACGGTTGGCTTCATCCGCGATCTGCCGCACAAGCTCGTCGAAGCCTTCGAAGCGACGTTGCAGGAAGCGGCCGATGCCGACCTGTTGCTGCATGTGGTCGATGCTTCCAGCCCGGTGCTGCAAGCGCAGATCGACGAAGTGCAGCGGGTGCTGGGTGACATCGATGCCGATCGCATCCCACAGGTACTTGTCTATAACAAGTTCGATCAGTTGGCGGATTCACAGCGGCCGCTGGGCTTGAGCGATGTGCTGGAGCTCGATGCGGGCGTGCGCGTGCCGCGAGTCTTCGTCAGCGCGTTGCACGGCACCGGCTTGGCAGAGCTTCGCGGCTTGATTTCTGCAGCGGTGGCGGGGGCATTGCCTGGCTACTTGAATGCGACGCAAGAGGCCCCAATTGCGCAAGAGCAATGGGACAGCGATGAACCCTCCGATTCGGCACAAAATTTCTAACTACACCATGACCATGAGTCCCTCATCCTCGACGTCCCGCGGTGCCGCTGTGCGTGCGACTGACGTAGCGGCTGCCGCCTGGGCCCTGATTTCCGGGCTGGGTACGCAGGCCCGCTTGCGCCTCACAGGGCGGGATTGGGTTTTCAACAGTGGCGGCCGAGGCGATGGCCCGCCTGACCTGGACGAGTTGTGGCGCGATTTCAATCGCAAGCTCAGTGGCATGTTCGGCGGCAAGGGCGGTGGCCAACGGCCGAATGGTCCCGGCAACAGCGGTGGGCCTAACTTCCAACCCGACATGAGGAATGCCGGCATCGGCGTGAGTCTGATTGCCGGTGTGATCGTGTTGATCTGGGCCGGGAGTGGCTTCTTCATCGTGCAGGAAGGGCAGCAGGCGGTGATCACCACCTTCGGCAAGTTCA
>CAXTCD010000086.1:0-21307 GCA_964242145.1 uncultured Rhizobacter sp.
TCTATCAGGCACCGTTCGATTTCAGCGATGACTGGCACACCGTCGGCTGCGAATGGACGCCTACCAGCGTTTCGATGTTCGTGGATGGCAAGAAGATCTACACCCGCACCTACCTCTGGCACTACGTCGATGGCGTGACCGCTGGCCAGGCGCACATTCTTCTGAACTTGGCCGTGGGTGGCGAATGGGCGGGCCGCCATGGCATCGACGAGCTGTCGCTACCTCAATCACTGAAGATTGATTGGGTGCGGGCTTATCAGAAGCAAAGCTGATGCTGCGCCCAGCTCCCGCGCGCCCAACTCCTGATCACCGGGCTGACACAGAAAATTCAGGTGGCGCGGAAGGCCTGGCTGCGAGGGCCACTCGCGCTGCCAGGCAACCGCGTTTGCAGCGGCCGGGGCGACCAGGCCCGGGGCGGCGCACGATCAATCACATGCTGCCGTAGTTGGGTCCGCCGCCGCCTTCGGGCGTGACCCAGACGATGTTCTGCGTTGGATCTTTGATGTCGCAAGTCTTGCAGTGCACGCAGTTCTGCGCGTTGATCTGCAGCCGGTCGCTGTTGTCTTCGTTCTTGACGAACTCATAGACGCCGGCCGGGCAGTAGCGGGCTTCGGGGCCGGCGTATTTGGCGAGGTTGATCTTCACCGGCACGCTGTTGTCCTTCAGCGTCAGGTGGGCCGGTTGCTGCTCTTCATGGTTGGTGTTGCTGATGAAGACACTGGACAGCCGGTCGAAGGTGATCTTGCCGTCGGGCTTCGGGTAGATGATTTGCGGGCAGTCGGCTGCCGGCTTCAGGTAAGTGTGATCGGGCTTGTCGCGGTGCAGTGACCAGGGCGGCGTCTTCACGCCCAGGCGCGGCAGCAGCCAGTGCTCGATGCCGACCATCAACCCGCCAACCAGGTTGCCGTACTTGAACCACGACTTGAAGTTCTTCGACGCTTCGAGTTCTTCGCGCAGCCAGCTCTTGTCGAAAGCCTGCGGATAAGCAGCGAGCTCATCGTGCTGGCGCCCCGCGGCCACGGCGGCAAAGGCCGCCTCCGCCGCCAGCATGCCGCTCTTGATCGCCGCATGGCTGCCCTTGATGCGTGCGCCGTTCAGGTAACCCGCGTCGCAGCCGATCAACGCGCCACCCGGGAACACTGCTTTCGGCAGGCTCATCAAGCCGCCGGTCGTGATCGCGCGTGCGCCATAGCTGATGCGCTTGCCGCCTTCGAGGAAAGCCTTGATGCGCGGGTGCGTCTTCCAGCGCTGCATCTCGTCGAACGGGCTCAGCCACGGGTTGCTGTAGTTCAGCCCGGTGACGAGGCCGAGCGTGACCTGGTTGCTTTCGAGGTGATAAAGAAAGCCGCCGCCATAGGTGTCGTCTTTCATCGGCCAGCCGGCGGTATGAACGACGAGGCCGGGCTGGTGCTTGCTGGGGTCGATCTCCCAGAGTTCCTTGACGCCGATCGCATAAGCCTGCGGGTCCTTGCCTTCATCAAGGTGGTACTTGGCGATCAGCTGGCGGCCGAGGTGGCCGCGCGAGCCTTCGGCAAACACGGTGTACTTGCCATGCAGCGCCATGCCGAGCTGGAAGTGGTCGCTGGGCTGGCCGTCTTTGCCGATGCCGAGGTTGCCGGTGGCCACGCCCTTGACGCTGCCGTCTTCGTTGTAAAGCACTTCGGCCGCTGCAAAGCCGGGGAAGATCTCGACGCCCAGCGCCTCGGCCTGCTGGCCCAGCCAGCGCACCACGTTGCCCAGGCTGATGACGTAGTTGCCATCGTTGTGGAAGTTGTTCGGGATCAGCAGCTTGGGCGTGTCAAACGCGCCATCGCGCGTGAGCCACAGCAGCTGATCACCGGTCACGGGCTGGTTCAGCGGCGCGCCTTTTTCCTTCCAGTCGGGGATCAGCTCGCTCAGCGCCTTCGGGTCCATCACCGCACCGCTCAGGATGTGCGCGCCAGGCTCGGAACCTTTCTCGAGCACGACCACCGACACCTCGTGCCCCTGCGCTGCCGAAAGCTGCTTCAGGCGGATCGCCGTGGCCAAGCCCGCCGGGCCGCCGCCGACCACCACCACGTCGTATTCCATGGCTTCACGCGGACCGTATTGAGCAAGGATTTCGGCGGATGTCATGGAGTCTCCTTCAATGGGCAGGGCAGGATTCTAATGGGATGCTTTTCATAAACGAACGATCGTTCGTTTCTGTGGGCCTGCCCGCTCAGGGGCTGTGTCGCCGAAGGCGTGCGCACGCGTGCTATCTTCATCGGCAACATCGAATTCCAAGGAGATGAACCCATGAGCTACAGCATCGATCTGGCCGGCCGCGTGGCATTGGTGACGGGTGCGTCGAGTGGTCTCGGCACGCAGTTCGCAAAGACATTGGCGAGCGCCGGAGCGGCCGTGGTTCTGACCGGCCGGCGCGTCGAGCGCTTGAAGGCGTTGCGCGCAGAGATCGAGGCATCGGGTGGCGATGCCCATGTGGTGGCACTTGACGTGACCGACCACGACAGCATCAAGGCCGCCGTTGCCCATGCCGAGACCGAGATGGGCAGCATCGACATCCTGGTCAACAACTCCGGCGTTAGCACGACGCAGAAGCTGACCGAAGTGACGCCGGAAGATTTCGACTACGTCTTCGACACCAACACCAAAGGCGCGTTCTTCGTGGCCCAGGAAGTTGGAAAGCGCATGCTGGCGCGGGCCAAGGGCGCGGCGCCCGGCACCTTCACTGGCGGGCGCATCGTGAACATCGCATCGGCCGCCGGGCTGAAGGCGTTCGGCCAACTCGGCGTGTATGGCATGAGCAAGGCGGCGGTGGTGCACATGACGCGAGCGATGGCGCTGGAGTGGGGCCGCTACGGCATCAACGTGAATGCCATCTGCCCCGGCTACATCGACACCGAGATCAACCACCATGTGTGGCAGACGGAGCATGGACAGAAGCTCATTGCCAGCACGCCTCGCAAGCGCATCGGCCAGCCCAAAGACCTGGATGCCGTGTTGATGCTGCTGTGCTCGAATGAAAGCCATTTCGTCAATGGCGCGGTGATCGAAGCCGATGACGGGTTTGCGCTTTGATGCGCAGCGCGCCAAAGGGTCGGTCCGACGGGTCTCAACCGATGAATGGATGCGGGATGAAGGGAATCAGCGCTCATGCGTGACCTGTCGCTGCTGGAGGCTCGCGTGCTGGGCGTGCTCATCGAGAAGGCGCATACCGTGCCGGACAGCTACCCGCTGTCGCTCAATTCTCTGGTGGCCGGCTGCAACCAGAAGACGGCGCGAGACCCGGTGATGAACGCCACCGAAGCCGAGGTGCAAAGCGCGGCCGATGCGTTGAAGTCGCTGCACCTGTCGTTCGAATCGAGCGGCTCGCGGGTGGCACGCTACGAACACAACATGGGCCGAGCGCTCGGCCTGCCATCGCAATCGGTCGCGCTGCTGGCCGTGCTGATGCTGCGCGGGCCGCAGACCACGTCCGAGCTGCGAACCAACAGCGAACGGCTGCACCGCTTTGCCGATCTCTCATCGGTCGAAGGCTTTCTCGAAGAACTGGCCGATCGGCCGACCGAGAAAGGCGGGCCGATGGTCGTCAAGCTGCCGCGCGCGCCCGGTGCCCGCGAAGCCCGTTGGGCGCAGCTGCTATGCGGTGCGGTCGATGTCAGCGCCATGCCGGTGGCGCCGCATTCGGACGACTTCGTTGCGACCAGCGAACTTGCGGCGCTGAAGGCCCGGCAGTTGGCGATGCAGCACGAGATCGACGAGCTGCGTCGCCTGGTCGATGGGCTGTACCGAGAACTCGGCGTCAGCCGTGACGCGGCTGCGCCATCGCCGGCCGGCGAGCCCACGGCGGCGCCCGGTCAGACGCTCAGCAGCTTGTAGACCAGATCGGTGGTGCTGGCCGCCGCGTACTTGCGCATCAGGCGGGCGCGGTAGACGTCGACCGTGCGCGGGCTGATGCCCAGCCGCTTGCCGATCAACTTGCTGGTCAGCCCTTCGATCAGCAAGGCCGCGATTTCGCGTTCACGCGCGGTCAGCTCCACCTTCAGGCTGCGCCGCGAAGACAAATCCTCGAAGCTCCAGATGCCTTCGGCGTGCGGCTCGCTGGGGTTCAGCGCCCGGCCCGACACATGGCACCAGAACAGCTCGCCTGCCTGCGGCCCGCCGGCGCGCCGCATCACCCGCTCGTCGGCGTACCAACCGCCGGCATCGAGGCGCGCGACAATGCGCTCGCCGGTGCGCTCGAACTCGTCATGCGTCGGGTAAAGCATCTCGAACGATTGCCCGATCACCTGCTCGCGCTGCGCACCGAACATCAGCAGCATTTGCCGATTGCAGTCCACCATCAGCCGATGGCGCGACAGCACCAGGCCCAACGGGGCGAGGTCGAAGGCAGTGCGGTAGTCTGCCGATACTGGCTGGATCATGGTCATGGGTGATACGGTCGCCTGAAGAGGTAGACGATCGACCTGAAAATGAAAGATGCGTTGTAGACTGGCTTGGCTGCCGGATTTCCAACTGCGCCATGCAGTGCAGCCTGGCCCGCTCAACCCGCGTGACATTTCGTTCCACTGACGGAGCAGCCCGCCTCGGTCGCTTGACGAAGATCGGCGACGCCCCTGTTCATTCAAACGAAATTGCACCTTCGGAGTAGCCCGCATGCTCACGATGATCCATTCCAACTCGGCCAGCGTTGACGGGGGCGTGTTTCGGGTCGACCGCAAGTTTCACATCGGAATGCTGTGCTACGCCGAGTCTATTCGCACGCCGTTGGCAACGGTCCACCCGCAGACGGCAGGGCCACACGCGATGGACATGGTTGAGCTTCGTTGTGACGAGTTGCCTTATCAGGTGTTGACGATCAAGACCGATAAGAACCAGCAACCCTTGCCTGATCAGACGCCCTTGCTGGAGAAGCAAATCGCAAGCAGCGCGTCGGTCTATGGCACAGACATGGGCGGTGCCGTTTTGGCTCGTTTGCATGGCGTGCCTTATATCCATGTCGATGAATATGATCTTCAGACGCAGATCATCGTGTCACGCCTGCGCGTCTCATCGATTTTTCGCAAAGCCGCGCGCTCGGCCAGGGTGACATGGCGGCATGCCACGAGAACGCTGGTCGACGTAAAGCTTGCTGCTGGCGTGCACTGCAATGGCTATCCGGTCTATGACGAACTGTGTCGGTTCAATGCCAATTGCCTGCTCTACCTCGATTCACGGATGTCGGCCGACATCGTGATACCGCACCGTGTACTTGAAACTCGCTTGTTGGATCGAATCCGCGGCCGTCGGGTGCGCCTGCTTTATTCGGGCCGCTATGAACATTTGAAAGGCGCGATCGACGTCGTCAAGGTGGCCGTGGAGGCAATTTCACGGGGGTTGGACATCGAACTGCACTGCTACGGCTCAGGCAGTCTTGGCGAGCAGATGAAGCGACTGGCTAACGAATCAGGTGAGGGGCGGATTTACATTCATGACGCAGTGACGTATCCCGAACTGATCGGGCTGGCGCGCGACTTCGATGTTTTTGTCTGCTGTCACATCCAGGGCGATCCTTCATGCAGCTACCTGGAGTCGTTCGGCTCCGGCCTGCCGATCGTTGGATATGGCATCGCATGTGGCGGTGCCTGAGTGAGCAATCCGGCGCCGGATTTTGGTCTGCATCGAAACAACCCAAACTTGTTGTCGATGATCTTCAAAGGCTGCTGGCTGAAGAGGGGTTGCTCGATGCCATGTCTTGGAAGGCGCGCGAGTTCGCGTTGACGCACACCTTCGAGCGTGAATTCGACTTACGCATCGATGCGTTGAATAAAGTCTTGGAAGATCTCTCTGCGGCGGCTGCCTGAGCTGCCTGCTGGATGCACCTTAGGCGAATTTACGTAAGCGTTTTGGCGTGCGGTGCGTAGTAGGCTGCAACAGGCAGATCGGTGTTGTTTGCCGACCCTGTGCGGTCATCAAGTATCTGAAAAGAAGCTGGAGAAATACGAATGAACAAGGTGTATGCCAGTGCGGCAGACGCGCTGAAAGGCATCGTCAAGGATGGCCAGTTGCTGGCCGTTGGCGGGTTCGGCCTTTGCGGGATTCCCGAGGCGCTGATCGGTGCGCTGCGCGACAGCGCGGTGACGAACCTGACGGTGATTTCCAACAACGCGGGCGTTGACGGCTTCGGCCTCGGCCAGTTGCTGGAGACGCGGCAGATCAAGAAGATGATTTCGAGCTATGTCGGCGAAAACAAGGAGTTCGAGCGCCAGTACCTGGCTGGCGAACTCGAACTCGAATTCACGCCGCAGGGCACGCTGGCCGAGAAGCTGCGCGCCGGTGGCGCCGGCATTCCGGCCTTCTTCACCAAGACGGGTGTGGGCACGCTGGTGGCCGAAGGCAAAGAGACGCGCGAGTTCGATGGCGAGGTTTATGTGATGGAGCGGGCGCTGTTGCCCGAGGTCAGCCTGGGCAAGGCGTACAAGGCCGACAAGAGCGGCAACCTGATCTTTCGCCGCACCGCGCGCAACTTCAACCCTGCGGTCGCGATGGCCGGCAAGATCACCGTGGTGGAAGTCGAGGAGATCGTTGAGATCGGCGCCTTCGACCCCGACGCGGTTCACCTGCCCGGCATCTATGTGCACCGCATCGTGCTGAACGCGGCGCCCGAGAAACGAATCGAAAAACGAACGATCACCGAGAAAGCAGGAGCTTGATCATGGCCTGGACCCACGACCAAATGGCCGTCAAGGCCGCCGCCGAATTGCAAGACGGCTTTTATGTGAACTTGGGCATCGGCTTGCCGACGCTGGTGGCTAACTTCGTTCCTGCGGGCATCGAAGTGTGGCTGCAAAGCGAGAACGGCATGCTGGGCATCGGCCCGTTCCCGACCGAGGATCAGGTGGATGCCGACCTGATCAACGCTGGCAAGCAAACCGTCACCACCATCCCCGGCTCATCGATCTTCGGCTCGCACGACAGCTTCGCGATGATCCGTGGCGGCAAGATCAACCTGAGCATCCTGGGCGCGATGCAGGTCAGCGCAAACGGCGATCTCGCGAACTGGATGATCCCCGGCAAGATGGTCAAGGGCATGGGCGGCGCGATGGACCTGGTGGCCGGCGTCGGGCGGGTGCTGGTGCTGATGGAGCACGTTGCAAAGAAAAAAGACGGCACGCAAGACCTGAAGATCATCCCGCAATGCACCTTGCCACTGACTGGCGTGGGCGTCGTGAACCGCATCATCACCGACCTCGCGGTGCTGGACGTAACGCCGCAAGGCTTGAAGATCGTCGAGATCGCACCGGGCGTGACGCGCGACGAGCTGCAATCGAAAACGGGTGTGCCGCTGCTTTGATTCATGCGCTCAGCCAATGCGCTGTAGGCATGGCTTCTGTGCGCTTCTGTGCGCTTCAGCGCTAGCTCGTTCAGCGCTGGCTCAAGCCGATCGTGGCGCTGCGGTGTCGCTGCGCCATGATCGATGAACGGCGCTTGCGCGCCGAGCCCGCGCCAGCTCAGCTTTGCAGGTTCTCAATCTCGGCGATGAACGGGCTCGGCTTGTTTTGGGGTGACAGCAAGGTCAAGGCCTCGCGGGCGCGCGTCATTGCCACATAGAAGAGCGCGCGCTCGTCGCTCACGGTGTCATCGAGTTGTGCCGGGAACAGGCCTGCTTCGAGATAAGGAATCACGACGTGGCCGAATTCCAGCCCCTTGACTGACGGCACGCTGGCCAGGGTCATGAAGGCACTGGATTGCCTGCGCATCGTCTGCTGTTTCAGCTCGGCCGCGTTCAGGCTCAGGAAGAAGGCCTCGGGCGAGCGGAACGCATGGGCGGCTTGCCGCAGGCCTTCGAAGTGGGCCACGGCGTCTTCATGCCGCTGCTGCTCGACCCACACTTCGCGCGCCCAGCGGCGGATGTCCAGCGCAGCCAGAAAGTCGGAGAAGGTCGATGGCTGCGGTGGTGCCTGCAAAATTTCAAGCGCGCGTTTGAGTCGTGGAATGGTCGATGGCGAGGCGTTCTTCAGTACCTGATGTTCGAAGAACGAGGCGAGCGCCGAAGGCTCGCCGCTGACATGCCGCATCGCTTCCTTCAGGCGGCTGGCCGGCGATTCGTCGGCGTCGTCGGCAAAGTCGAGGGTCACGCCGCAAAAGAACACCACCTCCTGCACGATCAGCTTGCGGGTGTCCGGGTTATGGATCGCATCGAAATTGTGTTGGGCGATCGCCATCAGCCCGCGCACCAGCAGCACTTCGGGCCGCACCAGATAGCTGTCAAAGCCGGTCGTGACGTAAGGAATCTCAGCATCGAGCAAGGCGTTTTCGATCGGCACCGATTGCGCTGCATGGCGCAGCAGCACGGCGAAATCGCTCATCTTGCGTTTGCCGGCGCGCCACTGCGCGGCCAGCTGCGTGACCTGTTGATGGCAGGTGTTGCCGTGCCCGGCGCCGTATTTCAAATGGACCCGGGTACTGCTCAGGCCGGCCACCGATTGATAGGGCTTGTTGGCGAAGCGGCCTGCAGCCTGCGCGATGTCGCTACCGAAGCGATGGGTGCGCGTAAGCGGCAGCGAATGCACTCGCCGGGTCGTCTCCAGCGGCAGCGCCTGCTCCATGAAGAATCGCTCAGCGCCGTCGGCGGCGTGAATCACCTGGTCTGCATCACCGACGCCGCAGAAGTACACCGAGCGCGGGCGCAGCAAGGCGCAGAGCACGGTGAACATCGCGCGGTTCAGGTCGTGCATCTCATCGACCATCACCGCCGAGGTCTGATGAGGCCAGCCGGGCAGATCGTCGATCGACACGCCGCCGTCCAGATCGCTGATCAGCCGGGCGAGGTCATAGGTGGCGTCGCCGATGCCGCGAAAGCGCGGCCTGTCGGCGCCCGGCGGGCGGCGGATCGCCTCATAGGCCAACTGCAGCCGCAGCAAGGTGTAGTCGGCGTTCAGGTCGATTGCCAGGTCGGGGTCGAGACGCCGCTCATCCATCAGGGCACGATCGAGCGCCAGCATGCCTTTGATGCGCGAGGCCTGCTTCAGAAACCGTTCGACGAAGCTGCTGTCGGCATGCGATTCATGCGGCAGGTGCAGGTGGTCGTCCCAGCGCTGCTCCTGTGCCTCGCGCAGCGCTTCCACCGCCTGCCAGACATAAGGCGCAAGCGCTTCGGGCGCAGACGCTACCGGCACCGCTTCGCCGGGTTGGTCGCCATCGAACTTTTTCAACAGGCGGCGTGAGAAGCCTTCGAAGGTGTCGATCCACAGGCCGTCACAGGCGGCGCTCGACAGGCCGATCTTTGTCAGCGCCGACCGCAGCGCGCGCCGTGCCGGCTCGGTGTAGGTGAGTGAAATGATGCGCGAGGGCGCAATGCCGCGACGCAGGCCCTCGGCAATGCGAAAGGCCAGCGTCGTGGTCTTGGCGGCACCGGCATTGGCCGCAACGATGATCGTGGAATCGTCAGAGTTCTGGATCGCCAGCTGTTCGCTCGAGGGCTCCATGCCGTCAGCGCTTGGCGGCCATGGCGGTGGCAGCTTGGGTGATCAGCTGCGGGCCGTGATAGATGAAGCCGGTGTACAGCTGGACCACGTCGGCCCCGGCGGCGATCTTGGCTTGCGCATCGGCGCCGCTCATCACGCCACCCACGCCGATGATCGGAAAGCCAGCACCGAGCGCGGCCCGCAATTGGCGGATCACGCGGTTACTGGCCTCGAACACCGGGGCGCCTGACAGGCCGCCCAACTCGTTGCCGCGCGGCAGGTGCTGCACCTTGTCGCGTGCGATGGTTGTGTTGGTTGCGATCAGGCCGTCGATGTCGGTCTTCTTCAAAGTAGCGGCGATCGCCTGCACCTGTGTTTCATCGAGGTCGGGCGCGATCTTCACAAAGATTGGCACGCGCCGGCCCTGCTGCTGCGTCAGCTCGCTGCGCCGCTGCTGGATGGCGCCCAGCAAGGCTTCGAGCGCGTCGTCGCTTTGCAGCGCGCGCAGGTTGCTGGTGTTTGGCGACGAGATGTTGATCGTCACGTAATCGGCATGGGCATACACGCCATCGAGGCCGATCAGGTAATCGTCGACCGCGCGCTCGATCGGTGTCGCGGCGTTCTTGCCGATGTTCAGCCCGAGGATGCCGCCGCGGCTGCGAAAGCGGCTGCGCTTGACGTTGGCGATGAAAGCATCCAGGCCTTCATTGTTGAAGCCGAGGCGGTTGATCAGGCCTTCGGCCTGCGGCAGGCGAAACATGCGCGGCTTCGGATTGCCGGGCTGCGCCTTCGGCGTGACGGTGCCGACCTCCACGAAGCCGAAGCCCATCGCGCCGAACGCATCGATGCAGCGGCCGTTCTTGTCGAGGCCTGCGGCCAGGCCGATGCGATTCGGGAACCTGAGGCCAGCCACCGTCACCGGGTCGTTGATGCGCTTCTGCGAGACCGCGCAGATCAAGGGCGTGTGCTGGATGCGGGCCAGTGCGTTCAGCGTCAGTTCATGCGCCTGTTCCGGGTCGAGGCCAAAGAGGAAGGGGCGGGTGAGGGCATAGGGAACGAGCGGCATGCGTGAGGGCGCGGTGATGAGCCGGCGGGCGTCTTGGATAATGCGGGATTGTCGCAAAGGGCTTGCCCCTTCTTCCCATGACCCAAGATGAACTGAAGCAACTGGTTGGACAGGCCGCCCTCGCGCACGTGGTGCCGGGCAGTGTTGTCGGTGTCGGTACCGGCTCGACGGTCAATTGCTTCATCGATGCGCTGGCCGGCATCAAGGACCGCATCGCCGGCGCGGTGTCGAGCAGCGAGAAGAGCAGCGAACGCTTGCGCGTCCATGGCATCGCGGTGCTCGATAGCAATGCTGTGGCCGGCATTCCGGTCTACATCGACGGGGCCGATGAGATCGATCACCGCGGCTACATGATCAAGGGCGGCGGTGCGGCGCTCACGCGCGAGAAGATCGTTGCCGACATGGCCGAGCGATTCATCTGCATCGCCGATGAGTCGAAACTCGTGACCACGCTCGGCCGCTTTCCCTTGCCGGTGGAAGTGATTCCGATGGCGGCGGCGCAGGTGGCGCGGCGATTGAAGGCGCTGGGCGGTGATGCTGTGTTGCGTGCCGGCGTGCTTACCGATAACGGATGCCAGATCCTCGATGTGCGCGGGCTGTCGATCACCGACCCGGCGGCGATGGAGCGCGACATCAACCAATGGCCCGGTGTGGTGACGGTAGGCATCTTTGCCCGCAACAAGGCCCGTGTTTGCCTGCTGGGTACCCGCCAGGGGGTGAAGACCCTGACTTTCTGATATTCCCTGGGGGGCCACCCACCGAAAAGCGCGTAACCTCGCGCCTATCGCTCTTATCCACATGATCTCAAGGAAGGACGGCCCATGGCCAAGCCAAATTATTCGTTCGAGAAGCGCCAGCGGGAACTGGCCAAGAAGAAAAAGAAGGAAGAGAAAGTGAAGGAAAAGGCAGGCCGCAAGGTCGGTCAGCCAGATGACGATGGCGCGCAGGAGCCGAACGACGCGCCTGCCACCGATGCCGCCGGCAGAGCCGGGCAGCAGCCCGCCAACTGATCCTTGTTGAAGAGTGGCAGCGCCTGCGCTGCCGTCTTCTCGGTGAGCCTGCCGATCCATCGACCGGCCGTGCCCGATTCTCCATTCTCGATTCTCATTGGCCACGCTTGGAGCCCGCACGAAACGGCGGCAACGCTGCGTCGATGGCTGCATCGCGAACGTTTTCAGAAATTCACCACTCACCGCCAAGCCTGGCGAGGCTGTCGGCATGAACAGCCAACCGAGGTCGCTTGCTGCCGAGGTCAATTCTAAATTGACCCGCCGCGTTGATGGTAGGTTATGTTTTGGATGGTTATCGGCGGAAAGCCTGGACCAGAAGCCGATCTGTCAGTGAGGTCAGGCAGAATCGAGGAAGGTCATCAAGCCGTCGCTTCGCGACCGCACCCCTCTTTCCATGTCAGAAAAGCGCGCAGCGCATGAGTCGCTGCGCGCTTCCAGATTCACAAGACTTCGGAGGCAAAGTCTGCGAGCCGTGACCGCTCGCCGCGCGCAAGCGTCACGTGGCCCGAATGCGGCCAACCTTTGAAGCGATCGACGGCATAGGTGAGGCCGGAGCTGCCTTCGGTCAGATAAGGCGTGTCGATCTGCGCGAGGTTGCCCAGGCAGACGATCTTCGTGCCGGGGCCGGCGCGGGTGATCAAGGTCTTCATCTGTTTCGGCGTCAGGTTTTGAGCCTCATCGATGATCACGAACTTGTTCAGGAAGGTGCGCCCGCGCATGAAGTTCAGGCTCTTGATCTTGATCTTGCTGCGCACCAGATCATTGGTGGCCGCACGGCCCCATTCGCCCGCGGCGCCATCGGTCTTGGACAGCACTTCCAGGTTGTCGTCGAGTGCGCCCATCCACGGACCCATCTTTTCCTCTTCGGTACCGGGCAGAAAGCCGATGTCTTCACCAACCGGCACGGTGACGCGCGTGACGATGATCTCGGTGTAGCGGCGTTCGTCCATCACCTGGCTCAGCCCGGCGGCCAAGGTCATCAGGGTCTTGCCGGTGCCGGCCGTGCCGGTCAGGGTGATGAAGTCGCACTCCGGGTCCATCAGCAGGTTCAGGCCGAAGTTCTGTTCGCGGTTGCGGGCGGTCACGCCCCACACGGCGTTCTTCTGATGGGTGTATTCGCGCATCGTGCGCAGCACCGCCGTCTTGCCGGTGATTTCGGTGACCTTGGCGTAAAGCGGCGCTGCGCCTGGCGCTTCGAGGTAGACGAACTGGTTGATCAGCAGCGAAGGCACCAGCGGCCCGCTGATGCGGTAATAGGTCAGGCCGCCCTGGTTCCAGCTCTCCATGGTCTTGCCATGCAGCTCCCAGAAATCGGCTGGCAGCGCCTGCACGCCGGTGTAGAGCAGGTCGCCGTCATCGAGCGTCTTGTCGTTGAAATAGTCTTCGGCAGCCAGCCCGAGCGCGCGCGCCTTGATGCGCATGTTGATGTCTTTCGACACCAGCACCACTTCGCGGCTGGGCTGCTGCTCGCGAAGCGCCTGCACGACGCCCAGAATCTGGTTATCGGCCTTGCCCTGGGGCAGGCCGGCCGGCAGCTTCACGTCGACCAGCCTGGTCTGGAAGTAGAGTTTGCCGCCGGCATCACGATGGCCGGTGTGGTTCAGTGGCAGGCCATCGGCCATGTCGGCGGCGGCCTTATCGGACAGGCTGGCGGCCAGCGCGTCGAGATCACGGCTGACCTGGCGGGCATTGCGGGCGACTTCCGACATGCCCTTCTTGTGATCGTCCAGCTCTTCGAGCGTGATCATCGGCAGGTAGACGTCATGCTCTTCGAAGCGGAACAAGCTCATCGGGTCGTGCATCAACACATTGGTGTCGAGCACGAAGAGCTTGGCCGGGCCGGTGTGGCGGGGCTTGCGCCGTTTGGGTTGAGCGACCGGCGCGCGGGCTACCACGGGCGCGGCGGGCGGCGAAATCACTTTGGCCACGATGACCGGAGCGGCTTCGCCCACCGGTTCATGCAACTCCATCAGCCGGGGCGCGGGCTCGGCGGCGGCGTGTTTCTGAGTTCGTTTGCCCGGCTTGGGCGCGGCCTGGGATTCGAAGTCGGCGGGGGTGAGGAGGGCGGCTCGTTTGGCAGGCGGCTTGGGTAGTGGCATGGGCTGTTCAGGTGGGCTGAGAAACAAAAAAGCCGCACAGTTGCCTGGGCGGCTCGAAGCTGAAGGTGCACGATTCACAACTCAAATTCATGACCCATTATGCACATCTGTGTTGATGCCTCAACCATGTGTTGAAGCCCGAGCCGACCGTCGGTGGTACCACGAAAAAGCCGGCGCGAGGCCGGCTTGGGATGTCTCTCAGTCGGCTCGCAGGCCGAGGTTCACTCGCCTTTCAGGCCTTTGACTGCCTCCAGGACGTCATCGACGTGGCCTGCGACTTTGATGCCACGCCATTCTTCGGCGAGCACGCCGTTGGCGTCGATCAGGAAGGTGCTGCGCTCAATGCCTTTGACCTTCTTGCCGTACATGATCTTGTTCTTGACCACGCCGAACATGTGACACAGTTTCTCTTCGGTGTCAGCGATGAGTTCGTAAGGCAATTCAAGGTTCTGCTTGAACTTGTCATGCGAGCTCATGTTGTCGCGGGAAACGCCAAAGACCACGGCGCCAGCTTTGACGAAGTCTTTATGACGATCACGGAACTGCATCGCCTCGGTGGTGCAACCGGGCGTGTTGTCCTTCGGATAGAAATACAAGACGACGATTTGGCCCGCGAAGGCCTGTGGCGTGAACTTCACGCCACCGGTTGCGAGCGCTTCAAATTCCGGGAGGGGTTTGTTGAGGGCTGGCGTCATGAAGATTCTGAGAGTTGCGCCTCGTCAGGCGTAGCCAGCGATTATAAGGGCAGGCCCTCACATTGAAGGCCTGTGGTGAGGTGCGAAGTAGGGGTTGCCTGCTGTCAGCTGCTGCTGCCCAGAAGCAAAGCGAGTACCGCGCGGCGCCCTTCACCGACCAAAACGTTATAGGTGCGGCAGGCTGCGGCGGTGTCCATCGTCTCCAGGCCGATGCGTTTTTCGATCAAGGGCCGCAGCAGCGGCGCCGGTGGAAAACGCAGGCGTTGGCCGCTGCCGAAGATCACCAGCTCGGGCATCCATTCGGCCAATTGCGCGAAGTCGGCAGCTGTCAGTGCATCGAAGCCGTCAGCACCCCATGCGTTGACAGGCCCTTCCCATGGGATGACGATGCCATGCCGATACGGCACGCCGTTCACCGAGACGGCATCCGGAATGAGCCCGGAGATGACGTTCACGCCTTCGATTCGATCTGCTTGAAGCTTCAATGCGGACACCTGGAGAATGAAGGCCCCTGTGGACGCGGACGCTGCGGGGCCGTATGTTTAAATTGTAGGCTTTGCGCCGTACAGGAGACCTCTTTGAAGCCCATCGTCAAGTCCGGCAAATTGGCCAACGTGGCTTATGACATCCGCGGGCCGGTGCTTGAAAAAGCCCGGCAGATGGAAGAAGAGGGCCAGAAGATCATCAAGCTGAACATCGGCAACGTGGCGGCTTTCGGCCTCGAGCCGCCCGATGAGATCGTGCAGGACATGATCCGCAACCTGCCCAATGCGGCCGGCTATACCGACAGCAAAGGCCTGTTCGCGCCACGCAAGGCGGTGGTGCATTACACGCAGGAGAAGCGCATTCACGGTGTTGCCGTCGACGACGTCTACCTCGGTAACGGCGCGTCTGAGCTGATTGCCATGAGCTTGAACGCCTTGCTCAACGATGGCGATGAGGTGCTGATTCCCGCGCCCGATTACCCGCTGTGGACGGCGGTTGCCGGGCTGTCGGGAGGCACGCCGGTTCATTACCTGTGCGACGAGCAATCCGACTGGATGCCGGATGTCGCCGACATCCGAAAGAAGATCACGCCCAACACCCGCGGCATCGTCGTGATCAACCCGAACAACCCGACCGGCGCGCTGTACCCGGACAGCGTGCTGCTCGAGATCATCGAGGTGGCGCGCCAGCATCAACTGGTGGTCTTCGTCGACGAGATCTACGACAAGACGCTGTACGACGGCCACACCCACACCAGCATGGCCTCGCTGGCTGACGACGTGCTGTTCGTGACCTTCAACGGCTTGTCGAAGAACTACCGTGCCTGCGGCTACCGCGCCGGCTGGATGGTGGTCTCCGGCGAGAAGCGCCATGCGCGTGATTACATCGAAGGCCTGAACATGCTGGCCTCGCTGCGCCTGTGCGCGAACACGCCGGGTCAGCTCGCGATTCAAACAGCGCTGGGTGGCTACCAAAGCATTCGCGATCTGGTCGCGCCCACCGGCCGGCTGTGCCGCCAGCGCGACCTGGCCCACAAGCTGCTGACCGACATTCCCGGCGTCACCTGCGTGAAGCCGAAGGCCGCGCTCTACATGTTTCCGCGGCTCGACCCGAAGGTCTATCCGATCGCGGACGATCGGCAATTCGCCTATGACCTGCTGGCCGAAGAAAAGGTGTTGATCGTTCAGGGCACCGGTTTCAACTGGATCTCGCCCGATCACTTCCGGCTGGTGTTTCTGCCGAACTCGGATGACCTTACCGAAGCGATTGGCCGAATTGCCCGCTTCCTCGATCAATACCGCCGCCGCCACGCCCTTTGACCCGCTGACCCAGTCGAGCTTCACTCTATGAAACCCATCCACATCGGCCTTCTGGGCGCAGGCGTCGTTGCCAGCGGCGTCGTTCAGGTGCTCAAGCGCAACCAGGAAGAGATCCGCCGCCGTGCCGGGCGTGGCATCGAAGTGGCGCAGGTCGCTGCACGCGACATCGCGAAGGCACGTGCCTCGTTGGGTGATGCGGTGACGATCACGCAAGATTTCGACGCGGTCGTCACCGACCCGGGCGTCGACATCGTGGTCGAACTGATCGGCGGCACCACGCGTGCGAAAGACCTGGTGCTGAAGGCCATTGCTGCCGGCAAGCATGTGGTGACGGCCAACAAGGCCTTGCTCGCGGTGCATGGCACCGAGATTTTTGCCGCCGCAAGCCAGAAGGGCGTGATGGTCGCGTTCGAGGCGGCGGTGGCCGGTGGCATTCCGATCATCAAGGCGCTGCGCGAGGGGCTGACCGCCAATCGCATCGAATGGATCGCCGGCATCATCAATGGCACCACCAACTTCATCCTGTCGGAGATGCGCGCCAAGGGGCACGACTTCGAAGTCGTGCTGAAGGAAGCGCAGCGTCTGGGCTATGCCGAAACCGACCCGACCTTCGACATCGAAGGCGTCGACGCGGCGCACAAGGCAACGATCATGAGCGCGATCGCGTTCGGCGTGCCGGTGCAGTTCGACCGGGCTTATGTCGAGGGCATCACCCGGCTGCAGGCGGCCGACATTACTTACGCCGAACAGCTCGGCTATCGCATCAAGCTGCTGGGCATCACGAAGCGCCGCGACGATCTGGCCGCCACCGGTGGTGTGGGCGGCATCGAGCTGCGCGTGCACCCGACGCTGGTGCCGAGCAAGCGGTTGATCGCGAATGTCGAAGGTGCGATGAACGCGGTGATGGTGCAGGGCGACGCGGTCGGCACCACGCTCTATTACGGCAAAGGCGCCGGCTCGGAGCCCACGGCTTCGGCGGTCGTCGCCGATCTGGTGGACGTGACGCGGCTTCACACTGCCGACCCCGACCACCGCGTGCCGCACCTCGCATTCCAGTCCAACCAGCTTGCCAGCACGCCGATCCTGGACATCAGCGATGTCGTGACCTCGTTTTACCTGCGCCTGAAGGTGGCCGACCAGCCGGGCGTGCTGGCACGCATCACCGGCATCCTGGCCGAACACGACATCTCGATCGATGCGCTGCTGCAGCGCCCCGATGCCGACAATGCGGTGCGCTGCGGTCGGGCCGTTGGCGCGCCGCCCGACGTGATCATCCTGACCCACAACACCGTCGAAGGCCGCATGAACGAGGCGCTCGCCGAGATGCAGGCGCTGCCAACGGTGCTCGCGCCGATCGTGCGCATCCGCAAAGAAGAACTCTGCTGATCAAAGATTCATCCATGAAGTACCTCAGTACCCGCGGCGATGCTGCTGCTGGAGGGCCCGCAGCGCGCGGCTTCTCCGACATCCTGCTCGAAGGCCTGGCGCCCGATGGCGGCCTCTATCTGCCAACGCATTACCCGCCGATCGGCGTGGCGACGCTGTCTCAGTGGCGCGGCAAGTCGTACGCCGACCTGGCCTTCGAGATCTTGTCGTACTTCATCGATGACATTGCGCCGCATGACCTGCGCAGCATCGTCGAACGCACTTACACACGAGGGGTTTTCGGCACCGACGCGATCACGCCGCTGAAGGCGCTATCACCCGGCCTTTACCTGCAAGGCCTGTCGAACGGCCCGACGTTGGCCTTCAAGGACATGGCGATGCAGTTGCTGGGCAACCTGTTCGAGTACGAACTGGGCCGGCGTGGCGAGAAGCTCAACATCCTCGGAGCGACCTCGGGCGACACCGGCAGCGCGGCCGAATACGCGATGCGCGGCAAGCAAGGCGTCAACGTATTCATGCTCAGCCCGCATGGCCGCATGAGCGCGTTCCAGCAAGCGCAGATGTTCAGCCTGCAAGACGCCAACATCCACAACATTGCGGTGGAAGGCGTGTTCGATGACTGCCAGGACATCGTCAAGGCGGTCTCGAACGACCTCGAATTCAAGCGCCGCTACAAGATCGGCACCGTCAATTCGATCAACTGGGCGCGGCTGCTGGCGCAGGTTGTCTATTACTTTGCGGGCTACTTCCAGGCCACCGAAGAAGCCGTCGCTGGCGCCGATCCGGCGCAGCCGCCGCAGGTCAGCTTTGCGGTGCCCTCGGGCAATTTCGGCAACATCTGCGCCGGCCATGTGGCGCGCATGATGGGTTTACCGATCAAGCACCTGGTGCTGGCAACCAACGAGAACCGCGTGCTCGATGAGTTCTTCCGCACCGGCATCTACCGCGTGCGCAGCAGCGCCGAAACCTTCGAGACCTCCAGCCCGTCGATGGACATCTCGAAGGCCTCGAACTTCGAGCGCTTCGTGTTCGACCTGCTGGGCCGCGATGGCGCACGCACGCGTGAACTCTTCAAGACGCAGGTCGAACAGCAAGGCTTCTTCCAGCTGAGCGCCGAAGAATTCGCCCGCATCGCCGACTACGGCTTCGTCTCCGGACACAGCACGCATGCCGATCGACTGGCGACGATCCGGGCGACCTGGCAGCACAGCGGTGTGATGATCGACACCCACACCGCCGATGGCCTGAAGGTCGCCCGCGAGCACATCGAGCCGCACGTGCCGATGATCGTGCTGGAGACGGCGCTGCCGGCGAAGTTCGCCGAAACCATTGTTGAAGCGCTGGGTCAGGTGCCGGGCCGGCCGGCCGCACTGCAAGGCATCGAGGCCTTGCCGAAGCGTTTCAGCGTGATGCCGGTCGATGTGGCTGCCGTCAAGGCCTACATCGCTGACAAAGTCTGATGCGCTGCCCATGAAGGTCGTCGGCTTCAGCGGGTATTCAGGTTCCGGCAAGACCACGCTGATGGAGCAGGTGATTGCCAGGCTGCGGGCTCAGGGATTGCGGGTGTCGGTCGTCAAGCATGCGCACCATGATTTCGACATCGACCACCCCGGCAAAGACTCCTGGCGGCACCGCCAGGCCGGGGCCTTCGAGGTGGTTGTGGCGTCGAGCCGGCGATTGGCGAAGGTGCGTGAATACGAAGCGCCGATGGACGCCTCGGTTCATCAGCTGCTGGCTGAGTTGAGCGTGTGCGACTGGGCGCTGGTCGAAGGCTTTCGCCATGCCGACCTGCCTCGCATCGAAGTCTGGCGTGCCGAAGTGGGCGAGCCGGCGCGCTATCCCGACGACCCGTTCGTGGTCGCTGTCGCCACCGACAGCCCGCAGCAATTGCCGGTGCCGGCCACGCTGCCGGTGCTCGATCTGAACCAGGCCCAGGCGGTCGTTGAATTTCTGCTGAGTGACGCTTCCCGATATGACTACAGCCCGCCCGATGTCTTCGCCACTGTTGACGCTTGACGAGGCACAGGCCCGCTTGCTGGCCGCCGTGACGCCGCTGGCGCAGACCGAGCATGTGTCGACCTTCGATGCGCTGGGCCGCGTGTTGGCCGCCGATGTGCGGTCAATCGTCGACGTGCCTCCGGCCGACAACAGCGCGATGGACGGCTATGCGCTGCGCAGTGCCGACGTCGCTGACAGTGGCGTGGCGCTGCCGGTGACTCAGCGCATTGCGGCGGGCGTGGTCGGCGCGCCCTTGCAGACCGGCTCGGCCGCGCGCATCTTCACCGGGGCGCTGGTGCCGGCGGGCGCCGATGCGGTGGTGATGCAGGAGCTTTGTGAAGCGCTCGACGATGGCCGGGTGCGCATCCATGCGCAGCCGCAGCCTGGCCAATCGATTCGCCGGCGTGGTGAAGACCTGTCGAAAGACGCGATCGCGTTGCCGCGCGGCCAGCGCCTGAGCGCGCAGGCGCTGGGCCTGGCGGCCACCGCCGGTGCCGCGACGCTCGAAGTCACGCGGCGGCCGCGGGTGGCCTTGTTTTCCACCGGCGATGAGTTGGCGATGCCCGGCGAGACGCTGAGACCCGGCGCGATCTATAACTCCAATCGCTTCATGCTGCGCGGTCTGATCCAGAGCCTGGGCTGCGAGTGCAGCGATTTCGGCATCGTGCCCGACGACCTCGGCGCCACGCGTGAAGCGCTGCGCCGCGCCGCACAGGGGCACGATCTGATCGTCACCAGCGGAGGCGTGTCGGTCGGCGAAGAAGATCACCTTCGGCCCGCCGTGCAGGCAGAAGGTCAGCTCGATCTGTGGCAACTGGCGATCAAGCCGGGCAAGCCGCTGGCGTTTGGCCGTGTGCGAGCCGGTAACGCGGCGGGCACAGACGCATACGGGCAAGCCGGGACCTGGGCCTGGTTCGTCGGCCTGCCGGGCAACCCGGTGTCCAGCTTCGTGACCTTCCTGCTGGCCGTGCGGCCCTTGCTGTTGAAGCTGCAGGGCGCGAACGATCTGCACCCGGTGGGCGTTCCGGTGCGGGCCGATTTCGATTGGCCCAAAGCCGACCGGCGGCGCGAATTCCTGCGGGTGCGCCGCAACGAGCGGGGCGGCCTCGACCTTTTCAACCACCAGGGCTCGGGCGTGTTGACGTCCGCCGTCTGGGCCGACGGCCTGGTCGACAACCCGCCGGGCAACCCGATCCGCGCCGGTGACCTGGTTCGCTTCTTCTCGCTCGCCGAGTGGTGCGCATGAAGCTGAGCCTGCGCTACTTCGCCTCGCTGCGCGAAGCGCTGGGCCCCAGCGAAACCATCGAGGTGGCCGACGGCTGCAGCGTGGGCGAGGTGCGTGAACAGTTGATCGCGCGCGGCGGTGCGCACGCGCAAGCCTTGGCACGCGGTCGCGCCGTGCGCACCGCGCTGGATCAGGTGCTGTGCGATGAATCGGCCGTGCCGCGTGACGGTGCCGAGCTGGCGTTCTTCCCGCCGGTGACGGGCGGATAACCCATCGCGGGCGGTGAAGGCCTGGCCGCTGCGACAGCGCGCACGGGAATCATGGGCATCGTGGGGATGCGCTCAAGTATCTCGTCAGCCGAGCGCACCCGAAGCGCGCGGCAACGCCCGTCCGGTCGATGAGGCCTGGTCACTGTGTCAAGCCTCTGCCGCCGTTCTTCGGCATGACCGCAGGCACACAGGGGAAGGCAAGGGCCGACGCCTGCGCCGGCCCGGATGAGCATCGGTTGGCCTTGTTTGCCCATGGCCGCACCAGGCAACAGGGTTGCGTTCGAGGCGAATCGGTGGCAAAAAAGCATGCGGCGGTTGTGCTGCAG
>CAXTCD010000087.1:0-7948 GCA_964242145.1 uncultured Rhizobacter sp.
ACCATCGTCCATACGCGTGCGGCCAATTCAAGCCGGGATGACCAGCCGCTTACGGGGGAGCAGCGAGGTCGGCATCCTGACCGCAAAGTTCTTGCACTTTCAGCGGCGTAGAGAGCCATCAGCGATGGATGAGCAAGCAGATGTCTCGCGGTTCGGCGACAGACATGAAGTGACGTTGGGAGGCTGGATGTTCACAACCCTTTTAGGGATCGCTTCAATCTCTACTTCAGAGAACCAACCGCTTCCCGGATGCTTGCAAGAGCCCCAGTCGGGCTAATTGACTTGGCTGTACGCTTACCCTCAATTTTCGAAGGAGCATAGAAATGACGACAGTGGTCCTCAGTGTTGCGTAGGAGCCTCGTCGGTGTTTGCCTCCAGCCACCGCATCGGTACAAGCTTGATGCCGTTACGCCACTCTCTAGAACCTACAACCCCTGGGATGTCACCCCACACGTCCCGCGACGCATGGTCTAGCACGATGACTTGTAGCTTGCCCTCAGCTGCCATCACCACTTTGCCCAAGACCTCGAAGGCCTTGCGCACGGCGTCAATGTCCTCGTCGCGCAGGGAAGGTTCCTGCCCTTCGTCGTCCGGGCGCCGCACTAGATTTTTCGGGAAATAGACCTGACTAGGCTGATCCAGCACCAGAAAACCTGGCACCGGGCTGTGCTTCTGGGACAGGTAGAACTGATGCAGCGCCAGCAGCATGGCCAGATGGTACGAAAGCCAGTTGGAGCCGCTGCCGATTTCTGACAGGTAGTCTTCACGATCGGCGCCTCGGACTTTGATCGTCAGGTCGCTGATCTCCAGAGAGATCGGGTCGTTTGGGTTCTCGATATCCAGGAATGGCAAGAGGCGGCCAGCGTGATTGTTGACGGCATTCAAAGCACGACGCTTTCGCGTATCTATGTCCTGTGCCTTCAGTTCGGTTTCCAATGTTTGCGCGCTCTCGCGCAGCTTGGTTACCTCATCCACTAAACCGCTGTCGCTACCCAGGCGTCGGTGCAGGTCCAATGAAGCTTCTAGATTCCCGACGAACCGCTCGGCTTTCTTCGCTGCGAACTGACGTTCACTTGCTTCCTTCGATCGGCCCGACAGCGCCCGCTTGCGAATCTGAACTGAGCGAAGGCGTTCCGTAGTCACACCAACCTCGGCCGTCACACGCTGCAATTCCCGATCGAAGGCGGCGGGCACCTCCTTGTCTAAACCAGCTTCAGCCTCCACTTCCTGCAACCGGGCAGATAGCACTTCGAGCTTGGCGCGGGCCGACGAAGTGTGACTACCGCACATCGGGCAATCTGCCTGGCCCTCAGTCTGGCCGACCAGCCAACTTGACAGCTGCAGGCGACCGCGCTGCAAACCGATAGCGGCGTCGTACTGGTTGCCGCCGACGCGCATGCGATTCATTTCCTCCAGCCGGTGCCGCAAGGTGGTCAGGTCGCGCGAGACCTCCCGCTCCTCGGCCTCTAGACTATTGAGCTCTCGTAGGGCGTCGGAAATGGTAGCCGTGCTGACGGTGATCGTCAGGTCCGTGCGGGCGACAAGCTCCTCCAGCAACTCGATCATTTGGTCCCGCGTTGGCGGCTGCTCGGTCTTAGTCATCAGACCCAGCTCCTGCGCCTCGCTGAACTTGGCAGTGAGGTCGGCCAACCATCGCGCCGATACGTTTTGGGCCTCCTTGAGTTCACGCTCTTTGCGCCGCAGCTCCGACTTGATGCGCTGCAGCTCGAACTGCTTGGCCATCAGCCCTGGTGTGACGGCCCCCAGTACATATGGAAAAATCTTGCGCAGCTTCTCGCGGTGCTCGTAGGTGTTGGTCTTAAAGAACAACACGTCAGGATTGGCGACGATGTTCTGCGGCTGGAACGTGAAGGCTGCCAGATCGCGAAAACTCGGCCGCCCGTCGAAACCGGTTGATTCCTCGCCGCCAGAGAAGTCAAGCTTGGACAGCGCAGCGAGGTCGTCAAGCAAACGCTTCACCGCGTCGGCATTGGTATTCTTGACGATGCGCTGCGGGATGTCCTTGATGGTGTCGGCTTCCATCAGAAACATATCGTCGGTGTTGCGCTGCGCACCAGGCTCGCGTCGCGCAAATAGCTTGTCGCCTTGGACGGTCGCGACGATAACGCCGAACCACTCGCAGTGCTTGCGGATGGTGTTGACGGGGATGGAGCAGGTGCGGGAGCCGAGACAGTAATCGATGATGGGAATAACCGCTGACTTACCAGTCCGTGACGCACCACTGATCACGTTGACCTTGCCCAGGTCAAACCGCACGCGGCGCGGCTGGAAGGCCGGATTACGAGGCCACAGCAAGATCGCACGGATCTGGAAGAACATCAGAGCCTCACCTTCAGAGTTGTCGTTATCTCGTGCAGGGTTAACGGGCCACACCAGGCGCCAAGCTTTTCAGCGTCAACCAACAGCTGCTTGACTTCATCGGACAGGCCTCGCGCCTTGGTCTTGGACAGGGGCATGACCCTGCCAGCATCCGTCAGATGGATCAAGCGCCCTGCAGCGGCCAGTTCTATCGACTGCAGCGTTATTGTTCGCCAACGCAGCGACCGCTCATGGATCTGCAACAGCAGGTCTTGCTTCGACACTGTGGTGTCGCCGAACTTGGCTGTAAAGGCGCGCAACCCCGAACTCGGCCGGGTACTACGCACCAGCTCGACGGTGGCCTGGTGCAGCACGATCGGTAGCACCAAAAACAGCATGGGCAACGCGGGGGCATCATTGGTGGGGTGGCTAGTGCTATAGGCGCAACAAAAGCGCCAGAGGATGGCTGCACCCAATGCAGGGTTCTGTACGTTCTGCGCCTCTCTCGCCAGCATCGTCAATCTGCCTTCGTGGGTTTGAGCCGACCTGCGAACTCAGGGTGCCAACCGATGGACAGATCGTCGGCCAGTCGATGCATGCAACCCGGAATGAAATGGTCAGGCGCTTCCTTCTGCTGCACGGCCACTGCTACGTTCATGCAGTCGGCGTACAACGCCAGACCCTGTGCGTCGAGAGCTTTGTCTCCATGTGCCACCTTGCAGGCAAGCCGCCTGTTCTTCCAGCTGCGCGTGAGGCTGACGTCAAGCTCCTCGAACGTCATAGAGTCCACATCCCCGCTAACGGCCCACGCCGTGCGGTCCGCAGCGGCCATCAGATAGTCACCTACTGCCGCGAGCTTGTCTTCGAACGGCAGACCGATCAGGTCGAGCTGCTGCACGAACACTCTGGGTAGGTGACCGAAGGCTTCTTTGTCGCTGGGCCGCTTTGCATAACTTCGCAGCACCACGTCTCGATCGATTTTCTGGACGTATGCGGTATACCAAGTATGGAAGTCGTCGCTCGTGATGACGGCCGGCTTGCCCGCCTCCAAGAACTCGTCGACCCTACGCTTGACGACGCCGCTCATGTGGTCGGCTATGTCACGGACTCTGCTCTGTGAGATAGGGTGTGTCTTAAGAATGGCTTCGACGTCGGCTTGAGGGCTGCCGGAGCCGCACGTCAGGGTGAAGTTCTTGATGACCCGCGCCACCAGAACCGGGTCGGCGCTGAACACCGTCTCGACATAGGGCTTGATCTCCGTCGCAATACCGCTTCGGAGTGGAAATTTCGGAGCATTGCCCCACAGGGTGGTGCGCGCCTGCAGAACAGCTGCCTGCGCCGCGTCTAGAGTAGACGCGGCAGAGAAAATGCCAACCAGAGTTCCAGAGGCGGGACGCGACACATACATCTCGAAAACCGTGCGGTCTGGATCGCAACCGCCTTCGGCGGCCAAAGTAACCCAGTTCGATAAGGTCTTCCAAAGTGATTTGGCCCGATCTGCTATTGGGTTGGCCGTGAGCGCGCTTTTGCTCTGTCCGAGTGTGATTCCATGAGCGTTTTCCTGGGCGACGTCGTCCAAATACTCCATGCTGCAGGCGCTTCCAGGAAGAGCCTGCAAAAGCAGTTGTAGAAGACGAGTGTATTGAAGCCCGATGCCTAACGCTTGGCCAGGCACTTCGGTCTTGCGCCGTGGCCGAGAGGCTCCCCTGATTGCCGTTCTTGTCATTCAGCCCCTCTAGGAAGCTTGCAACATCTTACAAAATGCTGCGGTCGGGCTTGCACATTGCAACCTTCTACGTTTACCAAGTCAGGCCGAAAAAAGGCGCAGCAAAGCCGGGCCTCTCAGGTCCTATGTCATTACCTTTTCAGCAACTTGGCAGAAATTTCACTTTCGGTGTCACCCGACAGTTCAGGCATCAATATTCGCCGCTCGCAACGCATTTGCCTCAATGAACTCCCGACGAGGCTCAACCTCGTCGCCCATCAGCATCGTGAACACCCGATCGGCCTCGATCGCGTCATCGATCTGCACGCGCAGCAGGCGGCGCACGGTCGGGTCCATCGTGGTCTCCCACAGCTGCGACGGGTTCATTTCGCCCAGGCCCTTGTAGCGCTGGCGGCCGACGGCGCTTTCGGCTTGCTGCAGCAGCCAGGCCATGGCCTGGCGGAAGTCGCCGACCTTGGCTTCCTTCTGCTTTTCGCCTTCGCCGCGTTTGACGATGGCTTCTGCACTGACCAGGCCCTTGAACGTGATGCCGGCAGTGCTGAGCACTTCATAGTCAGCGCCGTGCACGAAGTCGGCGCTGATCACGCTGCTCTTCACGTTGCCGTGATGCATGCGACTGATGCGCAGGATGTGCTTGTCCATGCGTGCATCGAATTCGGCTGTGACTTCGGCGTTGTGAAGCGCGGCCTTCAAGGCCTGGGCCGACACCTCTGCGGCTTCCAGGCTGTCGAGCTTCAGCGCCATGCCATTGGCCATCGCGCGCAAGGCTTCGATGTCCATCCAGCTGCTCAAGCGGTCGACCACGTTGTTGGCCAGCACGTATTGGCGCGCCAAGGTTTCCAGGGTCTCGCCTTGAAGCACCGGGCCGCCGGTGCCGGTTTCGAGCTTGGCGTCTTTCAGCGCCACCTTCAGCAGGTAGGCATCCAACTCGTGCCCGTCTTTCAGGTACTGCTCTTCCTTGCCGAGCTTGACCTTGTAGAGCGGCGGCTGCGCGATGTAGATGTGGCCGCGCTCGACGATCTCCGGCATCTGGCGATAGAAGAAGGTCAGCAGCAGCGTACGGATGTGGGCACCGTCCACGTCCGCGTCGGTCATGATGATGATGCGGTGGTAGCGCAGCTTGTCAGGGTTGAATTCGTCTTTGCCGATGCTGGTGCCTAACGCCGTGATCAACGTGAGGATTTCATTGCTGGTCAGCAGGCGCTCGAAGCGCGCCCGCTCGACGTTCAGGATCTTGCCGCGCAGCGGCAAGATCGCCTGGAACTTGCGATCACGGCCTTGCTTGGCCGAGCCACCGGCGGAGTCGCCCTCGACGATGTAGATCTCGCACAGTGCAGGGTCCTTCTCCTGGCAATCGGCCAGCTTGCCGGGCAAGCCCATGCCATCGAGCACGCCTTTGCGGCGCGTCATTTCACGGGCCTTGCGTGCGGCTTCGCGGGCACGGGCGGCTTCCACGATCTTGCCGCAGATGATCTTCGCGTCGACCGGGTTCTCCAGCAAGTAGTCGGTGAGCATCTTGCTCACGACGTCTTCGACCGGGCCACGCACTTCGCTGCTGACGAGTTTGTCTTTGGTCTGGCTCGAGAACTTGGGCTCAGGCACTTTCACCGACAGCACGCAGCACAGGCCTTCGCGCATGTCATCGCCCGTCACTTCGACCTTGGCCTTCTTGGCAAGTTCGTTGTCTTCGATGTACTTGTTGATGATGCGGGTCATCGCTGCGCGCAGCCCGGTCAGGTGGGTGCCGCCATCGCGCTGCGGAATGTTGTTGGTGAAGCACAGCACGTTCTCGCTGTAGCCATCATTCCACTGCATCGCCACTTCGGCAGTGACGTTGGTATTTTGGTCGCTGAGCTTCTCGCCGGTGGCGTGGAAGACATTCGGATGCAGCGATTTCTTGCCGGTGTTGATGAACTCGACGAAGCCTTTGACGCCGCCGGCATACGCGAAGTTGTCTTCCTTGTTATTGCGTTCATCGACCAGGCGGATTTTCACGCCGTTGTTCAGGAAGCTCAGCTCGCGCAGGCGCTTGCTGAGGATTTCATAGTGAAAATCGATGTTGGAGAAGATTTCCAGGTCGGGCAAGAAATGGACTTCAGTACCACGCTTTTCTGTGTCACCAATGATCTTCATCGGTGAGATCTCAAAGCCATTGCGCTGCTCGAATACGCGGTCTTGCGGCACGCCTTGCTTGAATTCGAGGAAATGCGATTTGCCGTCGCGGCGCACCGTCAGCCGCAGCCATTTGCTCAACCCATTCACGCAGCTCACGCCCACGCCATGCAAGCCGCCCGAGACCTTGTAGCTGTTCTGGTTGAACTTGCCGCCCGCATGCAACTCAGTCAGCGCGATCTCTGCAGCGCTGCGCTTCGGTTCATGCTTGTCGTCCATCTTCACGCCCGTCGGGATGCCGCGGCCGTTGTCAATCACCGAGATGGAGTTGTCACTGTGGATCGTCACGACGATATCGTCGCAATAGCCAGCAAGGGCTTCGTCGATCGAGTTGTCGACCACCTCGAACACCAGGTGATGCAGGCCCGTGCCATCCGACGTATCACCGATGTACATGCCCGGCCGCTTGCGAACGGCTTCCAGGCCTTCGAGGATCTGAATGCTGCCTTCGCCATAAGCCGCACTGGAGGCAGCATCGGTTTCGGCCTTGGCGGCGCTGGCAGCCAGCTTGGCGGCTTCATCGCTGGCTTTCTTGGCGTCGTCGTCGGGGAGGTTTTGCACGTCACTCATGGTGTTTCTGCTCTCAGTTCGGGCAACCACACTGAACTCTTGCCCGTTAAAAAACGCTGAAGCGGGCCGGGGCCCGCTCTTTGTGCGATCGATCGCGTCGATCGGCAACAACCGATCAGATGCGCATCGGCATAACCACGTATTTGAAGCCCTCGTCTTCGGGCACCGTGATCAACACGCTGGAGTTGGTGTCTTGGAGTTCGAGCTTGATCATCTCGACACTCATGTTGGCTAGCGCATCCATCAAGTAGGTCACGTTGAAGCCGATCTCGATGGCGTCACCGCCGTAATCAACTTCGAGTTCTTCCTTGGCTTCTTCCTGCTCGGCGTTGCTCGATGCGATTCGCAGAGTGCCTGGCTCGATGTTGACTCGCACCCCTTTGAACTTTTCACTGGTCAGGATCGCAGCGCGCTGCAGGCTGGCAAGCAGCGCTACCCGACCCAGAACGACATGGTTCTTGTGGTTCTTCGGAATGACACGGTTGTAGTCGGGGAATTTGCCTTCGACCAGTTTGGTCACGAACTCCATACCGCTGAAGTTGAACTTCGCCTGATTGCCGGCAAAGCGCATCTCGATCGGGCTGTCCTGCCCTTCTTTTTCGTCTTTCAGCAGACGCTGCAGCTCCAACACGGTCTTGCGCGGCAAGATCACTTCCTGCTTTGGAATCTCGACGTCAAGCGTGGCTTGCGCAAGTGCCAGACGGTGGCCGTCGGTTGCGACCAAGGTCAGGTTCTTGCCTTCGGCGACGAAAAGAATGCCATTCAGGTAGTAGCGGATGTCGTGCACCGCCATCGCGAAATGCACTTGGTTGATGAGCTGCTTGAGCGTCTTTTGAGGAACGCTGAAAACGGGGCCGAAATCAGCAGCTTCCTGGACCAGCGGGAAGTCATCGCTCGGCAAGCTCTGCAAGGTAAATCGGCTTTTGCCACCTTGCAGCGTCAGCTTGCTTTGATTGGAACTGAGCGTGACGACCTGATCCGAAGGCAGCGCACGAAGGATGTCGATCAGCTTGCGGGCACCGACCGTGGTGCTGAAGTTCGCATCATCACCATCCAGCTCAGCGACCGTTCTGACCTGGATTTCCAGATCGCTGGTCGTGAATTCTAGCTGGCTTCCCGTCTTGCGAATCAGCACATTGGCGAGGATGGGCAAGGTATGTC
>CAXTCD010000087.1:7958-20449 GCA_964242145.1 uncultured Rhizobacter sp.
CCGCCACAGCTTGCAAAGCGCTCAGAACTTTTTCTTGTGCTGCCTTTAAGACAATCATTTCAACCTCTTAAATTAGTCGTCTTAGTAGAGGACGGCATTTTCTGTGGAAAACACCATTTTCCCCTTTTCCATCAACCGCTTACCTTCACTTGAACCCTGTGCGCGCAGCCCCGTGAACGGCGGGACTCTCTGACAACAACTTTTCAAAACGGCGCGGGCCTGTGGACAGATGGTGACTTGTTCAAAACTTGTCCCCAGCTTTGTTGTTTGACAGAGCGCCAATACCTCGGTCATCCCTTGAGCGTTTGCTCAAGCACGTGCAACTGTTGGTTCAGCTCGCTGTTCTTTTGGCGCTCTGCTGCGATCTTGCGCACGGCATGCAGCACTGTCGTGTGATCCCGGCCGCCAAACAGTTCGCCAATCTCGGGCAAGCTTTTCTGTGTCATTTCCTTGGCGATGTACATCGCAATCTGGCGTGGCCGCGCAATGCTGGCTGGGCGCTTCTTGCTGTACATGTCGGCCACCTTGATCTTGTAGAAATCGGCGACGGTCTTCTGGATGTTCTCGACACCTACTTGTCGGTTCTGGATCGACAGCAAATCCTTCAGCGCTTCACGGGCGAGCTGGATGTTGATGTCCTTCTGCGAGAACCGTGAATAGGCGAGGATCTTGCGCAGCGCGCCTTCGAGTTCGCGCACGTTGGCGCGAACGTTCTTCGCGACAAAAAACGCCACGTCTTCCGGCATCGACGTGCCTTCGGCATCCGATTTGCGCATCAGAATCGCCACCCGCATCTCCAGCTCAGGCGGTTCGATGGCCACGGTGAGCCCCGCATCAAAGCGCGAGGTCAGGCGCTCATCGATGTCCACCAAGCCTTTCGGGTAGGTGTCGCTGGTCATGATGATGTGGGCCTTCTTCGCCAGCAGCGCTTCGAAGGCGTTGAAGAACTCCTCCTGAGTGCGCTCTTTGCCGGCGAAAAACTGCACGTCATCGATCAGCAGCAGATCGAGCTGGTGGTACTTGGCCTTCAGCTCGTCGAAGGTTTTGCGCTGGTAGTTTTTCACCACGTCGGTGATGAACTGCTCTGCGTGCAAGTACAACACGCGTGCATCGGCCCGATCGGCAAGCAGTGCATTGCCTACGGCGTGGACCAGATGCGTCTTGCCCAGACCGACGCCGCCGTAGATGAACAGCGGGTTGTACATCTGCCCCGGTGCGCCGGCCACGTGAAGCGCAGCGGTACGCGCCATCTGGTTGGCCCGGCCTGGCACCAGGGTGTCAAACGTCAGCATGGGGTTCAGCCGATGCCGCGGCAAGGTGGCTAAGGATGCTGGGCCGCGTTGTACAGGCGGTGCGGAAGTTTCCGCAAACCCCCCGCCACCGACCGTGGCGCCCGATGGGCCCGTGGGCCGAATCGCCACCGCGGTGGGTCGAGCGGGGATGTCGCGAGCAGCCAGCATCAGATCGAGCCGCACCGGCTTGCCAGCCAATTCACTTAGCACTGCTTCGATGCGGCCAGCGTATTGATTGCGAATCCAGTCGAGCTTGAAGCGATTGGGCACGCGCAGCGACGCCACCGCGCCGCTCTCACCATGGTCTGCGACGTCCGCGGCTGGCAGCGGGCGAATCCAGGTATTGAATTGTTGTTCGGGCAGTTCGGCGGCAAGTCGTTCGCAGCCGCGCTGCCAGAGGTCAGCGCTCATGTTGTGGAAAAGTTCTTTTGGAGCGGGCGGATTCTACGGCTCAAAGTCATCGAATACCGTGGTTATCCACAGATTTACCCCCGGGATCTCCTCGCTGCGAATTGGCCGCTGTTGCACCAGGCTTTGACTTCGATTCAAGTCTTTGGTGTAATCGTGGGTTTCCCGAATGCGCGGCCGGTGCTTGTGCACCGCGGAGGTTGCGATGCCAGATGTCTTCTTTGAAGTTGCAGGGTTCTCGGTGCATTTGCATCGCCAGAGCTGAACAATCATCTGAATGATGTCGGTGTCTCTGGCGCTTCAGGAAAAGCTTCGCACGACGGGATGACCCCGTTAGCCCGTTCAAGAAGGATCCATCATGAAACGCACTTACCAAGCATCCAAGACTCGCCGCGCCCGTACCCATGGCTTCCTCGTTCGCATGAAGTCCCGTGGTGGCCGTGCCGTGATCAACGCACGCCGCGCCAAGGGCCGCAAGCGTCTGGCCGTCTAAGGCCTGCTGCTCCGTGATCGGCCGCTCCCTCGTGGCGCCGTGATCGGTCGCATCGTCAGATCTGCTGATTTCGAACGCGTGCTGAGAACACCTTCTCGGGCACGCAGTTCTCATTTCGCGGTTCATTACCTTGCTTGCAATCCGAGTCAGCCCGCCAAGCCGATTTCGCGAGTGATGGAATCGGAGTTGTCAACAGACGATGTACCAACTCAGAAGCTGGCTGTGGATTGTTTGAATTCGACGCCAGTGCCTGCGAAGCCATCATCATGCTGGCTGGGTGCGGTGGTACCGAAACGCCACGCACGCCGCTCTGTCACCCGGGTTTTGCTCAAACGGCAGATTCGACAATTGGTGAATTTACAAGCGATTCCGCATTTGACTTTGCCGCAAGGCCGGCACGTGCTTGCGCCGGGTTTGTGGGTGGTGCGGCTGCATGCGCCTTTCGATCGCGAGCGTTTTCCGAGTGCCGCGTCTGACGCATTGCGCAAAGCCGCCGGTGCCGAATTGGCCAAGGTTTTGGCCGATGCGTCTCGCCGCGTTGGCGCCTGAGTCCGATTCCATGCGTTGGCTCGCTGTTGCCGCTCATTGGCCTCAGCGTCTGTTGATGGGCTTGGTGCGCGGCTATCGTTTTTTCTTGAGCTCTTGGCTGGGCAGCGCATGCCGGTTCACACCGACCTGCTCTGCGTATTCGCTCCAAGCGCTGGAAATTCACGGCGCAGCGGTCGGTAGTTGTCTCACCTTGCATCGGCTTGCCCGTTGTCATCCCTGGTGTGATGGCGGTGAAGATGGGGTGCCTGATCCAGCCAGGGGCTTGTTTTCTCGTCATGTCGCCAGCACATCGAGCGGCGTTGCCAAGCCTTCGAGGCTGTCCTTGTTTTCTTTCCGCAAAAAGACCCTTCCATGACCGATATGCGCCGCACCCTGCTGTGGGTGGTTTTCCTGTCGTCACTTGCCTTTTTGTGGGATGGCTGGAACAAGTTCAATGGCCGTCCATCAATGTTCGCGCCTTCCGCGCCAGCGGCCATGGCGCCGACTGGCAACAACGGGGAGGCCCGCAACAATTCACCGGGCAATGTTCCTTTGACGGCTGGAGCCACACAGAGCGCCCATTCGCCAGCAGCGAACGCAGCGCCGACCTCGGTCCCAAGGGAAGTGGTTGTAATCACGACCGACGTGGTCAAGGCCAGCTTCGATTCGAGAGGAGGGCGTTTGGTGCGCCTGGAACTGCTGAAAGAAAAAGAGCAGGTCGAAGGTCCATGGCACGAAGCATTCACCGGATCGAAGACAAAGAAGGAAGACGCACCGAACGTGTTGCTGTTCGATTCGTCCGCCAACCGTGTCTATATCGCCGAAACTGGTTTGGTGGAAGTGCCTGCGCCGATCACGCATTTCAGTGCGATGAAGGCATTGCCCGGTGAACGTACGCTGAAAGATGGGGACAACGACGTTTCGGTGAGTTTCGCGTCGCCGGATGAGGGTGTGAAGCTGGTGAAGACCTTCACCTTCCATCGCGGCCAATACACGATCGATGTGCGTCATGAAGTGCAGAACCTGGGTACGGCGCCGGTACCCGCAGCGCAGCTGTATTTTCAGTTGACCCGTGACGGCACGGCTGCGCCGGGTGGCTCCAGCTTTTACAGCACCTTCACCGGCCCGGCGGCCTATACGGACAACTCCAAGTATGTGAAAGCTGATTTCAAGGAAATCGACAAGGGCTCGGTCAAGTACGACAAGTCGGCCGACAACGGCTGGATCGCGATGGTCCAGCACTATTTCGCTAGCGCCTGGCTGCACAACGAAGCCATGCCCCGCCAGTTTTCCCTGCGCGTGACGGATGCGAAAGACAGTGAATATGGCCGCCGCGTCTACAGTGCGACCGAGTTGTTCACATTGCCTGCAATTGCACCGGGTAGCAGCGCCAAGCTGGATGCTGTGCTGTTCGCCGGCCCGCAAGAAGAAAACAAATTGAGTGCGCTTGCGCCGGGCCTGGAACTGGTCAAGGACTACGGGATGTTCAAGATCCTGTCCGAGCCTCTGTTCTGGTTGCTCACGCAGTTGCACAAGTTGATCGGCAATTGGGGCTGGGCGATCGTGGCATTGGTCGTGCTGCTGAAAGTCGCGCTGTATTGGCTGAATGCAAGTGCCTATCGATCGATGGCTAAGATGAAGGCCATCAATCCGCGCATCATGGAAATGCGTGAGCGCTTGAAAGACAAGCCGCAGCAGATGCAGCAGGAGATGATGCGCATCTATCGCGAAGAGAAGGTCAACCCGATCGGCGGTTGTCTGCCGGTGCTGGCGCAGATGCCGATCTTCATTGCGTTGTATTGGGTGCTGCTGTCGAGCGTGGAGATGCGCAATGCGCCATGGATTGGTTGGATCACCGACCTGTCGGTGAAGGACCCTTACTTCATCTTGCCCGCGCTGATGACGGCGTCCAGCATGCTGCAGACCTGGTTCAACCCGACGCCAGCCGATCCTGTGCAGGCCAAGATGATGTGGTTCATGCCGCTGGTGTTTTCGGTGATGTTCTTTTTCTTCCCGGCCGGCTTGGTGCTTTATTACGTGACCAACAACCTGTTGTCGATCCTGCAGCAATGGCTGATCAACAAACAGATGGGAACGCTGAACAAGTAAGGTGTCCGGCCCTCCAGTTGCGTTACGCCATTCAGTAGGTCGATTTACCTTGGACTTCCTCAATGGTGTTGACGGCCTGACATCTTTGTCAGGCATCAACTGACCAGACCCTCCAGCGCATGCTGCCGCGCCATCACGATCCCATTGTTGCCATTGCGACCGCTGCAGGCCGCGGGGCGGTGGGTATCGTGCGCGCTTCAGGCAGCGCTTTGGCACCGCTGATCGAAGCGCTGTGTGGGCGAACCTTGCGGCCGCGGCACGCGACTTATCTGCCGTTTGCTGATGCGCAAGGGCAAGCCATCGATCACGGATTGGCGCTGCATTTCCCTTCACCCCATTCCTACACCGGTGAAGAAGTGCTGGAGCTTCAGGCTCATGGTGGCCCTGTGGTGTTGCAGCTGTTGCTCGCGCGCTGCCTGGAGGCCGGGCGTGGCATCGGGCTGCGATTGGCCGAGCCAGGTGAATTCACCGAACGCGCTTACCTCAATGACAAGTTGGATCTAGCCCAGGCCGAGGCCGTCAGTGATTTGATCGAAGCCAGCACAGAGGCGGCCGCTCGTTCGGCCAGTCGCTCATTGACGGGGGCTTTTTCCAGTGAGATCCACGAACTCCGCGATCAACTGATCACGCTGCGAATGTTGGTCGAAGCGACACTCGATTTCCCGGAAGAGGAGATCGACTTTCTGAAGAAGGCTGATGCGGTAGGGCAACTCGATCGCATTTCTGCACGGCTCACCTCGGTGTTGGGCCGTGCGCGCCAAGGTGCATTGCTGCGTGAAGGCATTCATGTCGTGTTGGCCGGGCAACCCAATGTTGGAAAGAGCTCGCTGCTCAATGCCTTGGCCGGTGCCGAACTGGCCATCGTCACGCCGATTGCAGGCACCACACGAGACAAAGTCAGTCAGACCATCCAGATCGAAGGCGTGCCGCTCCACGTGGTCGATACCGCTGGCTTGCGCGACACCGGTGATGAAGTCGAACGAATTGGTGTGGCGCGCAGTTGGGCCGAGATCGAACGAGCGGACGCGGTGCTGTTCCTGCACGACCTCACTCGCATAGGTCACCCTGAATACGACGAAGGTGAAGTGCAGATCGCAAAGCGTCTGGCTCCATTGGTCGAGGGTGCCGAGCGCGTCGTGCACGTGTTCAACAAGAGCGACGCTGTTGCTGTTGAGGCCTTAGCTCACGGTGCTGAAAGTGCTGGGCCGCGGCAATTACGCCTTTCCGCACAAACCGGCCTTGGCTTGGATGAGCTGCGTCAAACCCTGCTCGCATTGGCAGGCTGGCATGCTCAACCGGAAGGGCTCTACATCGCGCGCGCGCGCCATGTTCAGGCTTTGCAGCGAACACGAGATCATCTGGCGCTCGCTCATCAACAGGCGCTGTCTCAAGCACCTGCGCTGGATCTGTTGGCCGAAGAGCTAAGGCTGTCTCACAACGCGTTGTCAGAGATCACCGGCGAGTTCACCTCCAACGATCTCTTGGGCGAAATCTTCGGGCGATTCTGTATTGGAAAGTGAATGATTACCGAGGGTCGGTGATTCCACACGGATGAGCGAGTTGCGACGGGCCCTACCCGATTGTCGGAAAAACACAGGAACCCATAATCGGTTCCTTCATTGCTGTTTGCGCAATTGGTCCTTAGACAGCGCCCCACCCCACATCATGGAATTCTCTGAACTCGTTCAAGCAATACAAACGCTGAACACCGACGACGCGTTTCACGCACGGCTCAACCTCGAGCAGTGGCGCACCATCGGGCAATACCTGACGATGCACGAAATTCGCTCTGGTGATCTCGTCATCAAGCAGGGTGATGTTGACCGCACGATGTATTTTCTCGGACGTGGTTCGCTTCAGGTGTTCCGCACCGGTGGTCCTCCAGGAGGCAATCGCATCGCGATTCTTCGGCCTGGTTCTGTCGTCGGTGAACCGGGGCTTTTTGTTGATGGCCCACGCATGGCCAGTGTCGAAGCGATGACGGCGTCCGTGGTGTGGGCGCTTCGTGGGCCTCGTCTCGAAGAACTCGCCCAGCGCTCACCGGGCTTGGCGGTGGAGTTGCTCCGTGCCGCTGGCGGCGTGATGGCGGTGCGGATACGTGCCAACATGACGACGACCGGCAAGCCGATCCCGATGACGTGATGGTTCTTTGTTGCGCGCATCGGCGCATCGATCTGCTCGCCAAACGAAAACGGCACCGTTCCCATGGACGGTGCCGTTTTCGTTGGAGATCAAACTTTTTGGCTGCAAGTTTTTAGACCCGCCCCAGCAGTTTGCTTTCTGCCAAGGCCAGCGGTTCGGGCAAGCCTGAGAGGACCAAGGTATCGCCACTGAGCAATACCAAAGCATCGTCAGGCTTGATGACCGCGCCGGACGCCCGCCTCACCGACACCACCATCACGCCGACGGTGTGCAGTGCTAAGTCGGCCAGAGGGCGGCCCAAGCTCGCGGCCGCTGACGGCAGGCTGACGCTCAGCAAACGGGCTTGCTGCAAATCATCGGCACTTTCGTCGACGCCGTGGAAGTAGCCGCGCAAAAGGTTGTAGCGGGCGTCTCGCTGTTCTTGAACTACGCGGATCACGCGGCGCATCGGCACGCCGACGAGCGCCAGCGCATGGCTTGCCAACATCAGCGAACCTTCGATGGCTTCAGGCACGACCTCGGTCGCCCCAGCTGCACGCAGACGTTCAATGTCGGAATCGTCCAAGGTGCGAACGACGACGGGCACTGTCGGTGCGTGCTCTTGCACGAGGTGAAGGATCTTCAATGCTGAAGGCGTGTCGTGATAGCTGACCACCACGGCGCTGGCGCGGGCCAGGCCTGCAGCCATCAGGCTTTGCAAACGAGCAGCATCGCCGAACACGACGCTTTGGCCGGCGGCGGCGGCCTGGCGCACGCGGTCGGGGTCGAGATCCAGCGCCATGTAGGGAATGGTTTCTCCATCCAGCAGGCGAGCCAGGTTTTGGCCGCTGCGGCCGTAACCGGCAATGATGATGTGGGCCTCGGCGTTGATGGCACGCTTGGCGATGGACGTCATCGCGACCGACTGCATCAGCCAGTCGTTGGCGCTCAGACGCATCACGATGCGGTTGCTGTGCATGATGATGAACGGCGTGGCCAGCATCGACAGCACCATGCTGGCGAGCACCGGGCTTTGCAGATGAGCCGGCAGCAATTGTTCTTGCGTGGCCAGCGACAGCAGCACGAAACCGAACTCCCCGGCTTGCGCCAGATACAGCCCGGTCCGCAGTGCGATGCCAGTGGCCGCGCCGAACAGCTTGGCCAGTGCGGCCACCAGCACGAACTTGAACAGCACGGGCAACAGGCTCAGCACCAGCACGAGCGCCCAGCGGTCCATGATGATTTCCCCATCGAGCTTCATGCCGATGGTGATGAAGAAGAGCCCGAGCAGCACGTCATGGAACGGGCGGATGTCGGTTTCCACCTGATGCTTGTATTCGGTCTCCGCGATTAGCATGCCGGCGACGAAAGCGCCCAACGCCAGTGACAAGCCGGCATGTTCGGTGAGCCAGCTGAGGCCGAGCGTCACCAAAAGCAGGTTCAGAATGAAGAGTTCTTCGCTCTTACGCCGGGCCACCAAAGTCAGCCACCAACGCATCACGCGCTGACCGCCGACCAGCAGCACCGTTAGCAAGGCGCCTGCCTTCAACGCAGCAAAAGCCAGCTCGCGCATCAGCGCTTCGGGTGACGAGCCGAGCGCCGGAATCAACACCAGCAAAGGCACCACGGCCAGATCTTGGAACAGCAGCACGCCCAGCACGGCCCGCCCATGTTCGCTTTCCAACTCAAGGCGTTCGGCCATCATCTTGACGACGATGGCGGTGCTGCTCATCGCGAGCGCCCCGCCCAAAGCCACTGCACTTTGCCAACCCAATCCCCACTCGCGGCCGAAACGCACAAATAGCCAGCCGAGCAACGCGTTGCCTGCTACGGCCGTCAGCATGGTCAGCGCCACCTGGCTGAAGCCCAGGCCGAACACCAGCGTGCGCATGCTCTTCAGCTTGGGCAGATTGAATTCGAGCCCGATCACGAACATCAGGAAAACCACACCGAATTCAGCGAGGTAAGTCATGCCGGCCGAATCCTTCGCCAGTGCCAGCGCGTTGGGGCCGATCAACACACCGACCACCAGGTAGCCCAGCATGGGCGGCAAGCGCAGCGAGCGGCACACGACCACGCCTGCCACAGCAGCAATCAGGTAAAGCAGGACCAGTTCAAGGGTAGAGACCATGCGCGTGCTCAGGGTGGCGTGGGACGGCAGCGTGCCTACAATCGCTTGATCCTACTGGACGAATAGCGCCGATCCGTGCCTGCACAAGCCCCTGTTGTTACTGCCTTCAATGCCGAGCGCGTATTGCGCCTGGCGCATCAGACGTTTGACATCGAAGCGCAGGCCTTGATCGGCCTCAAGGCTCGCCAAGGTGAAGGTTTTGTGGCTGCCGTGTTGGCGATGCTGAATTGCACCGGTCGCGTGGTGGTGATGGGTATGGGCAAGAGCGGCCATGTGGGCCGCAAGATCGCCGCGACGCTGGCCTCGACCGGCACGCCCGCCATGTTCGTGCATCCCGGTGAAGCGGCCCATGGTGATCTGGGCATGGTGGCTTCGGGTGATGTGGTGCTGGCCATTTCCAACTCGGGCGAAAGCAATGAAATCGCGACGATCCTGCCTGCGCTCAAGCGTTTGGGCATCACGCTGGTGGCGATCACCGGGCGAGCCGAATCGAGCTTGGCCCAGCATGCAGACATCGCATTGAGCAGTGCCGTCGATCAAGAGGCTTGCCCGATGAATCTCGCGCCTACGGCCAGCACGACGGCGCAGATGGCCTTGGGGGATGCGCTGGCCGTGTCTTTATTGGACGCGCGTGGTTTTCATGAAGAGGATTTCGCGCGCTCGCATCCGGGAGGCAGCCTGGGACGCAAGCTGTTGACGCATGTGCATGATTTGATGCGAACCGGCGACGCCGTTCCTCAGGTGCCGCCGGAAACCCCGTTCGTCGAAATGGTCCGCGAGATGACACAGAAAGGCCTGGGCGCAACCGCGATCACCGATGAGCCGGGCCATGTGCTGGGCATCTTCACCGATGGCGACCTGCGCCGGCTTATCGAAAAAGGCCGTGACTTGCGTGAGCTGACTGCTCAGATGGTGATGCACCCTCGGCCTCGCCAAGTTCGTGCGGACGCGCTTGCCGTTGAAGCCGCTGTCATGATGGAAGCCCATCGCATCACGAGTGTGCTGGTGGTCGATGCGCAAGGCCTGTTGGTGGGCGCGCTGAACTTCAACGACCTGATGCGGGCGAAGGTGATCTGATGACCGTCATTCAACCGAGGCTCTGTATTGCACCCGAATTGCTGCTGAAAGCCCAGCCCGTTCGTGCAGCCATTTTTGATGTTGATGGTGTGCTGACCGACGGCCGCATCTACATCAGCGAACGTGGTGAAGACTTCAAGGCCTTCAATACCCTCGATGGCCACGGGCTGAAACTGTTAGCCCAAGGCGGCATTGCACCGATCGTCATCACTGGCCGAGATTCCCCGGCGGTGCGTCGGCGAGTGGCCGATCTTGGCATCGCGCACGCTGTCTACGGCGCACATGACAAGCTGGCCGCCGCACAGGGCGTCATGGAACGCTTGGGTATCGGATGGGATGCGCTGGCGGTCATGGGGGACGATTGGCCTGATCTGCCGCTGATGACCCGAGCTGTCTTTGCCTGCGCGCCGGCTAACGCACATGTTGAGGTGAAGGCGGTATCGCATCACGTCACCGAGCTAACCGGCGGCCACGGTGCGGCGCGTGCGTTCTGCGATTTGCTGCTGACAGCGACCGGGCGCTATGCCTCTTTGCTGCGCGGCCACCTGACGACACTGGACGAAACGAGCGCATGAGGATCTCGGCTTGAACGCTCTCGCGGTTCTTTCGCCACCCGCACCTGCGGCGTCAAACTCTCGCCAGCCATGGCGCTGGCGGCTGTGGTCGTGGATCTCTGCCTACTTGCCATTGCTGGTGATGGTCTTGATGGCGTTGGGTACCTGGTGGTTGGTTAAGAACACGCCGATGGCAGGTGAGGCCGCAGGTGATGTGGTCTTGCGCCATGAGCCTGACTACGAAATGCGCAATTTCGCAGTTCAGCGTTTTACCCCGGCCGGCCCATTGCGTGCGCAGATCGAAGGCGATTTGATGCGGCACTACCCCGACACCGACACGATGGAGATCGACAACCTGCGGCTTCGTGCGATCGCCCCTGATGGCCGGGTGACGGTGGCCAAGGCACAGCATGCGATTGCAAACGGCGCAGGCACGGAGGTGCAATTGTTCGGTGGTGCCGAAGTCGTGCGCGAAGCTGCGGCCAATGAAGAAGCCATCCACTTTCGTGGTGAGTTTCTGCATGCATTCCTCGACACTGAACGAGTCCATTCGCACCTGCCAGTCATCGTGTCGCAAGGCGCGACGCAGATTCGTGCTGACGGCATGGACTACGACCATCTGGAGCGGGTGATCCAGTTCACCGGGCGTGTGCATGCGACCTTCGAGCCGCGGAGCACGCCATGAATACCGGTCGACTGGTGTTCATCACAGGCGCCTCCAGTGGCTTGGGCCAAGCGCTTGCAAAGCGGTTTTATCAAAGCGGTTATCGGCTCGCGCTGGTGGCACGACGGTCGGCCGAGGTCAGCGCGTGGGCGGCAGCGCACGGGCTGGATCTGGCACGCGTTGGCGTTTATGGCGCGGATGTGCGTGACTTCGCATCGATCAAACGAGCCGGTCTCGACTGCATGGCCACGCAAGGGTTGCCAGATGTGGTGATTGCCAACGCGGGCATCAGCATGGGCATCGACACCGCGATCTTCGAAGACCTGGAAGTCATGCGCGAAACCTTCGAGACCAACAATCTCGGTGTGGCCGCCACGTTCCATCCTTTCATCACCGCCATGCGCGAGCGCCGCTCAGGCACGTTCGTTGGCATTGCCAGCGTCGCCGGAATACGAGGTTTGCCGGGGCATGGCGCGTACTGCTCAAGCAAGGCCGCGGTGATCAGCTTCTGCGAAAGCGTGCGCGGCGAGTTACGGGCCGATGGCATCAAGGTGGTCACCATCCTGCCGGGTTATGTGGCGACGCCGCTGACCAGTGAAAATCGCTACAGCATGCCGTTTCTGATGCAGCCCGATGCATTTGCCGATCAAGCCTTCAACGCGATCGAAGCGGGAGCCAGCCAGCGGGTGATTCCTTGGCAGATGGGTGTTGTTGCCGCGCTGATGCGCTTGCTGCCGAACTGGTTGTTTGACCGGTTGCTGGTCGGACGTGCGCGAAAGCAGCGAAAGACACAGTAATCACCTGCAGCGACCATGGCTGGTCGTGAGATACCACATAGGCTTCTGCGGGCAACGCAACAGCATCAAGCCCGCCTTCCGGCTGGGCACAGTGCGCGTACCTTGGCAATCGATTTCAACAGCGAATTGGGCTTGGCTGTTCTTTGAGGCGTCACTGACTGTATTTCGTTAGCAAGACAGTGCTAACAAGTCACATGAGCGCTGGATTCACCATGAAAAAAGCGATGGTGCTTTCGCCTCCATCGCTTTTCAGAAAGACCGCGTTTTCACGCGATCTATCGAGTCAGGGCTTAGTAGCCGCCGCGACCACCGCCGCC
>CAXTCD010000088.1:0-20447 GCA_964242145.1 uncultured Rhizobacter sp.
CATCCGCGTGATGGTCAACGAGGCGCTGGACAAGCTCGAGGATTTGTTTGGCGGTCTGTACGAGGACGTGAGCAAAGGGGGGCGGCCCAGCATTGCCCCGCAGAAACTGCTGCGCGCCATGGTGCTGCAGGTGCTGTATTCGGTGCGCTCGGAGCGCTTGCTGATGGAGCAGGTGCAATACAACCTGCTGTTTCGCTGGCTCATCGGCCTGTCGATGGACGACCGCGTATGGGTGCCCACCGTGTTCAGCAAGAACCGAGAACGGCTGATCAAGCACGACACGGTGGTGGCGTTCTTCAACGAAGTGCTGGCGCAGGCCGAGCGCAAGAACTGGCTGTCCAAGGAGCACTTCAGCGTGGACGGTACCTTGATCCAGGCCTGGGCGGGCCATAAGAGCTTTGTGCGCAAGGACGGTGACGACGACGATGCCAGTGGCCAAGCCACGGGTGAGGATGCGCCAACCCATGCGCACGGCAACGAGAGTCCCGCCCAGGGTGGCAGCAAGGACAACGGCAAAGACTTCCGGGGCCAGTCGCGCAGCAACGACACCCACAGCTCCAAGACCGACCCGCACAGCCGGCTGTACCGCAAGGGCAAGACGGCCAGTGAGTTGCGCTTCATGGGCCACACGCTCATGGAGAACCGCAACGGTTTGATCGTCAATGCCACCGTCACGCAGGCCGATGGCCACGCAGAGCGGGTGGCGGCCAAGGCCATGATCAATGACGCCAGGCAGGTCAACCCCGAGGCTGCGATCACGCTGGGCGCTGACAAGGGCTACGACGCGGCAGAGTTCATCGCCGAGTTGCAAAAGATGCAGGTCACGCCGCATGTGGCGCAGAACAAGTCCAGGCGCCGCTCGGCGGTGCCTGACGAGATCGCCCAGACCGATGGCTACGGCATGTCGATGCAGCGCAGGAAACGCATCGAGCAAGGCTTTGGCTGGGCCAAGACCGTCGGCCAGATTCGGCAAGTGATGGTGCGCGGGCTCCAACGAGTCGACCAAATGTTCGTGCTGAACATGGCCGCCTACAACCTCGTACGCATGCGCACGCTGGGACAAGTCCGTCAGCAGGCGGCAGGATGAGGAGCGAAGGGCCCCAAAGGGCCTCGAAATGGCCCGAATCGGCTTTGAAACGAGCCTTCGAACCCTCATTGCGGGCCAAATCCACAAAATTGCGGCCCGACAGGGTCGGCGCGAGTATCGGTGCGCGGTATTTCAGCAGCCTGTTAATGGCCGATCCGTTGGAATGGCCCTTGGTTTTGATGTGCGTCGTGAGAGCTTCAAGGTCACGCCCACTGAAAACTTGAGTACAGGAGATATTGTTGGATTGGGCGTTTCTCAGGCTGATGCGAAACGCACTCATAATGCGGTATTCACGGAGTTTAATGTTCCCATTAATAACAAGCTGGAGATTCAAGCTGCGGGGCGCGTAGATAAATTCCCAGGCTTCAATGCGCATGTCTCACCCAAAATTGGTGCTCGATTTGAGGCAACCAAAGAGTTGTTGCTGCAAGGTACGATAGAAACTGGTTTCCGTGCACCCAATTTGACGGACAGTGCGACTTTAACGAATACTGCTTTTTCAAATGGAATTTTTGATCCAAAACGTTGTGATCAAGCCCAATTATTGGCAAAGGACTTGACCGATCAAGCGCGTGCCTTACCGAATATCGGTCAAAATAAGGCGACCTTGTTAGCGCGTGCCGATTCTGTGCAATCAAATGAATGCACGGCAGGCGTTGCCAGCATTGTTAGAAATAATCCAGATCTGAAGCCGGAGGAGTCACGAAGCGTCAGCGTTGGGTTTGTATTTGAACCTTATAAAGACTTCAATTTCTCAATTGATTATTGGAATATCAAGCGAAAAAATGAGATTGGCGTGAAATTAACCCAGGATTTTTTGGATGCCGAGGACAGCCTCGCTCCAAACATTGTTAATCGGGCCAGTGTCGGTTCTGACAAAACCTTTCTCACTGCCGAGGAACGGGAGAAATATGGTGTTGATGTCGGTCCACTGACCTCGACCTCGGGTCAGTTTGAGAATGTTGCAAAAACCAAGGTCAGTGGTTTGGATCTCAGCGCAAAGCATAGTTTCAACACGGAGGTTGGCAAAGTTGATTTGACGACCGAGGCAACTTATATGCTGGAATTGAGAAGCTGGAGCCGCACGCTTGAAGGTGGCGCAGGAGCTTATGGTGATAACCTGATTGGGCGATATGGAAACTCACGCATTGTGGCTAAATTTGGAGCTGCATTGAGCCGCGGAAATTTTGCGCATTCACTCCTTTAGACTTACAACAGTGCGACCTCACTGAATACGGATTATTTTGATAGTGAGTATACGCCCGAAGCCTGTGTGGATCGTGCTTGGGATACATGCAGAGTCGCTCCATACAATCGCTTGGATTACAATTTGAGCTATACCGGCATTAAAAATGCGACGCTGTCTTTCTTTGTTCGAAATGTTGGGTGAGCGTCCTCCTCTTGACTTGAGAGCTTTCAATAGCGACGGCAACAGTATAGTTCCACAATCGATTGACGATGTTCAAGGTCGTATGATTCGCTTGACACTACAATACAAATTCTTCTGATAACTGGTTGTTTGTTATGTCAAAGGGGCGGAATGAAAATTCCGCCTTTTTTTATTATCAAGGAGCCGCAGTTTGTTGCAGGCTAAATTGAAGATTCGAAATCGTTTCGAAAATCAAGTTGTTGAATTTCGCAAGTAAGGGCTTCGTTTCGGGCTGCACCAACATTCACGCGCCAACTTGCAACAGTGGGATGGAAAACGTGCGCTCAGGCGCCACAATCGGCTTTTGCCTGCTGCCCTTGCTCCCTTGGTGATGTCCCATCCCGATGCTCCTGTCAAAACGCCACTCGGCCTCGACGAGTTGCGACACCGCACTCGGGGCTTGGGGCAGCGTTATCGAACCATCCTGTTGTTGGTCGATGGTCGGCGCTCGCTGGGAGAGGTGCTGGGCATGGCGCATGGTGCGGGCGCGCTGACCAGCCAATTCGAAGAACTGGTTCGGTTGGGGCTCGTGGAAATGCCGAGCGATATCGCCGTGTCCGAAGCATTGGAGAGTGCCGCCGGCAGCCTGGACACGATTCGCTTGACCAGCGTCGAGCTGGAAGTGCCGGTGCTCAGCCTCGATCTGCCTGAAGTTCAGCCGCAGGCGGGCCACGGCGGCCATTGGGATGCGACGCAGGTGCCTGACGCCACCGAATCAGCGGATGCCGATGCCGAACTGGCGGTTCAAGCGCCGCCGGGGCTTGCGCCTTCGGCCTTGCCGATGCTGTCGGCGATGGTGACCATGCACTCAACGCCGCCGCAAGTTCGAATTGAAACTTTGCCGGATGTCGTGGCCTCGCCTTTCGGCTCCGCCGAAGCTTCGGTATCGACCAGCCCTCATGTCGAAACCTTGTTTCGTGCGCTGGCCGAAGTCGTGACGCCGGCCAAGCCTCAAGAGCCCGCCGTGCCGGCATCGGTGCTGATTGCTGAGGCACGTGCCGCGGCTTCGCGGCGGCGTGGCCGCTCGCCGGGTGTGCCAGGCGCCGCACCGATGGCTTCTGTCGATGAATCCGCGGCCGCGCCGGAGCTTGACGCCGTGGCACCGCAGGCTGCAGCACCTGCCGATTTCATCGGCGATCCGGTGGCCGATTCCGGTGGTTCCAGCGGCGTGCCGCCTGCGTTGGCGCCGATGGACTGGCCCGAGCCTGCTGGGACCGCGGCCCCTCGCCAAGCCTTGCCCCAAGCGCGGGTGCGCGAGCGTGCCTCCCTCAGCGCCGACCATGTGCGCGTGCCGCCGCAGCAGACGGAAGATGAACTGCTGCAGCAGGTGCGGGGCATCTTGGTGGACGTGCTGCGGCTCGATGGCCCATTGGTCGGCACCTTCAGCGCGGTTCGCGTGCGCACGGCCAAGACACAGAAACAGCTGATCGCGATGGTGTGGGACATCGAGCGCCAGCGCACGCATGTGCGCCGCTCGCGGCCGCAGCTGTTTGCGCTGGAGCGCGCTCGCGAGCTGCTGGGCATGGGCAACACGCTCGTGGCCTGGGACAGCCAGCCCAGCCTGCCCGATGAAAGCGGTGGCTGATCGGCAAGTTGCGATCGGCCTGACGCCTGGCCGATGTCGGTGAATTCCGCGGTGGTTTCTGAAGCGCTTTCTGATGTCCTTCATTGGCATCGATGGTGATGGCAGGCAGCCCGCGCTGCTGACGGGCGAACGCGACTTCAGGGTCTTTGAGGTGCCGGCTGGCAATCGGACCTTCGATCGATCACCATGCCTTCATTGATATTCAACTGATCACCTCCGGGCCTGCTTGGGCCTGCTCCCATCATGCTGATCGTCTGCCCGCAATGCCTGGCCACCAACCGCGTGCCGATAGCGCGCGCCACGGAAGCGCCGGTATGCGGCAAATGTGCGACGGCCTTGTTGCCAGGCCATCCGCAGGTGCTGAGCGACGCCAGCTTCGATGCGGTGATTGCCAAGACCGAGTTGCCGGTGGTCGTCGATTTCTGGGCTTCCTGGTGCGGGCCCTGCCTGCAGATGGCTCCGCAATTCGAGCAGGCGGCGCAGCGGCTTCAAGGCCGCGTGCTGCTGGCCAAGGTCGATAGCGACGCCAACCCACGCACGTCGACACGCTTTGGCATCCGCAGCATTCCGACGCTGGTGCTCTTGCGCGGCGGCCAGGAGGTTCGCCGACAGGCCGGTGCCATGCAGGCTAGCGCCATACTTGAGTGGATTGGCGCGGGGGCTTGATCGATGCTTTATCTCCCCAGAAACTGGGCGCATCGTGCTGCGCCCGCTAAACTCGCGGCCTTTCCTCCCTTGCCGCGCCATGGCCGCTGTCCCTCGAGCAAATGCACCCGCCATCTTCGAATTGAAGAGCGCCCTCCTGACATTGGTGGCCGTGGTCTTGAAGACCACCGATGTCGGCGCGTTCGCGCGGGAGCTCGCGCAGCGCACCGCCGACAACCCCGGCCTCTTCGATCAAGATCCGGTGGTGATCGACCTTTCTCCGGTGCGCGACCAGACCGACCCGATCGACTTCGTCGCGCTGACGGCGCTGCTGCGCCAGCACAAGATGCAGCCCATTGCGGTCAAGGCCGGCAGCGCGGTGCAGATGGCCGCCGCCCTCGCTGCAGGCCTGACCGAAGCGCCGGAAAGCGCGCCGCAGCGGCCGCGCTCGGCCGGTGTGCCGGTGCCTGCCGAAGCGCCCCCAGCCGCCGTGCCATCGTCTGCGGTCACCTTGATCATCGACAAGCCGCTGCGCTCGGGTCAGCAGATCTATGCGCGGGGCGGTGATCTGGTGGTGTTGGCGGTGGTGAGCTTCGGTGCCGAGGTGATTGCCGACGGCAATATCCATGTCTATGCACCGCTGCGCGGCCGGGCCATTGCCGGCGCGCGAGGCAACACCCAGGCGCGCATCTTCGCGACCTGCATGGAGCCGCAGCTGGTGTCGATTGCCGGCATCTACCGCACCACCGAAACCCCCCTGCAGGCCGATGTCCTGGGCAAAGTCGCCCAAGTGTGGCTGGATGGCGAGAAACTCGTGGTCGAGGCCTTAAAGCCTTGACCGGTTGAACTGGCCGCTGCGCTCTTGCTCAGAGTGGCAGTAGGCTCGATGTTATTTTTGAAAGGATCCGCTCCAGATGGCCAAGATCATCGTCGTCACCTCCGGCAAAGGGGGTGTAGGCAAGACCACCACGAGCGCGAGTTTCGCATCAGGCCTCGCGCTCGCGGGCCACAAGACCGCCGTGATCGATTTTGACGTCGGGCTGCGCAACCTCGACCTCATCATGGGTTGCGAGCGCCGCGTGGTGTACGACCTCATCAACGTGATCCAGAAAGAAGCCAACCTGAACCAGGCGCTGATCAAGGACAAGCAGTGCGAGAACCTGTTCGTGCTGGCCGCCTCCCAGACCCGCGACAAGGAAGCCTTGACGCAAGAGGGCGTGGAGCGGGTGTTGAAGGATCTCGGCGAGATGGGCTTCGAGTACATCATTTGCGACTCGCCGGCCGGCATCGAGACCGGCGCGTTGATGGCGATGCACTTTGCCGATGAAGCCCTGGTGGTGACGAACCCTGAAGTGTCGTCGGTGCGTGACTCCGATCGCATCCTGGGCATGCTGTCATCCAAGACCCGGCGCGCCATCAATGGCAAGGAGCCGATCAAGGAGCATCTGCTGATCACCCGCTATAACCCCAGCCGTGTTCTAGGGGGCCAGATGCTGTCGCTGCAAGACATTCAGGAGATACTGCGCATCGAACTGATCGGTGTGATACCCGAGTCGGAAGCGGTGCTTGACGCATCCAACCAGGGCGTGCCGGCGATCCACATCAAGGGCGCCGATGTCTCCGAAGCCTACAAAGACGTGGTCGCTCGGTTCCTCGGTGAAGACAAGCCGATGCGCTTCGTCGATGTGGTGAAACCGGGCCTTTTCAAGCGCATGTTTGGTGGGAGGTGAGCATGTCTCTCTTGTCATTCTTGCTGGGTGAAAAGAACAAGACGGCGAGCGTCGCCAAAGAGCGGCTGCAGATCATCCTGGCCCATGAGCGGGATGGTCGTGGCAACAGCCGCCCCGACTATCTGCCTGCCTTGCAGCTCGAACTGGTCGCGGTGATCTCGAAGTACGTGTCGATCAACCCCGATGACATCCGCGTGCATCTGGAACGGCAAGACAACCTCGAAGTGCTCGAGGTGAAGATCGAGTTGCCCGACGTGCTGCGTTGAGCAAACCGATTTCTTAACAGCCTGCCGGAAACCGACACGCGCAGATTGCGGTGTCGTCTGACGGCGTTGGCGGCTGCGCGCCACTATGCTGGGGTTCAGGCAAAAGCGTGCCGTGCGCAACGGTCGTTGTATGACGTCGTGTCGTGCCTCGGACCGCCGCGCCTGACGCACCTTGTTGTCGCCTCGTGTTTGAGTGTGTCGGTGCGCGCGGTTTCGCGCGCTGCCGCTGAACACAGGGCCTTCGCTTTGATCACAACACATAAGGCATCCATGACCGCTACCGCGGCCGCAGCGCGCGCTCCTCTGTTCATCGTGTTCAACGTCGGTTCCGGCCACGGAGATGCCGCCGTGGCCCGGGCGGCCATCGAGGCGGCTGCGGCGCAGGCCGGTTGCCCGTTTCAGGTCATGGTGGTCGAAGACCCGAAACAGCTCGGTGCGATTGCCCGCGAGGCCGTGGCGCTGGCCCGTGCCGCGCGCGGCGTGGTGGTGGCCGCCGGTGGCGACGGCACGATCAACGCGGTGGCCCAGGCCGCACTCGGCAGTGGCTGCAGCTTTGGCGTTTTGCCGCAAGGTACCTTCAACTACTTCAGCCGCACGCACGGCATTCCGTCCGATACCACAGAAGCGATGCAGGTGCTGTTGCACGAGCGGGTGCGCCCGGTACAAGTCGGCTTGCTGAATGACCGCGTGTTTCTCGTCAATGCCAGCCTGGGGCTCTACCCGCAGCTGCTCGAAGACCGCGAGGCCTACAAGCAGCAGTACGGGCGCAGCCGGCTGGTGGCCCTGGGCGCCGGCCTGATCACCTTGATGCGCGAGCACCGCCAACTGAGGCTGCGCATCGAATACCGCGACGAGGTCCGGATCGTTCGCACGCCGACGCTGTTTGTCGGCAACAACGCGCTTCAACTGCTGCAGATCGGCATCGCCGAAGCGCATGCGATCGAAGCCGGCGAGCTGGCAGGCATCACGCTGCGCCCGGTCGGCACGCTGGCGATGCTTTGGCTGATGCTGCGCGGGGCGTTCGGCCGATTGGGTGAAGCCGACAACGTGCATAACTTTTCATTCCGGCGCATGACGGTGAAGGCCGCATTGCCGTACGGGTCGCGTCGGGTGAAGGTGGCCACCGATGGCGAGATCGCCTGGCTGCGCATGCCGCTCGAGTTTCGGGTGGCGTCGGAACTGCTGCGGCTGATCAAGCCAGAGGTGGCACCGGAAGTCGCGGCAGCGCGCGGCCAGCAGGTCGGCGAATGACGCTGCTGCTGCAGATCTCCGACACGCATTTCGGCACTGAGCGGCCGCCGGTGCTGCGGGCACTGCAGCAGTTCGTGCAGGTGCAGCGGCCCGATACGGTGCTGCTGTCCGGTGACATCACCCAGCGCGCCCGCACCGCGCAATTCAAGGCGGCGCGGGCGTTCATGGACCAGCTCGGCGTCTCTCGCAGCCTGGTGATTCCGGGCAACCACGACATTCCGCTCTTCCATCTCGGAGCGCGCCTGTTCTCGCCTTATCGCCACTTCTGCCGCGAGTTCGGGCCGGAACTGGAGCCGGTGATCGATACGCCGGCACTGCTGGTGCTGGGCCTGAATACCACGCGCTGGTATCGGCACAAGAACGGCGAGGTGTCGGATGAGCAGGTCGAACGCGTTGCGCGCAGGCTGGCCGGCGCGGCGCCGGCGCAGCTTCGCGTGATCGTCGTGCATCAGCCGGTGGCCGTCACCGAGCACATCGACGACACCAACCTTTTGCGCGGCCGGGAGCGAGCCGTGCAGCGCTGGTCCGAGGCGGGTGCCGACCTGATTCTCGGCGGGCACATCCATCTGCCTTTCGTCATCGATTTGACGCAGCGCTGGCCCGCCTTGCCACGCCATCTGTGGGCGGTGCAGGCCGGCACGGCGCTGTCATCCAGAGTGCGGGGGGACATCGGCAATTCGATGAACCTGGTGCGGCATGACGCGGCCGAGCGCCTGGCCATCGTCGAGCGCTGGGACTATCTCGATGCCGAGCAAGGCTTCCAGCCCGTGCATGTGCATCGCCTGGCGCTGGGCCGCATTGGCCACGCCTGCTGATGCGTGGCTCGGGGGCGTGGCTGGGGGCAGCGGCGCAGTCGCTCGGGGCGTATGCGCTGCCGTATTTCGTTGCTGGCTTCGCTGCGGTTTTGCTGATCACCGGCGCAGCGGCATGGCTGCTGCGCGAGCCGTTGATGCGGCATGCGCGGCGCTGGCACCCGCAGGCAGGGCCGCTGGTTGGCGGCGCGGCTTTGGGCTTTGTGCTGATCGCCAGCGCGGCGGCCTTGTTTGCTGAACTGGCCGAGCAGGTTCAAGGCCTTGACGGGCCAGGCGTGGGGCAGGCCGATGAAGCGCTCGCGCAGGCCCTTCGCGAGCATCTGGCGCCGGCGACCTTGAACCTGTTCGCCGTCCTCACGCATCTGGGCGACGGTGTGGTGTTGACCGGCCTCGGCTTGGCGATTGCGCTGATCTTGATGGCGCGGCAGCGCCGGGGCTTGGCGGCCGCGTGGATTGCCGCGCTGGCCGGCAATGCGCTGCTGAACCCCTTGCTCAAGCGCATCTTCGAGCGGGTGCGGCCGCTGCATGACCATGGCCTGGTCGATGCGCCGGGGTGGAGCTTTCCGAGCGGGCATGCCTCGGGCGCGATGGTGGCTTACGGCATGCTCGCTTATCTCGCGGTCGTGACCCTGCCGCCGCGTTGGCAGATGCCGGCCGGAATGGCGGCAGCAGCGGTGATCTATACCGTGGGCTGCAGCCGGGTCATCCTTCAAGTGCACTACGCAAGCGATGTGCTGGCCGGCTATGCCAGCGGCTTCGTGTGGCTGGCAGTGTGTGTGGCCAGTGCCGAATGGAGCCGGCGCCGGGCCACGCGCCCTTGATGCCGTGTGGATGGCGTGGGGTGCGTTCTTTCAACCGGGCTTGAAGCCGTGGCCGAGGCGACTGCCGCAGATGAGGGGCCTGCTGTGGTCATAAGTCACATGAAGTTTGTCAGGTGGTTTCCTACAGTGGTCTTATCCGGCGAGAGACATGACGCAGCGATTTGCGCCTAAGGACAAGCCAAGGGCTGACGCCTAAGCTTTGTTCATGTCGTCGCCAAGGTATGAGTTGCAGGAGATCGCCACCATGACTACCGCGTTCCAATCCGCCCAAGCCGGTTCGTATGAATTGCGCTTTCAGTCCTTGTTCCATGAAGGCCGAGCGCTGACCTTCCCTTGCGACGCCGGTGGCTGTGTTCACCTCGACGGACTGAGCGACCGGGCCCGTGAAAACTATCTCTATGCACGCGCTGTCGTGGGCCGCGAGTATTCGAGCCCTGCGGTGCGCTTGAGCGATCTGCACTGATTTTTCTAACCGATCATGCGATTGCACTCCGAGGCGCGCTTGCGAAGCGCCTGCAGCACGAATCGTTAAGCGCCGCTCATTGCTTGAGCTTGCGCCATGCCCCTTTACCTCATGAACCGCATGTGCCGCATGCATCGCGCGCGCGAGCAATCAGTCCGGTTCCCGTGCTTCGATCGATTCCCGCGGCAGGCCCAGGCGGCCGGTCAACAAGCGATGCGACAGCCCCCGGATGATGGGCATGCGACCCGCCGGTGCAAACATCCAATCCCGCCACATTGCCAATCCATCGTGCCCGGATTGAAACAAGGGCGTCAGCCAATGGCTCCCCCACCGATACCAGCGCACATGCCGACGCCGCGCTTTCTCGAAGCGCTGCAATGATTGCGCGACCGCCTCGTCGCGTGCCGGGTCTCGGCGCGGTTGCGCCGCCAGCGCTGCCTTCAGTGCGTCGCCCAAGGCCACGGCGTCCAGCAGCGCGAGGTTCGCGCCTTGCCCCAGTTGCGGGCTCATGCCGTGCGCCGCATCGCCGATCCACACCGCCCGGCCATGGCGCCATGACGGCAGATTGACGGCGCGGTAAGTGGCGTGCGAGAGGAGGGCGGGCGACTGGCTCAGCACATGCGCGCCAATCTCAGGCCACAGCGCGGCGAGTTGGGGCGCGAGGCCATGCGAATCGATGCCCTGCGGCGCCTGCGCGGCCGGCGCGCTCCAGTACAGGCACAGCATGTTGGCGGCAGGGCCGTGGCTGCCGGCTAGGCCCGGCGGCGCAGGGACGCGGCCCACCGGCAACACGCCGATCATCTGTCGGGCCAGGCGATAGCGCTGCTGCAACTCGTTCGTCGACGGCCAGCCTTGTGCCGGCAGCAGGCACCACCAGGCGCCCCAGGGATAAGGTGTCGCGACCGATTCGCCGAACACCGCGCTGCGCAACGGCGAGCGCGAGCCATCGGCCGCGACGATCAATGCAAACGGCCCATGGGTTTGCCCGTGTTCGTCGGTGATCGTGCCGGCAGCGCTGTCGATCTTTTGGATGGCCACGCCCGAACGCAATTGCACGGCCACCGGCCGCTGCCGATCGAGCAAAATATACAGCGTGTGCCTTTGCATGCCGATGCCATGGGTGGCTTCTGCGCTGCCCGGCTTGTTCATCGCATAGCGCATGGCCATCACTTCCTTGCCACGATGGTTGTGGCCGGACAAGGCGTCGATGCGGGCACCGTGGGCCAGGGTCTGATCGAGCAAGCCCAGCCTGGCAAGCGCCATCAGCCCGGTGGGCTGGAGCAGAAAGCCGGCGCCGATCGGCCCCAGCTGCGAGGTCTGCTCGAACACCGTGACCCGCACGCCGGGCAGCCGGCCCAGCGCAATCGAGGCCGCCTGGCCGGCGGTGCCGTAGCCGACGATGGCGACATGAAAGTCATCGGGTGAAGTGGTCATCAATGCAAAGAAGATGGAGAGGGTTTGTCTGTGTGCGTGTCGGGTTAGCCCGCGGCATGCATTGTCATGCCCAGGGTGAATTTTTGAACGCAGGGGCGTGTGCGAAAACGCTTCCCCAATCGGAACTAAGGCAAGGCTGATGCCGCACCCGGCACCTTGAAACGGGAAGGGGCACGAACCATAGTCATTTCGTTGCCATCGATTCGTGGGTGGTGACGAAAGTTCGAACCCCAACAGTCAAGGAGACCACCATGCATGACGTTTCATTCGCGCTTCGGCGCACGCGTCGCTATTTGTTCGCCATCGGCGCGGTATTGGCATTGGGCCTGCCGCTGGGCGCCCAAGCACAATCGACCACGGTCTGCGATGCCAATGTCAAAGCCGAAGTCATCAAGGCTTTAGAAGGCAGCAGCAAGCTGGCTGAGAAGGATCAATTGAACCTGCAGGCGCAGCTGTATGACAAGTACAGCTACTGCGCGTCGAACGACAGCGCGCAGATTCTGCCGACCGATGGCTTCTACGTGGCGGCTCGCCAATGCGGGGCGAAGGTGGGCTACGTCGGCAGCCTCTATTACGAGGAGATGCCGTGTTGCGGCTATGACCCGCAGCGACGCAGCTTTGCGTGCCCGGTGCGCATCAAGAAGCCGTTTGGCTTTGGCGGCAACCCGCTGCCCGGCAGCCGCGAATACACGCTGCATTGCGTGGCCGATGCGGCGGGCAATTTCGTTGCAGCCGGGCGAGACAGCGTGCATCTGTCGGACGCGGTGTTGACCAACGACAAGCTGTCCAGCTGGCAGTTTGCGGTGGTGGCGCAGGCGAACGAAGCCTTGCCGTTGGTGCAGCCGATGAATGGTGCGACCCGCCGTGCCCGCTCGATCCTGTCATGGAACTTCAAGCCGACCGGCTGCGACTATCGGCCGATCTGGGGCAATGCGATCGAGTACAGCGTCCGGCTTGACCAATGACCGCGGCATGAGGGCGCAGCCAGCGGTCCAACGGATGACCGTTGGCTGCGAAAGCGCCATCGGGAGGCATCACAATCCGCGTTCCCCCGTTGATTGACGGCAGCACGCGAGAAGAAAGAGCACCCCGATGGCGATTCAGTGGTTCCCCGGTCACATGCATTTGACGAAGAAGGCCATCACCGAGCGGATCAAGGAGATCGACGTCGTGATCGAACTGCTCGATGCCCGCCTGCCGGGCTCGAGCGCCAACCCCTTGCTGGCCGAACTCACCGGCAACAAGCCCAAGCTCAAGCTGCTGAACAAGCAGGACCTGGCCGACCCGGCCGCAACCGAACTCTGGCTTGCGCACTACAACGCACAGCCGGCCACGCGTGCGATCGGGCTCGATGCGTCGATGGCGGCGCCGGCCCAGCGCCTGATCAGCGCCTGCCGTGAACTCGCGCCGCTGCGCGGGGGCATGGCTAAGCCGATGCGGGTGCTGATCTGCGGAATACCCAACGTTGGCAAGTCGACCTTGATCAACACGATGACCGGGCGGCGCATCGCCAAGACCGGCGACGAGCCCGGCATCACCAAGGTCGAACAGCGCATCGAACTGGCAAGCGACTTCTATCTGTTCGACACGCCCGGCATGCTGTGGCCACGCATCATCGTCGCCAAGAGCGGCTACAACCTCGCTGCCAGCGGCGCGGTCGGCCGCAATGCGTTCGACGAAGAAGAGGTGGCGCTGGAGCTGCTCGACTATCTGCGTCAGCACTACCCCGGCCAAGTCGAAGCACGCTACAAGCTCGCTGGCGTGGGCCTGATGAGCGATGAAGAGCTGCTGGCCGAGGTCGGCCGCAAACGCGGCGGCCTGCTGGGCGGTGGCCGCGTCAACCTGCAAAAGGCAGCCGAGGTGGTAATGCACGAATTCCGCACCTCGGTGTTGGGCCGCATCACGCTGGAGACGCCGCAGGAGTTCGCGGTTTGGTGGGCCGAAGGCCAGCGGCTCGATGCCGAGCGGCAGTTGAAAAAGCAGAAGCGGGGCAGCAAGGCGCCGGCTGAAGACGCGGAAGATTGATGTGCAGTGGTGCGGGCGCTATGCCTGCACTGTCAGCTGGGAGCTATCACGCGGATGGCTGGGCCCTTGAAGGCAGGGTCTTGATGCCGAGTGGCCTCTGAGTCGCGGGCGGTGAGCCCGCAGATGATGCTTCGATCAACAAACCCTGGGGAGGAATGCTTCGGCAGCCAGCTTCGCCTCGCGAGCCCCATGGCGCTGTGGCAGGCCTGGGCCCCGCCACAGCGCACCGCGCTCATTTGCTCCAGGTGTCCTTCAAGGTCGTCGTGCGGTTGAACACCGGCTTGCCTGGTGCGCTGTCATGGCGGTCGGCGACGAAATAGCCATGCCGTTCGAACTGGAACTTTTCATCGGGCAAGGCGGCGGCCAGGCCAGGTTCGACATAGGCGCTGACGACTCGCTTGCTGTTCGGGTTCAGCACGCTGATCAGGTCGCGGCCGCCGGCATCGGGCTGCGCTTCGGTGAACAGCCGGTCATAGAGCCGCACTTCTGCGGCCACGCCGGTGCTGACGCTGACCCAGGTGACCACGCCCTTGACCTTCACCGCATCGGCGCCCGGCGTGCCGCTCTTGGTGTCGGGAATGATCCGGGCCAGCACGGCGGTGATCTCGCCCAGGTCGTTCTTTTCGCAGCCGGTGCATTCGATGATGTAGCCGTACTTCAGGCGCGCCTTGTTGCCGGGAAACAGGCGGTGGTAGCCCTTGGTCGGTGCTTCCAGAAAGTCTTCGCGCTCGATCCACACTTCGTTCGTCAACACGAAATCGCGTTGGCCGCGTTCGTGGTGGCCGGGATGAATCGGCGCATGGCAGGGCTCTTGGTGCGTCTCGCTGCCGAACACCTCGGCGTAGTTCACGAGCTTGAGCTTCAGCGGGTCCAGCACGACGCAGGCGCGAGCGGCTTTCGGGTCGAGGTCATCGCGCAGTGCGATTTCGAGCGAGCTGTAGTCGATCCAGCCACCTGCCTTGCTGATGCCACTTCGTTCGGCCAGCAACTGAATGCTTTCGGGCGTGTAGCCACGCCGGCGCAGGCCGACGATCGTGGGCATGCGCGGGTCGTCCCAGCCGTTGACGTGCTTTTCTTCAACCAGCTGCCGCAGCTTGCGTTTGCTGGTGACGATGTAGGTGAGGTTCAACCGTGCGAACTCGTATTGATGCGGCCGCGGCTGAGCCAGCAGGCCGAGCGTGCACAGCTGATCGAGCAGCCAGTCGTAGAACGGGCGCTGGTCTTCGAACTCCAGTGTGCAAACGCTGTGGGTGATGTTCTCCAGCGCGTCTTCGATCGGGTGCGCGTAGGTGTACATCGGGTAGATGCACCAGGTGTCGCCGGTGTTGTGGTGCGTCGCGCGCTTGATGCGGTAGAGCGCCGGGTCGCGCAGGTTGATGTTCGGCGAGGCCATGTCGATCTTCGCGCGCAGCACCATCGCGCCATCGGCGTGCCGGCCGTCGCGCATCTCACGAAAGCGGGTCAGGTTCTGTTCGGGCGTGCGGCCGCGGAAGGGGCTGTTGGTGCCGGGTGTGGCGAAGTCGCCGCGGTTGGCGCGGATCTCTTCCGCCGTTTGCTCATCGACGTAAGCCAGGCCGGCGCTGATGAGAGCTTCAGCCGCGCGGTACATGAAGTCGAAATAGTTGCTGGCGTAGTAGAGGTGGTCGGTCGTGGTGCCGGCGAATTCCGATTGCCAGCCAAAACCGAGCCACTTCACCGAGTCGATGATCGAATCGACGTATTCCTGTTCTTCCTTTTCCGGGTTGGTGTCGTCGAAGCGCATGTGGCACACGCCACCGTATTCACGCGCCAAGCCGAAGTTCAGGCAGATGCTCTTGGCATGCCCGATGTGCAGATAGCCGTTCGGCTCGGGCGGAAAGCGCATGCGCACCTTGGCCGGGTCGGCCTCGCCCGCGGCATGAAAGGCCGCATCGCCCGGTGAGCCGCCCCAGAAGCGTTTGGCATAGCTGCCCTGGGCCAGATCGCGCTCGATGATGTGCCGCAGGAAGTTGCTCGGCTTGTGCTCGTCGGCCCCAGCGGGCGGCGTTTTCTTGTCATCGCTCATGGAAAGGCGCTTTTCTTCAAGGGGTGGGGAGGGCCCGGAACAGGCGCCTCCGAGAGTTGAAATCGATTGTAGTCGGCCCCCTTTTAGAGGGAGCTTGCTGTCTGGCCCGACGACGACTGTGATGCTTTGCGCGTGAGCTCGGCCTATCTGGAGGGCCCCCCTGGGCGGGATGAACGCGATCCTCTATCGTCCGACCCAGTTCGATTGAACACGGGACTTGATGGCGACAGGCTCCTGTGCCGGCCTTTCATAACGGCAACGCTGGAATTGCACCTCACCATGAAACCGCCATCTTCTTCGCCCGCATCGGCTTCGCCCGATTCCAGCTTCCATGCGTCTCACGTTCCCGGCACATGGAAAGCCACTTCACCGTCGCGTTATTTTGATGACCCCATTCCGCCGCGGCGTGCGCCCACCGGGCCGCGCCGCACACCGCAATTGCAAGCGCTGACCTCCGATTCTCATGACTGGCTGTCGCGCCTGCCGCCGCGCTATCAGCCGCTGACGACGGCGCGCTGCCATCCGCACATCATCAACATGCTGGCAGGCCTTTGGGCGAATCGCATCAGCGTGCCCCCTTATCTGCAAGAGTTGATGCTGAGCGGGCGGCCGGGACGCGAAGGCTTCAGCTTCGAAGTGCTCATCGAGTTGGCCGATCTGCAGTCGTTGATGGAAACCCTGCTAACCGGCAAGCAGCCCTGACGCATTAGCTGAGCGCTTGCCGAATTGGCGGCCGAAGGTTGGGAAGCCTTCGGCCGCTTTACGTTCAGCAATCTGCTGTTTACCAAAAGTCACTCGATGCCTGTGAACGGATCGGCGCGCTGATCCGTTGTCTGCTCAGGTGGCCGCCATATCGGACGGTTGCCTTGAGCAGGAGAACACAGCATGTTCAATCGAAAAACATTCAGCGCCGTATTGCTTGCAGTCGGTGCCTTGTGCACGGGGGCCGCGCATGCCGGCCATGTGAACTGGTCGATCGGCATCAACCTGCCACCGGTCGGTGCGGTGGTGTCCAGTGCGCCGGTCTATGTGGAGCCGCAGCCTTACTACGTGCCGTCACCTCCTGTCTATGTGGAACGCGAACCGGTTTACGTGCAGCGTGCGCCGGTGGTGGTTTATGAGCCGGTGCCCGTGGTCTATCGGCCAGCGCCGCGCCGCTATTGCCCTCCGGCTGTGCATGGTGCCTGGGTTGCGCCTGATTCTGAATGGCATCGCCGTCACGGCGAATGGCGCGATGTGCGCTATGGCCGACGGGATGAGGGCTATCGCGAAGAGCGCAATCCTTATCGTCGCTGATCGCTTGCCGCAGAGATGAATGCGGCGAGATACGCAGTTAGGCATGCAGCGGGAACGGTAGCGCCGCGGCCCAAGCTGGTCATCGTGTCGGTCTTGATGGTGTCGCCGCCGACGAGTTGCATGGGGGTCAGCCCTGCGGCAGCAAGCTGCTGGACGAGCGCTCCCGCCTCAAAATTCGCCAGCGTAGTGACGAACACATCGACGTCGGCGGTTTTCAATTGCGGCACCAGCTTCGAGAAGTCGGTGATCTTGGCATCGAGCGATGGGCGCAGTACGACCGCACGGCCCACTTCTTGATCTGCGCGGCGGCCCAGTCGGCCCGGCCCTTGCCATAAGGCGTGCCGTCATCTGCAACTGCGTACTTGTTGCCGTTCAGGTGCTCGATCGCACAGCGCCAGCGCGTTCGACTGCAGGTCATCGTTGGCGACCAAACGAAGCGTGGTGGGCAGATTCAGTTGCGTGAATTCGGGCTTGGTCGAGATGGCCAGTTCCGGAATGTCGGCAGCCGCATCAACGGGCGCGGCGGCAATGCTGTCACCCGGGTTGAAGTGGCCGACGACCGCGACGATACCGGCATCGACCAAGATCTACGCGCCTTCTTTCCATCTTCGGCATGCGCCTTGTCGTTGACCGCCACGACTTCCAACTGCACCCGGTGGCCACTGATCTTGAAGCCGTCGACGTTCAATTCATTGGCGCCAACTGCACGCCATTCTTCATGTCGTTCTTCATGTCGTTTCCCATCGCGCCGGATTGCCCGTTGAGTAGCTGCGCCACACCGATTTTCACCGTCTCGGGAATGCGATCACAGCCTGCCAATATCAATGCCACGGCGATGGACGCGAAGGTCAACACGGAACGGGTTCAAACCGGAAGGAAAGGGAAGTGAAGAAAATGAATGTGGATGGCGCAAGCCGGTGCTGAAGCCATCGAGCCGGGAGGGGGCGCAGTGAAGATCACAACGAGGGCTATAGTCTTTGGCCGATGCCATCCCTGGAGACCTGCATGTTGGCCCGTTCACTCTCCCAGCCTCTGCGCGTGATCCCTTGCCTGCTTGCTGCGGCAGGCTTGTGGGGCTGCAGTTCGACGCCGCCATCGAACCCTGCGGCGCATCAGGTCGGCTTTTCTTTTCCGAGCACTGCAGTCAGTGGCCCAGAGGTGAGGCCAGCGCCTGCTCCCGTCACGGCGCCGACGGCAGCGGTACCTGCCGTCTACGGCGCTGAAGTGGCCTCGCGTTTCCCGGACCCTCCGGTGAGCTATCGAACCCCGGCGTTCCAGGGCGCACGAGACGCGTTCACCAGCAATGCCGAGCTGCAGGGCTATGTGCGCGCACTGGCGCGTGACGGCTTGCCGCTTGTGCTGCTGGTGCCGGCCGGCATGTCGCAAGGCGGCGTGACGCTTGAAGCCTTGCTCTTCACGCGTAACCCCGATGCCTCGCCCGCCGGCTTGCTGCGCAGTGGCCGGCCCACGGTGTTGCTGATGGGCCAGCAGCACGGTGACGAGCCCGCAGGCGCAGAGGCTTTGCTGGTGCTTGCGCAAGAGCTGGCGCACGGCAGCCTGCAGATCCTGCTCGACCGCATCAACGTCTTGATCCTGCCGCGTGCCAATCCCGACGGTGCCCAGACCGGTCAGCGAACGACGGCCAACGGCATCGATGCCAACCGCGATCACCTGCTGCTGCAAACGCCCGAAGCACAGGCGCTGGCGACCTTGGTTCGCGAGTACCAGCCGGTGGTGGTGGTCGATGCCCACGAATATTCGCCCACCGGCGTCTTGTTGCAGCAGTTCGGCATGGTGCAGCGCTACGACGCCTTGCTTCAGTATGCGATGACACCCAACCTGCCGCCGTTCTTCACCAAGGCGTCAGAAGAATGGTTCCGCCAACCGCTGCTGGCGCGGCTGAAGGAAACGGGCTTGACCCAGGACTGGTACTACACGGCCGCCAGCGACAACGCCGACAAGGCCGATAAAAAGCTGGCGATGGGCAGCACGCAAGCCGACACCGGCCGCAACGTGAACGGCCTGAAGAACGCAGTCAGCTTCCTGATCGAAACCCGCGGTACGGGCCTGGGGCACTTGCACCTGAAGCGCCGCGTGTACACGCACGTGACGGCGATGACCAGCATCCTGAAAAGCGCGGCCGATCGCGCGGCCGATCTGGTCAAGCTCAAGCAGTATGTGGATGCGGACGTCAGCGCCCAAGCTTGCCAAGGCCAGGCCGTGATCGACTCGGCACCCACGGAAACCGAGTACGACCTGCGCATGCTGAACCCGGTGACCGGCGTCGATGTGGACGTCACCGTGACCTGGGATTCATCGCTGGTGCTGCAAGACCTGAAGAGCCGGGCGCGGCCCTGCGGATATTGGCTGGCGGCCGATCAGGCCGATGCCGTGTCACGCCTGCGCAGCCTGGGCGTTCAGGTGAACAAGGTCAGCGCGGTGGGCGTGGTGCAAGGCGAAACCTATGTCGGCGCCCCACCCGGCGCATCAGCTACGGCCAACAGCCACGGCGCATCGGGCGGGGCAGCAGCGCCGAAGGACGTGCGAACCGTCGCCACCCTGCTCGACGTGCCTGCCGGCAGCTACTACGTGTCATTGGCCCAGCCGCTGGCCAACCTTGTGATCGCTGCGCTAGAACCAGATTCGCCCGCCGGCTTTGCGAACCACCACGTGATCACCTCTGTGGCGAGAACGGCCCGGGTCACTGCTTTGCCGAACATCAAGCTCAGCGCCTTGCCGTGAGTGAGCCGCGCGAGCGCGGACTGTGACAAACGCAATTCAACCGAGCCATTGCGGCTTGGTGCCACTGCGGCTTGGTGGATGTATCGCGCCGTTCATCCGCTGATTGCGAAGAAGCCTTCGTCATTCGATAGCGGTGTTCACGTTCGACGTGCGTCATGACGTGACCGCGGATGCACCATGCCCGGATTATTTTCTTTAGGACTTACGCAAACCATTATTTTCGATAATGGTGGCGGGATTTCCAACATGAGCCAAGTTCAATAAAATCAAGGAAACAACCTGAACTTGAGATCATTTGAAGACCAATCGATTAGATTATTGTCAATTCCTTCTTTCGATTCATACGAACTTCACATTGACACACTATGCCGCGCATTCCAAAGGCTTGAGTCATGACGCCATCAATCGATATCTGCGAAAGGAAAAAATGACCTCCAGTTTGATCTGGGAGCACGTTCAAGGCGACGTTGTCGAATCGCCCCGAGTGTATTGTTTTTGATGATTGCGTCTTGGACAAAAATCATTCTCACCCTATCGATCTGGTTCGCCGGCAATACAGTGGCAATACCCACGGCCTCATCAAAGGCATTGCATGGTCAATTGTCTGTATGTGAATCCCGACTCTGGACAATATTGGATTATCGATTACCGCATTTTTGACCCGCTGGGCGATGGCAAGTCCAAGTTGGATCATGTGCGAGAGATGCGGACCTCGGTCGTCAGCACCAAAGCGCTGAGCTTCAATCGGGTGCTGGTCGACAGCTGGTACGTGACGAAAGAGTTGATGCTGCTGATCGAGTCGCTTGGCAAGATTGAC
>CAXTCD010000089.1:0-20417 GCA_964242145.1 uncultured Rhizobacter sp.
CGGATCGGTTCGCGAACCACACGCCAGAAAAAGTCGGCGGGCAACTCGGTCAACGCTTCGGCTTGCGCGCAGCACATGACAGGAACGCTGCCTTTACCGACGGGGATCGTGCGCATGAACCAAGCGAATTGCGATTGCGCCGCATCGATCCCAGGTGAATGGAATGCGAACGACACCGCCAGACGTTGATGCGAGATACCTCGGGCTTTCAATGCCGCTTCGATCGCATCGAGATCGGCGGCGGCCGCCGACACCGCGAAGTGCGAGTCGAAGTTAACCCCAGCCATCTCGCTGCGCTCACCCAGAAAAGCCTCCTGATGCAGCGAGGGCGGGGCCAGGATGGCGATCATGCCGCCGCGTGCGCAGCTCGCCTCGAACGATGCGGCCTGCTCCAGCACCGCGGCCATCGCGTCTTCGGCGCCGATGCAGCCGGCCACCGCCGCCGCCGCGAACGAGCCCAGGCTGGCGCCGAGGGTGACATCAGGAGTAAGCCCAGCGGCGATCAGGCTTCGCGCGAGCGAATACTCGACCATGAAAATCGCCGGGTGCGTGAGCGCTGTTTGGTCGAATACCTCGGCCCTGCCCACAGCATAAATCGCCTCGATCACGCGCACGCCGGCGAGCTGAAATGCCAGGTCATCCAACCGACCCATCCATTCCCGGAATACTGGGTGGTTTTCGAAAAGCTGCTGAGCCATCTGGTAATGCTGCGAGCCCTGGCCCGAAAACATGAATACGGTTTTGGTCACGCTCAAACCTCCTCGACCGATTGATCCATGTCAAGGGCCGGCAAACTACTGCGCTGATGCCAACGCACGATTTTTGAAGGCACGCCCGCGACCGTGCAGTGCGGCGGTACGGAATCCAGCACCACGCTGCCCGCCGCCACCTTGCTCATCGCGCCGATTTCGATGTTGCCGAGTATCTTGGCGCCTGCCCCGATCATCACGCCACAACGTATTTTGGGGTGGCGGTCGCCGCGATCCTTACCGGTGCCACCGAGGGTGACATTCTGCAAAATGGACACATGGTCTTCGACCACAGCGGTTTCACCAATCACGATGCCGCTGCCATGATCAAGCATCACCCCGGCGCCCAATTGGGCCGCCGGATGAATATCAACACCAAACACCACGCTGGCCTGATGCGAGAGCGAAAAAGCCAGTTCTTTGCGGCCACGCTGCCACAACACATGTGCAATTCGATAGGTTTGCAACGCATGAAAGCCCTTCATGTGGAGCAGCCCATGCAAATGAGTCAAACAGGCCGGGTCACGGCTTTTGAGTGCATGCAGATCGGTGGCCACCATTTCCAGAAGATCGTCTTCCATCATGATTTCTTCGGCCAGCGCATGCCAGGCCGAGCGAGGAATATCGGCCGAGGCCAATTGATCGGCCAGCACGGCAGCCATCGAATCGGTCAATGCGTCCCGGTTGAGCACCAAAGCCTGCAATCGGCACTTCAAAATACGCTCACGCGAAGCCACATCAACCGCCGCTTCGCGAATTCCACGCCACATGGTTTCCGCCGAACCTCGAGATGAAAGCTCAGGGAACCCATTGCGTACCGTGAGCGGGGGCAGGGTCTGCTTTTCCTTATTTTGGTTGGAAACAAGCCCGGGCGGGTTGGGCGAAAAGCCAGCCGCGTTGGTCGGCAAAAACGTGGAAGTGCTCATCAGTATCCTGCCCAGGAAATATCGACTTATGCCAAGTCGCTGATCACATTCAGGCCCAGCGAATGAAAATATTGGCGCAAAAAAGCTGCAGAGTTTTTCGCCTCCTCCATCGAAGGTGCTGATTCAATTTCAAAGACACTGATATTCCCACCCTGCCGGGCTTTTTCAACCCAACGGGCAATGTCGTTATTGCTGCTGTGCTGCAACTCAGAGACGATTTGCTCCTGCTCATCGCTGACCGATTTTTTCGTCCAGCCGATGTAATGCAGATCCTGGGTTCCCAGACCCACCCCGAACACATGATATGAAGCATTCGCCATTTTGATCACCCTTTCATGAATTGAAGCATTTCAACGTTGTTTGCGGCCACTTCATTGATGACCAACGTCCTAGCTTCTCACCATTAGCGCGCCCCGGAGGTTTCTTCCCGCTCCGGTTTGATACTCAGTTGTAATCGCTGTCAGCGATTGACTGACGTTTCCGTTAAAAACCTGGGCTGATCAATTCGGCAACGCACCGCCTCATTCAGGCAGGCGTCAGTTCGTCCAGATCAAAATACCCGTTATATCCTTTGACATACACTGCGGCACGGTGGCCGAACAAGACGACGGCCGGCGTGCGAGTTTCGAGTGAAGTATCGCTCGCCAGCGTTGATTTGACTCGGGTGCCCACAGGGTATCTTTGATTCCAGGCCTGGACTTTCTCATCGGTAAGGCCGACTGGAAGCCTTGGCGACTCGGTTTTCACTGACGTATTGACTGGCTGAGTCACCCCGACATTCACCTTCGGCAGATCAGCTTGCGCAGCCGCCGGCCATTCACTTTGGATGAATTGCTGAACCACGGCTTCCGGGGTTTGTGCCTTGATCGTGAAAACCAGCTTGGTCAGCACATCGCCCGGACCTAATTCTTCGAATTCAGCGGTAATGCCTTGCCTGGCTTGCAGTGCCAGCAAATACTGAACGCTTTCTGACCAGCGAACGGTATGGGCGATTTGGCTTGCCAAGGTTTCAAGAATCGATTCATTCTGATATGGCCGGGCCGTGGCATTCGCCAGAACCGGGATTTTCAGTTCTGAGAATTGAAACCCCTGCAAGAAGGTTTTGAAGCTTTCCATTGCATCGCGCATGTAGGCAGAATGGAAAGCCCCGCTGGTGGCCAATGGATAATATCTCATTTTCCCTTGCTTGAACAAAGGTTCGGCCTTGGCAATTTCATCCACCAAACCCGACAACACAATTTGCGAAGGGGTGTTGTAATTGGCCAGATAAACGTTATTCAGACCATTCGATTTCAGGGCTTCTTCGATCTGCGCTTTGCTGGCATTCAAAACAGCTGCCATTGCGCCATTGGAAACCTGCCCCATCAATTCGCCACGCTTCTGAACCAGTTTCAAACCGGTTTCAAAATCGAAACCGCCTGCCGCCATCAGCGCATTGAATTCCCCCAGGCTGTGCCCAATAACAAAGTCTGGCGTTTTGCCGGTTTCCTCGATTTTCTTGAAATACGACAGCGCGTTGACCACATAAAGCGCTGGCTGCGTGAACTGGGTTTTGTTCAACTCACCGCGCAGGTCTTCCAGGCAAAGCTCTTTCAGCGAATAGCCCAGAATGCCATCCGCCTGCGCGGTCAGGTCTTTGTAGCGATCAAACAAATCGGCGCCCATTCCTTTGAACTGGGAGCCTTGGCCAGGAAACATGTAGATCTTCATCAATGCGCCTTCAGAAATTCGAATCGAACAAATATCGAGGAAAGGAGATCGGGTGAGATAACTGCGTTGCCCGACTGGGAGCGAGGCCCCGTCGTGTCGGAGATCGCATCACCCGAACGGCATCAAGCCACGCGTTGCAAACAAACTGCGGTATTGACGCCACCAAACCCCATGCTGAGGTTGATCGCGTTCTCGATGACATGAGGAACGGACTCGCGTCCGACCCAGTTCAGCGAAGGCTCGATCGGGTTGTCGAGGTTGCGGCTCGGGTGGAGGCGCTGCGCCCTCATCTGCAGCAAAACAGCGATCAACTCGACCGCGCCCGCAGCGCTGAGCCCATGGCCCAGGATGGACTTCGTCACGTTCAGCCACGCGTGGGTCAGCCCGCATTGGCGAATGCTGTCGAGTTCGGTGATGTCACCGATCGTTGAACCGGTGCCGTGCGGGTTCAGGTAGTCGATGTCGCTCGGCGCCAGCTGTGCCTTGTCCAGCGCGGCACGGATCGCCGCGACCTCGCCTTCGGCCGACGGGTTCGGATTGCGGTTCGCATCCATGCCCATCGCCCATCCGGTGACGTGTGCATAAGGCGCACGTGCGAGTCGTTTTGCCGAAGCCTTTTCCACGACGACCACGCCACACGACTCGCCAAAGATGAAGCCATCGCGATCGCGGTCGAACGGGCGGCATGCCAGCGCAGGCGCATCGGCAAAACGGCTCGATCCCATGGCGCCCAACGAGCGGAAACCCTGGCATTCCCAGTACGACAGGTCCATCAGTGCGCCCACGGCAATGCAGGCATCGACGCGGCCCGATTCAACCGCATGAATGGCCTCGATCACCGCCACCTGGCCACTGGCCGACGCGCCGCCCACGGTGTAGGCAAAGCCGCGTATGCCGAAGGCCTCGGTGCACAAGCCGCAAAGGTCGCTGTCTAGAAACGCCATGCCGTAGGTTGGCCGCAGAAACTGCTCACGGCCACGGTAAGCGTCATGCGCCTGCACCAGTTCGCGTTGCTGAAAGTTCGAGCCCCCCACCACCAGGCCGATCCGCTGCGGCGCCAGTTGCGAAAGGAGGGCGTCATCCCAGGCTTCCTGGACGGTGGCCAAAGCCACCTGGCCCGACAGCGACGCGGTGCGCAACAAGCTCTTCGGTATCGCTTCCGGCATCTTCAGATCGGCCATCTCGGCCCCGAGAAAGAGGGGCTCCGCCGCACCTTCGGCCACAGCCCCAGGCGTACCCGACGGCGGGCGCTGGCGCCCCGGTCGGCGCATCACATCGAACCGGTGCTGGCCTGCGAGCAAAGCGGCGGTGAATGCAGCCTGGCCCTGTCCGATCGATGAGGTGACGCCGAGCCCGCTGATCGCGATGTCGGGCCGGCTAAGACTTCGCATGGATGATGTCGGCCAGCTCGCCGATGTTTTCAGCCCGCGCCATCTCCACCAACGGGATGTTCAGCGACAAGGTCTCCAGCGTCATCATCAGGATGTCGGCGCGATCGATCGAATTCGCGCCCAGCGCCTTCAGCGAATCGCTGGCCTGGAACTGACGGTCTTCCAGGCCAGGGATCACCTCGCGGACGTGGCCGACGATGACTTCAAATACCTTCTCTTTGCTCACAGCGCTTATCTCCTGACAGACATGAAAAACGAAAGGCAATGCGCCCGCGGGCTCACTTGCCGAAAAAGGCCTCGATGCGGTCCTTGACCTCCGGCTGATGGAAGGTCAACGCGTGCATCGCGATCTCCTTGCCGATGAAGCTCGGCAGCTCTTCGCGCAGCGGCGCGACGAGGTGACTCTTCAGTGTGATCAGCGACACGCGCGGCTTCTCGGCCAGGTTGCGCGCCAGTTCGCGGGCGTGATCGAGTACGCCATCACGCGGCAATACCGGGAATGGAATGCCGCGCTTTTGCAGCTCTTCACCGCGGAAAGTGGATGCCGTCAGCATCATTTCTTCGGCGAGGCTGAAGCCCAACTTCTTCGGCAGGATGTAGGTCGCGCCCATGCCGGGCGTAAAGCCGTACTTCATGAAGTTGGTCGTGTAGATGCTCTCGCGTGCCAGCACCACGAAGTCGGCGAACAAGCCCATCACGAAGCCACCACCGATGCCATGCCCCTGCATCGCCGCGATCACCGGCACCGGGCAATTCAGCGCCAGGCTGTAAAGGTCTTTGTCGGTGAACTTGAACTTGCCTTCGAAGAGGTCGCGCAGGCCTTCTTGCGTGCCGCCGCTGGAGAAGTAGCTGTCGTAGCCGGTCAGGATCACGACCTTGCAGTCGGTGCGCGCGTGAATGCTTTCGAACGCATCGGTCAACCCGGCGATCAGCTCATTGGTGAAGGTGTTCTTGTTGACGCGGTCCTGCATCCGGATCTGCACGACGCCGGGTTCCAGCTCGGTCACTTCAACCACGGGCTCGGCCATCAATCGGCCTCCCAGGGGAAACGGCCCGTCTTGACGTAGCGCGAGATCTTCTGCAGGTTGCTCGGGTCAGAGAACACCTCCAGGTTGGCCGCCAAGGCTTTCGGGCGCGAGGCCTGCAACGCATCATCCAGGCTGCCCGCATAGCGCTTGTAACGCGCGATGCCGTCCTTGCCCAAGCGGCGCAGCCGCAACAGCTGCTTGCGCAGCAGGTTGTCGCTGTTGTCCTCGCACCCGTCGACCAAGCCCCAGGCCACGGCCTGGCTGGCCGAGATCGGCTGCGTCATCAAGGTCATGTAGTTGGCCTTGGCGTAGCCGATGCGGCGCATGAGAAAGGGCAGCACGCAAGCCGGCATCAGGCCGAACAGCAACTCCGACAGGCTGAAGCTCGCCTTGTCATCGCATAGCACGATGTCGCATGCGGCGACGAAGCCGATGCCACCGGCATTCGCGCGCCCGCGCACATGGGCCACGCTGATGTAAGGCCCGCAGGCCAGCTGGTTCCATAGGTCATACAGCGGCCCCGGGTCCTGGTCTTGAGCTGCGGCGGCCCCACCTTCATCAAAGCGGCCCTGGATTTCCTTGAAGTCGGCACCGGAGCAAAACACATCGGGCAGGCCTTCCAGCACCACGACCTTGGCCGGCCCATCGAAGGCGCGCAGGGCCTGGCCCAGTTCCTCGATCAGGCGGCTGTTGATCGCGTTTGCCGCATCCGGGCGGTGGATTTGAATGAAGCCAATGTCATCTTCCAGCCGCACCCGAAGGGTATCGAAGTGGCTGTTCAAGATACCCATTCGTACTCGCGGTGGAACTCTTTGATCTGCTTCAGAAACAGTGTCGGTTGCTTCAGCGCGGTGCGGGCTTGCGCGATGAATGCGGTATCAGGAACCATGTTGCGCGTGCCGAATTTCAGCTCGCAGCTTTTCTCGAGCAAGCGGTCGTACTGCTCCATCGACAACTCATAGCGCTTGTCGAGGGTTTCCTTGATCTTCATCGCGCGCAGCCGCTCTTGGCCTTCCTTGCGGGCCATGCCGCTGAAGAATTCAGAGCAGCAACCCGAACCATAAGAAAACACGCCCACGCGCTGCGGCACATCAAATTCGCCGTGATCGATCGTGCTCGCCAGCGACAGCGCTGCGGTTGCACCCATGATGTTGCCCACGCGCTGGCAATGCACCAGGCCTGGCGTCACACGGCGTTGAAAGTCGGCTTCGATCTGGGCCGGTGCGGCCTTCGCGAGCTTGCGCATCATGTTGCGGTGCGCGCCTTTGACCATGCCGCCAAACGGCGTGTGGTACGAGACATAAGCAAAGGTCTCGCTGAAGCTCGAACCCTCGACGCGCTTCTGGTATTCGAGATAAGCGTTTTCGCAGCAGTTGAGATAAGACAGCAGCGACAGGTCGGTATCGCCAGCATCGGCATCGGGTGACGGACGGCAGGTGTCCATCACTTCATAGCCGTAATAGCCGTTCGCACCCACGTCAATCTGGAACACATGAGGCTTGTCGCTGACCAGCATCGCCACCGCGCCGGCGCCGCTGCTCGGTTCGGCAAACGACCAATCGGCCGAAAGCGCATCACCACCTTCTTCGACCATGAAACGCGCGATGTCGGTGGCAATCACCAGGGCCTTCGCGCCCGGCGAGGTTCGCGCGAGCACGAAATTGATCGCCATCTGCAAACCCGCGACGCCGGAATAGCAGGCGTTCTTCAATTCGAACAGGCGGCAGTTCCGGTTCAGCCCCAGCAACTCGTGGCAATACGTGCTCATCGATTTGCCGAAATCAAAGGCTGATTCGGTGCAGGTAATGACCATTTCGATGCGGTCTTTTTCCGCCGGGCTCAACGCGTCGATGATTGGCTTGGCTGCATTGACGGCGAACGTAATCGGATCTTCATAAGGCAGCGCAAGGCTTTTCTCCTTCATCATCAGATTCTCGAACCGGCTCATATCGAGTTTGCGATGCCGCGCCAGTTTCGTGACGTCCACGAAAGCCGTACCGGCAAAGGCATTCATCGCTTCAATTCCAACCATACTCACGGGCTACTCCGGTGATTAATAATTCGCATGCCAAACTTGGCATGACGTGCGCAAAAGTGCGTCGCAGCCCAGTGATTTCACCGGATGCGCCTGAATAATTTATCTGGCGGATGGAGACGCGAACGCAAGCCATTTCGGCCTGTCAGCGCCGCTTCCCATGCGCCGGCCGATCGCTCAAAAATTCTCGCTGGGTACCAACTGAAATCAAACCACTTAAATGAAATCAAACAACTTGCGTTCGCTCTGGCCTTTTCGCAAACGGAAGGCAGCAAACGATTCCTTGTCCCGGAAATGCAGATACATGTTGGAACTCAAGACCTCCGAATAAGTTTGGCCCGGCGGTCTCATATAGGTGTGGCCAGGGAAAATTCGGGTATCGGGCTCTAATTGAGTTTTTAACCGTTCGAGGCTGTCAAACATCTGATGGGCGGCCGACTCGCTTTTGCACAAGCCGCAGCCTTCGGCGAACAGCACATCGCCGGAGAACACGTTTTTTCCGATCAGATAGCAGGTACAGCCCGGTGTGTGGCCGGGCGTGAGGATCGGCTGGATGCGCATGGCGCCGACCTGCCACGCTTGCTCATCGATCGCTACCAGTTGCCGCGCCTCAACCCTGGAGGTTTGAATAGCCTGCCGAGACATCCATATCGGGCAACGATAAAAATCGGCCATCGGTTTGGCCAGATCGATGTGATCGAAATGGGTATGGGTAATCAATATCCCGCTCAGCTTGGATTCTGAATCTGCCACCGCAGCCTGTATTTTTTCCATTTCCCAGGCAGGGTCCACGATCACCGACTGCCGGCTGACCGGATCGACGATCAAATAATTGTTGTTCTTCATGATCTGGCGAGAAACCTTGATCAATAAAACCTCGGGCGAAAGCCCGGCGTCTTCAATCGCCAAACCCAAGTCGGATCTGTCCACACGGACCTCGGCTACTTTTCTTCAAACTTCGGGCAGGCTCCGCCCTTTGGTGGCACAAGGCTTGGTCATCAGAATCTGGCGGCCAGCCTGGAGTTCAGAAATGCGACGAAGCGGTGCGAGTTGATCGCCCCTGCAATCATTTCGATCGCAACATCGAAAACCTCGCGCTTATCGCCAAACATCGGCGTGAGAAACGCCCACCATTTTTACACGGAGCTTTTCAAAAGGCCCAGTGGCAACGGCCGCTTTCTCCACAGAAGATAGCTTCGACATGTTTCCAAACCATGACGAAAGGCGGCGTCGACGTCACCGCGGGTTTGAATCGGCAATTTTTTGTTCGGCCACCTGGGCCTTTCAAGGGCCTTCGAACCGCGGCTTACGACCACTCCCGATTCAATCGCCCGGCATCCCTTCATTCCGACAACATCAGGTCATCGACCTGCCGAAGCGGACGGGCCGGCGCCGGGCGAAACGCACGCACGCAGAAGTGATTCAGCTTCACCAGCAGCTCACCGCCTTCGCTCAACAGCTGGATGTTGAATTTGCGGATGTCGGTGTGGGCAGCGCCTGACATCACCTCTTCGACAAGCGCATAGCAGCTTGCCATCAGCGGCCGTTCGAGCTCCATCGAATCCATCGAGAAGGGCAGATAAGGCACGCTCGCCTCGCCGGGTAATGCCTGAGCCGCAACGCCAATCACCGCTTGCAAGGCCCCGTCGATCAAGGTCGGGTGAAGCACGTAGTCGTCGAAGCTGCTTGCCAGCTCGTCGGCCAGGCGCAAGCGGGCCAGCGCGAAGCCACGGCCGACATGCAGCTCTTGCAGCGTTTGAAAGCACGGGCCATAGCCGAAACCAAAGCCTTCGAACAGTCGGTAGCAATCGGCGCCAGAAAAAGTCTTCTCGGCTCGCGCCTTGAGCGCCGCAATGGAATGGGCTGGGGCCGCATCATCCCCATGTCCAGCGCGGGTGCCATAGACCGCGTGCCCTTCCGAATGCAGCACTGGCTCGTTGTAGTCATTGAATGACACAGTCACATAGTCGGCGCTTTGCCCGTTGGGCCGCAGTACGGTTTTGAGCGCATGCGTGCCGCTCCTCAAGCGCAGCGGCTGGACCCAGACGATGTCTTCGATGCGAATCAGCGCCTCTTCACCGGCCATCATCGCGCTCGCGCAAGCGATCTCTAGAAAGCCCGCACCCGGGAACAGCGCCTCGCCTTTCACCTGATGGTCTCGCGCATAAAAGGCCTGGCCCGACAGCAACGATGTAAAAGCCACTTCTTTCAAGGTCGACACATTGCTGTTCAACAGCGGATGCAACTGAACGGCCGCAGGCGCCAGGCTGGTGGCCTCACGCAAGGGTTGCGCATCCGACACCCAGTAGCGCTCTTTCGCGAACGGATAGCTTGGCAGCGGCAGCTTGTGCGGGGCCGACGCACCGTGAACATCGTCCCAATCGATGATGTTCCCGTCGACCCACAACCGCGCTAGCGCAGGCCAATCACCGGCTTCGAACATCGCCTTCGCTTGCGCACGATCATCCGGCGTCGGCGCCTTCTTCCGGCGGTGCGGCTCGACACGGGCGGCGATCAGCGAGGCCGGCATCATGCCGCTCACATAAGCCGATAGCATTTGCGACAGCTCGTCGTTGCTGGCGACGGCAACCGCCAGCCGCGCATCCATGGCTTCGCGCCCGACTTGCAGCGTGTAGGCCAGCGCGGCCAAGGGCAATTGGGCATCGGCTTGCACATGGTCACGCAGGCGCGCAGCCACCTTTTTCAGCTGCACTTCGTTCTTGGCCGAGAGCACGATCAGCTGCGATCGCCCGCTGTGCGAGCCCCCGGCAGACACTCGTTGCGCCGGGGCCTCTTCAAAGATCAGGCACGAATTGACCCCCCCGGCCCCGAAGGAATTGATCATCGCGCGTCGCGGCTGCCCGTCTTTGGCGTCCCAGGGCGCGAGCCGGTTCTGCAGATAAAAAGGCGAGTTCGCGAAGTCGATGTTCGGGTTGGCCTTGTCGGAATGGATGGTCGGCGCGAGTTGCCGGTGCTTGAACTGCAGCAGGATCTTCAAGACGCCGGCCATGCCGGCCGCCGACTCGGAATGGCCCACATTGGCCTTCACCGAGCCGAGCGGGCAGAACTGCTTTTTCTGCGTGCGCTTGCGGAAGGCCTGCGTCAAAGCGACCACCTCCAGGTTGTCGCCCAACTGCGTGCCGGTGCCATGGCCTTCGACATAGCCGATCGACTCCGGCTCCAGGCCCGCCTTGTTCAGGGCCTGCTCGATCAACAAGGCCTGCGAGTTCGGGTTCGGCGCCGAGTAGCCATTGGAACGCCCGCCGTGCTCGCTCACGCTGGCCGCGACCACGCCGTAGATGTGGTCACGGTCGGCCAATGCCTGCGCCAGCGGCTTGAGTACCACCGTGCCCACACCTTCGCCTGGAATGAAGCCATCGTCACCGTCGCCGTAGCTGCGGCACTTGCCATCGACCGCCAGCATGCGCCGGCGGCACAGTGACTGGTACTTCGCCGGGTGCAGATAGAGGTTCACGCCGCCGGCCACCGCCACCTGGCATTCCTTCTTCTTCAAGCTTTCGCAGGCGGAGTGGATCGCCACCAGCGACGACGAGCACGCGGTGTCGATCGGCAGGCTCGGGCCCTTGAAATCGAAGAAATAAGACACCCGGTTGGCGATCGACCACGGCAGCGAGCCGGGCGACATGGTGTGGCCCAGCTCCTGCGCCGGCGTCGTCAACAGGTGATAAGTGTTGGTCGTCACGCCGACGAACACGCCGACATCGGCGCTCTTCGCCTTGGGGTGCCGCCTCTTCAGGCTGTCGCGCGTGTAGCCGGCATCTTCCACGGCCGCCCAGACCGACTGGATGAACAAGCGCTCCTGCGGGTCGATCATCCGCGCGTCCTCGGGCGAGACGCTGAAGAACGCCGCATCGAACTGATCGACGTCTTCGATGAAGCCGCCCCACTTGCAATAGATCTTGCCCTGCTTCGCGCCTTCAGGGTCGGCGTCGAAGAATCCGTTCGCGTCCCAACGACTCTGCGGAACCAGGACGATCAGGTCGCGGCCCTCCTTCAGGTTCAGCCAATACTCGGCCATCGATTCGGAGCGCGGGAAATGGCCATGCACGCCGATGATCGCCACCGGCTCATCGTCGCCTAGCGCCTGCCTCGGCAAGAGCGCATCCGGCCGCTCGTCGAGGTCCATGCTCACCGCTTCATCCATCGCCGGGACGATGACTTCCGCCGGCTCGGCCAGGCGCGTGGCCAGCTCCAGCTGAAACTCCTGAATCAGGTAAGCAGCCAGCTCATTGATCGTTGCATACTCGTAGAACAGTGTCTTCGGCAACGCTCCGAAGTCTCGCTCCAACTGCACATTGATGCGGTTGATCATCATCGAGTCCACCCCGAAGGATTCGAAGCGCTCTTGCGCGTCGATGCGGTCCACCGGCAGCTTGATCTCTTCACCGAGCAACCCTTTGAGGTAAGCCTCGGCCGAGTCGCGCAGCGCGGTGGCGGTCCTGGCGAGAGGCAGCGCCACCCGTTTGTCTGACGGCTTGCTTTGCTGCGCTTGTTGCGTTGCTTGCGATCCCTCACGCGAGAGATAAGCCTCGATCCGCGAGCGAACACCATACAGCGCGATGCCTTGCGCGTCATCTGATTGCAGCAGGTGGTCCCAGCATTGCAGCCCCTGCTCGGTCGGCAACGCCGACATGCCCGAGCGCTGCGCCATCAATTGGGCATCGCTGTCAGAAATGCGCATGCCGCCTTCGGCCCACAGAGGCCAGTTGATCGACAGGCTGCGGCCCGAGCGTTCACCGCGCGCGGCCATCGCTTGCCGTTGTTCGGCGAACGCATCCATGAAGCCATTCGCGAACGCGTAGTCGCACTGGCCCAGGTTGCCAAAGGCGCCGGCGACCGACGAGAACATCACGAACAAGTCCAGCCGATCCGCCTGCGTGGCGCGGTCAAGGTTCAGCGTGCCATCGACCTTGGCCGACAGCACCGAAGCCATCTCGTCGCGCGTCTTGTTCAACGCAAACGCATCGTGGTGAACACCCGCGCTGTGGATGACGCCATGGATGGCGCCAAAGCGCTGCCGCGCTTCACCGGCAAGGGCCTGGGCTTGCGCCGCATCGGCCACATCCGCCTGCACATAAATGACCTGCGTACCGCGCCCTGCGGCATTCAGCGCGTCCAGCTTCGCCTGCAGATCGGGATTCAGCGGCGAACGGCCGCTCAACACCAGCCGGGCTTGGTATTGCGTGACCAGGTGCTTGCTGAAGAGATAGCCCAGCCCGCCCAAACCGCCCGTGACGATGTAGACCCCCCGGTGCTTCAACGCGCCACCTGCCGGCCCCGCCCCTTGCGCGGGCTGCGGTTGAAGAGGCGTCAGCACCTTGATCTCTCGATGAGAACCCGCCTTGCTCTTCGATGTGCTTGGATCGCCATGACGCACATCGGCACTCTGCCAGCGCAACTCGGCCAGTTCATCGAGCACTCGCCCGGCGGCCTCTGCCGGGGCTGTATCGACTGGCAGCGCCAGCCGTTTCCACTGCAGCCTCGGATTCTCCAGCGCCAGGCTCTTCAGGTAAGCGGCCAGCGCCTGATGAAGTGCGGTGCCTTCGGCACCAGCCTCGGCGGTGGGCGCATCCACGCAAACCAGCCGCAAGCCCTCTTTGGGCTTGTGCGACATGACTGCACGGTACAGCGCATGCAGCGCATGCAGGCCCTGATCGAGTTGCTGCGACACACCGAGCCCGCCCGCCACCGCATGAACGACGGTTCGGGGCAGCAGCCCCTGCGCTGCCAAAGCTTCGATCAGCAAGGCGGCGTCGGCATCGGCGTGCGGCCCCAGGCTGAATCGGTTCGGCCCGAGCTGTTGATAGCGATCGCCGAAACTCACGACGGTGATGCGGGCCGGCTCCCTTGGCGGCACCCCCTGGTCTGCAGCCCCACGCTCAGCCATGCGGTCAGCCATCTGCTGATTCAAGCCCAGCAACAACAGCGGGCCTGAATGGGAAAGCCGATGATCCGGGTCGCGGGTCGATGGCATCGGTTGCCATTCGCTGCGGTAGTAAAGCAACTGTCTCGGCTCGTTCGGCATTGCCGAGGCCTCCTTTGCGAGCTTCGCCGCAGGCGACTTCGACGACAAAGGCGCCGCAGCCGCCGATGGGGCAACATCGATCCAATAGCGCTCACGGGCAAACGGGTAGGTCGGCAATGAAATGCGCTGTGCCGAGTCGGCCGCATGCAGCGGCTGCCAGTCGATCTCCAGCCCCGCGATCCACAGTTTGGCCAGCTTCGTCAGGTCGCGCTGTGCCAAGGTGAGTTGAATGAAGGCACGCCCCGCGACGCCATCGATCAAGGCGGCCGCGTTAGCCTGGCCGGCACGCGTGCTGCCTTCATGCACGCCGTCGATCACCACCGCACGCTGGGCCGGCACATCGGCCTGCGCTTGCGACAACCAGCGTTGCAGCGTCTCGTGGAGCATCGACACGCTGGAGGCAATCACCACCAGCCGCTCGGCCATCGGCGTGCGGCCCAGCTGCGAGGTGTAGGCCGCATCCTGCAGCGAGACCTCGGGCTCGCGCGCCAGGAAGCCGATCATCCGCTGGGCATAGGCCAGCAAGGCTGGGCGTGTCTTGGCCGACAGCAGGAAGGCCTCGGGCCGCGGCACCCCTGCCTGTATGCGCACCGGCGCAAAGTCTTCAAGAATCAAATGGGCATTGGAACCTCCGGCCCCAAACGAGCTGACCGCCGCGCGGCGTGCTTGCCCGTCTTTGCGCTGCCATTCGCTCAAGCTGCGCTGCACATGGAAGGGCGTGCGCTCGAAATCGATGTGCGGGTTGAGCGGGTCGGCATGCAGCGAAGGCACGAGTTGCCGATGCTTGAACTGCAGCAGCACCTTGGTGACTGCCGCAATCCCCGCCGCCGCTTCCAGGTGGCCGATGTTGGACTTGACCGAGCCGATCGCACAGAACTGCTTCTGCCCGTCAAGGCCTTGGCCGGCCGCTTCGAATGCGCGCACGAGCCCCGTCATCTCGATCGGGTCGCCGAGCGACGTGCCGGTGCCATGGGTCTCGATGTAACCCAACGTCGCCGGGTCAATGCGCGCTTTGTTCAGCGCCTCCAGAATCAACTCGGCCTGCGCGACCGGGTTCGGCACGGTGTAGCCGTTGGTCTTACCGCCATGGTTGATGGCACTGGCCTTGACCACCGCATGAATCTGGTCGCCATCGGCGATTGCGCGGCGCAGCGGCTTCAGCAGCACCGCGCCCACGCCCTCGCCCGGCACATAGCCATCGCCACCTTCACCGAAGCTGCGGCAGCGGCCATCGGTCGATGCGAAGTTGCCCTGGCTCAGGCCGAGGTATTTGTTCGGATGAACCGACACGTTCACGCCGCCGGCGATCGCAACATCAATGCCGCCTTGGCGCAGCGCCTCGCAGGCCAGATGAATCGCGGTCAACGACGACGAGCACATCGTGTCGAGCGCGAGGCTCGGGCCGTGGAAGTCGAAGAAATACGACACGCGGTTGGCGATCGACGCGAACGACGAACTCGGCGTGCCGGACACACCCGGCGCGGTGCCATACAGCTCGTACTGGCCCCACATCGCGCCCACATAGACGCCGACGCGGTGGCGGCCGATGGCCTCCTTGCTGTAGCCGGCGTCTTCGATCGTCTCCCACACCGTCTCGATGAACAGCCGCTCCTGCGGGTCGATCAGCTCAGCCTCCTTGGGCGAGATGCTGAAGAAGAGCGCATCGAACTGGTCGATGCCCGACAGAAAGCCACCCCACTTGCTGTAGCTCTTGCCGGGCTGGTTGCGCGCCGGGTGGAAATACGCCGCGTGATCCCAGCGCTCCTGCGGGATCTCGGTGACACAGTCACGGCCGGCTTGGAGGTTCTGCCAGAACGCATGCAGATCGTCGGCCTGCGGATAGCGACCGGCGACGCCGATGATCGCGATCTCATCGATCCCTGCGGCCACAGGCGCCAAGGCGCCTGAAGCGCTGGGGGTGGCCTTGGCGCGTGGCCATCCCCGGCCTGCAACCTGCAATGAAGCGACGACGGGCGATGCCGCGGCCGCGGTGGGCAAGGCCGCCGCCACCGGCGCCCCGCCCGTCTTCTCACGTACCGCGTCCGGGAAAGCCTTCACCAGGTAAGCGGCCAGGCTTGCGATGTTCTGGTATTCAAAGAACAAGGTTTTCGACAAGGCGCCGAAGCTGCGTTCGAGTTGGTTCGTGAGCTTCATCGCCAGCACCGAATCCATACCGTACTGCTCCAGCGGCGACTTTGCATCGACCTCATGCGCGGGCATCTTCATCAGCCCGGCGAACTGCTCGATCAGGTAGCGCTGGGCACGCTCTTGAAGTGGGTTAGCACCTGCCGGCGCCGTGGCGACCCGAGGTTCCGGCTCGGCCGAGACGGCCACTGGCACGGGATGGCGCCGCTGCAACGCACGGCGCAGCCGCTCCGGCTGGCCTTCGATCACCAGCACCTGCGCGGCGTCTAGCGCCACGCTGCGGTGGAAGGCCCGCAGGCCCTGGGCCGCACCAAGCGGCACCATGCCCGAAGCCTCGGTCATCAGGCGCAGCGTCTCGGCATCGAGCTGCATGCCGCCGTCCTGCCACAGCGGCCAGTGGATGGAGACCGTGCGGCCCTGGCGCTGCCCCGCGGCGACGCGCGCCTGGCGCAGCGCTGCAAAGCGGTCCATGTGGCCATTGGCGGCGGCATAGTCGGCCTGCCCGGCGTTGCCGAGCGCCGAGGCCACCGACGAGAAGAGCGCGAACACCTCGAGCGCGAGGTGTTGCGTCGCGAGATCGAGCGCTTGCGTGCCGGCCACCTTCGGCGCCAGCACTTCGTCAAACTCGGCCGCCGTCTTCTGCAGCAGCAGGCGGTCGCGCGTCATGCCGGCGGCATGCAACACGCCGTGCAGGCCGCCAAACTCGGCGACCACAGCCTCGACCACCGCGCGCACCTGCTCGGCATCGCCGAGGTCGAGCGCGCGGTAGACCACGCGGCCCGCAGGCTGCAAGGCAGATGGCGCGACCAGCGCATCGAGCTGCGCCTGCCGTGCCGCATCGAGCGGTCCCCGGCCGGTGAGCACGACCACCGCGCCGGGCGCCTGCGCGAGGATGTCTTGCGCGAACAACCGGCCCAGGCCACCGAGCCCGCCGGTGATCAGGTAGACGCCGTGGGCGCGCCAGGCCGGCGCTGCGATCTCGTCCGCCGGCTCTTCAAGGACCTGCCAGCCCACGCGCTGTGGCAACGTGCCGGTGCAACGCAGCAGCGTCTCCGCCGGGCAGGCGGCAGCGGCCTGAACCTCGCTGGCCACGGCGCCCTCATTCACATCGGCGCCGACCAACAGCACTTGGCCGATCAGCTGTGGATGCTCCAGGCGCGCGGTGTCGACCAGGCCAGAGAGCCCGGCCAGCAGGGAGGCATCGGCCGATGCCTCGGCCGCACCGCCGAGCACCAGCTGCAACAGCGGCGGCGTGGCTTCAGGCGCACGGGCCAGCAATTGCAGGCGCTCGAAGAGCGCAAGCGCAAGCGCACGATAACGCTCCGCCGGAGCGGCGCCCGCGCCGACGTCGTCGAGCGACTGAACGCTGCAGCCCGGCAGCGCCGTGGCCAGCTTCTGCAGGTCGAGCATGGGCAGCCCGTACAGCAACAGCTCATGGCGGCGGCCGGCCCGCGTGAAGGTGGGCACCGCGGCCATGGCCGGCTCCCAGACCGGCAAGGCCATCAGCACGGCGCGGCGCGCGGCCTCGGCGGGCATCGTGCGCGATGCCAGGCCGGCGAGGCGCACGCACAGCCGGCCGTCGGCGTCACAGAGGTCGATGTCGACCTTTCGGATTTCGCCTCCCCCACTCGCTTCGCGCACCCAGGCGCGCATGTGCGGCGTGCACGGCGCCATCACCGTGAGCGCATCGAGCGCGAACGGCACCGCGGGCTCCGCGGGCAAGGCCTGCAGGTCGGCAAGGCCCAGCGCAGATTGCAATGCGCCGTCGAGCAGCGCCGGGTGCAGGCCGTAGACGGCCAGTTGCTCATCGGCGGATTCGGCCAACACCAACTCGGCCAACAACTGGCCCTGCCCACGCTGCCAGCGGCGCAGGCCGCGGAACGACGGACCGTAGTGCAGGCCCATCGCGCGGAAATGGTCGTAGACGCCGCCCGCATCCACGGGTGCCATCGCGCCCTGCGCTGCCAGCGCGGATTGCAGTGCCGCCAGGTCCAGCACTTCGGCGGCCAGCGGGATGGCCACCTCCACTTGGCCCTGGCAGTGCACGACCGGTTCGGCCGCGCCGCTCGGCCGGCTGCTGATCTCGAAGGCCAGGCTGCCGTCGTGAGTGGCCGACAACGCGACCGACAGCGGCGCCTGATTGCCGTCGACGAGGTGCGGCTGCGCCCAGGCCACGTGGCGGATCGTCAGCTGCCGCGGCTCACCATCGGCCGGCCAGGCCTGCTCGACGGCCACGCGCACCATCTCCAGGTAGGCCACGCCCGGGAGCACCGCGCGCGGCGCCTCGCCCGCGAAAGCCAGCCGGTGGTCGGCCAGAAAGAACTCGTCACCGCGGAAGGCCGAGGCGTAGCTCTGATGGAAGAAATCGGAGGTGTTGGTGTGCAGCAGCGGGTGCAGCACGGAAGCCTTGGCCGATGCACCCGCGAGCTTGCGCATGCGGTCGCCCACCCAGTAGCGATTTTTCGCGAACGGATAGGCCGGCAGGCTCATCAGGCCCATCGCACGGCCCGCGTGGAGTTCGCGCCAGTCGAATCCCAGGCCCCTGACCCACAGCTCGGCGAGCTTCGCGAGCTTGCGGCGCGCGATCCATTTGTCGATCGCCTCGCGCATGTCTTCGTCTTGCGCCAGGCCGGAGATGCCGTCTTCGTCGCGGGTCACCTGCCCGGCAAAGCCGTGCTCGATGGATCGCTCGCCGTCCGCATGCGCCTGCAGCGCCTCGGCCAGCTGCGCGACCGAATCGACAACGACCGCGAAGCGGTGGTCCATCGCCTCGCGGCCCACCTGCAGCGTGTAGGCGAGCGAGGCGATGTCGATCACGCCCTCCTGCCGGGTCAGGAAGCCCCGCAGATCGCGCGACTTCTGCAGCAGCTGGTCGGCGGTGCGGGCTGACAGAACCACCAAAACGGGAGCTGCCGGCGCCGATTCCGCTTCTGCGCCGACGGCCTCGGTGCTCACGTATTCCTCGATGATCAGGTGCGCGTTCGATCCACCGGCACCGAAGGACGAGATGCCGGCCATGCGCGGCACCGACTTGCCATCGATCACGGGCGCGTCCCACGTGCGCAGCGACTGGTTGACGACGAAGGGCGTGACCGCGAAGTCGATGTGCGGGTTCAGCACCGTCGAATGCAACGACGGCGCGATCAGGCGGTGCTTCATCTGCAGCAGCACCTTGGTCAGCCCGGCAATCCCGGCGGCCGATTCGCAGTGGCCGATGTTCGACTTCGCCGAGCCGATCGCGCAGAAGCCGCACTCGTTGGTGTAGCGGCGAAACACCTGGCTCAGCGCGGCGATCTCGATCGGGTCGCCGAGCTTGGTGCCGGTGCCGTGCGCCTCGATGTAGCTGATGTGGCGCGCGTCGATGCCGTATTCCTTCAGCGCCTGATCGATCACGCTGGCCTGCGCCTTCGGGTTCGGCACCGAATAGCCGTTGGTCTTGCCGCCGTGGTTCAGCGCGCTGCCCTTGATGACGCCGTAGATCGTGTTGCCATCGCGCTGAGCATCCGACAGGCGCTTGAGCACCACCGCGCCGACGCCTTCGCCGGGGATGTAGCCGTCGCCGCCTTCACCAAAGCTCTGGCAGTGGCCATCGCTGGAGATGAACTGGCCCGCGCTCAAGATCAAATACTTGTTCGGGTGGATCGTTACGTTCACGCCACCGGCGATCGCGAGCGCCGTGCGGCCCTGCTTCAAATCCTGGCAGGCGAGGTGGATGGCGGTCAGCGACGACGAGCACATCGTGTCCAGCGTCATGCTCGGGCCGTGCAGGTTGAGCAGGTACGACACGCGGTTGGCCACGCTCGCGTAGCTGACCGGCACGCCCATGCGCTGGCCCTGCAGGCTGGCCTCGGCACCGAAGAGCTGGTATTCGCCGTACATCACGCCGACGTAGACGCCGACCTGGCCGGCCTCCAGCGTGTCGTGCGGAATCTGCAGGCTGGCACGGGTAACGCCGGCGTCCTCGATCGCCATCCACGCGTGCTGCAGGAACAGCCGCTCCTGCGGGTCGATGAACTCGGCATCGACCGGCGGGATGTTGAAGAACAGCGGGTCGAAGGTATCGACGCCCTCAATGAAGCCGCCCCACTTGCTGTAGTGCGCGCCCTCGGCCTCGCGGCCGTCCTGGTAGTAGTCGCGCCAGTCCCAGCGGCTCTTCGGGATTTCGGTGATGCCGTCCTTGCCGTCGCGCAGGTTCTGCCAATACGCCTCGACGTCGATGGCCTGCGGGTAGCGGCCGCTGAGGCCGACGATGGCAATCGGTTCGTCAGTGCGTGACGCAGCGCCCACGGCCGCCAGCAGGCGGCCGGCGCGGCGCAGCTTGCGTGCGCTGCCGGGCGCCGTGCCGGTCACGGCGCGCGGCATGTTCGGTTGCAGGGCCGGTGCGGAC
>CAXTCD010000090.1:0-19939 GCA_964242145.1 uncultured Rhizobacter sp.
CGAGGTCAATTGATTCGGCCTTGCTCATCGCCGCGCCGTGGCCCAGGTAGCGGTACCGATAGCTGCTTAATGAATTTCGCAGGGGCGACGCGGTAGGCCCGAAGGCCCGCCATCCGAAGGCATGGAGCCGCCAACGGGCACAGAGCCGGTTCCACCAATGCGCGTTGCCATGATCGGTTCAGATTGCCATGATTGACACAGTCACGTGATGCCAATGAGTCGGCCCGCCCGCCTCACCGATGGGTCGGCAAGGCGCGGGAATCCAGTCCCCAGGGTTGCGACAGTTTGCCTGAATGGGCGAGGCTGTATCTGCCGAGGCCATTGCCCGTCACGCGCTAAGGCGATGCGCGGTCACACCGGCGAGCTTGCGCCACGAGCGCTGTGGTGCGACGAGAACGCACGGCATGGCTGCCGCAGGCACGTGTTCAAGCACTGGTTTGATCGGTCAATGGATCAATGGGCCGCAGACACCTGCGGCACCGGCCATCAGACCGAGAAAAGCAACCGTGGCCCTTCCGCGCCGTGGCCTGCGGCTTGATGGCGCTCTTTACCAGCTGTAGCGCGCCGAGATGCTGAAGGTGCGCGGGTAGCCGTAGAAGCACCAGGCGGCGGACTGGCAGGTAGCCACGTATTCCCTGTCGGTCACGTTGTTGACGGTGGCCAGAAAGCGCCACTCACCGGTGTCGTAATGCGCCTGCAGGTCGAGCAGCGTGTAGGCATCGGTGTTAATTTGCGAACCACCTGCGTCAGCATAGGCATAGGAGCTGCCGACATAACGCACACCGCCACCCAAGCCCACACCTGCCAAGGCTTCGCTTGGGAAGCGGTAGTCACCCCAAATCTGCGCCTGGTTTTTGGGCTGGCGAAACACTGGCTGACGGGTCTCTTGCACCTTCGCATCGGTGTAGGTGTACGACGTGATCACATCCAGGTTACCCAAAGCACGGAAGCGCGCTTCCAGCTCCAGGCCTTGCGAGCGCACTTCTCCTTGCTGAACCGAAGCAAAGTTGTGCGTCGGGTCGGGGTCAGGGGTCAGCACGTTTTTCTGACGCAAGTCAAACAGCGCCGCGGTGAACAGCGAACGGTCATTGCCAGGCCGGTACTTCACGCCCACTTCGGCCTGTTTGCCGGTCGTCGGAATGAAGGTACGGTTGAAGAAGTCGGTGCCGATGGTGGGCTGGAACGATGTCGAGTAAGAGACATAAGGCGCGATGCCACTGTCAAAAACATAGTTGACGCCGGCACGCGCCGAAGTCTTCGAATCCTTCTGTTGGGCGCCGGACGATGCAAGCAGGTTGTCGGTGTCGGTCGTCACGCGGTCATGGCGGGCCGACAGCGTAGCGACCCAGCCGCCCCACCGGATCTGGTCTTGCAGATAAAAGCCCAGCTGCTTCTGGGTCTGAACGGTGTGAACCGTATCGGCCGGGTCCGCGATCGGCGCGCCGTAGACCGGGTTGAAGATATCGATCGTCGGAACGCCAGAGAACACGAAGGCAGACCGCGAGTCGGTCTCGACACGGCGGTAATCCAGGCCGGTCAGCAAGGTGTGCTTGGCCTCACCGGTCGCAAAACTGAATTCGGCCTGGTTGTCGAGCGCCACCGCCTTCGAACGCTCTCTCGGCGTCCAGACATAACGCGACAAGGTGCGCTGGTCTTGTTGGAGGCCGAACGCACCGACCGTGCGGTGGTCGACATCAAAGTCCATGTAGCGCAGGTTCTGGCTCAGCTTCAAGCCTTCGTTCACTTTGTGTGAGAACTCATAGCCAAGCGAATAGGTGTCCTTCTTGTACCCATCGTAGGCGGGCTCACCGGTGTAGCGGTTCGCCGGGATCTTGCCGTTGGGGTTCGGGAACAGCGTGCCTTCGGAAGGCAGGAAACCGCCGCCTGCAGCCGTGTCCGCGTTCTGGAACTGGCCCAACAAGGTCAGCGAAGTGCGTGGCGTGAAATTGAAGGTCAACGATGGCGCCAAGGTGTAGCGGTCGTCTTTCGTATGGTCGACCGGCGTGTCGCCCTTGCGCGCCAGGCCCGCGATGCGGAACAGCACGCTGTTGTCGGACGACAGCTTGCCGCCGAAATCGAAGGTCACCTGCTTCTTGTTGAAGCTGCCGAACTCCAGGCCGATCTCACGCACCCTGTCGGTCGACGGGCGCTTCGTCACGCCATTGATGAACCCACTTGGCGGCAGGGCGCCGTACATCACCGACGCCGGGCCTTTCAAGATTTCGATGCGTTCCAGCGTGTAAGGCTCGAGCCGGGTCTGCGCCGCCCAGGTGCCATCGGGCAGGCCCAAGCCGTCGAGGAACAAGGCGGGGCGGAAACCACGCACCAGAATCCAGTCGCTGCGTGAGTCGAACCCGAAAGCTCCGCCCACCGTGCCCGAGGTATAGCGAACCGCTTCGTCGACGCCGGTGGCACCTTGCAGTTCGATCTGTTCACGCGTCACGACCGACACCGATTGCGGCGCCTCCAGGATCGAGGTGTCGGTCTTGAGGCCGGTCGCACTGCGGCGGGCGACCATGCCGTACACCGGGCTGGTGGAGGTTTCACGCACCGCCTGACCGGTCACATTGACCTGGCCTAGCGAGTTCGGTGAAGAAGCCGCTGCATCGGGCGAAGGTGCCGCTTGGGCGAATGCGACGGCGGGAAACGCTGTCAGCGCCAGCGTCTGCCACAGAGGCCTGACGCGAGGAAATGTCTTCATTGGATGCGAACCAAGTCTGAGTAGATTCACAATTGTAGATGCGAATCATTCTCGCTTGTATCGGTTTGCGACGCGGCGGCGGGAGGCGCCGTGCCCACAGACAGCTTAGCTCGGCGACACCTGCGCGTTCATCTGACGTTAACGAAACACCGCCCGGAATCTGCCGATGGAATGAAGTTTCAATATCACCTTGAGCCAGCGAATGGGCAGACAAGGGCTCTGATGCACGTCAACACCCGAGCGGTTCTGCCGCCATGCAGGCGAGCAAAGGCCGCTCATCCATCGATCAATGTGCAACCGCTCTGCCCCGGGCCAAGCCTTGCGCATCCGGCTTGCGCGCGGCGCGCGCGGGCTCACGCAAGGATTGCAAAGTCGCCGCGATGCCATCGACATAAGGCGTCTTCTCGATCGGGCCGATCAGCCGCTGCAACGCGCTGTCGTCCATCAGCACCGGCTGCGTCAACAGGTAGTGCATCTCCACCATCTCGCGCAGCATGGGCTTGAAGAGGCCCAGCAGCCGCAGCATCGTCTTGCCCGCCACACGCAATCGAAGCTTGCGCCCGATCTGCCGCTCGACTTGTTCGACCATCGCCTGTTGACTCGTGACCCCGGCCGCCGCCAGATGCCACACCTGGCCGAAGGCCTTCGGCTCGCGCAAGAGCCGGGCGACCACCGGGCCAACATCGGGCACGAAGACGAATTCGTGCGGCCGATCGATCGGGCCGATCATCTCGCCGACACCGCCTTGCACGGCCGCCTTGAAGACGAGATCGAGAAAACTCTTGTCGACGCCGGGACGATAGAAATCAGGCAGGCGCAGCACACTGGCCTGTATGCGGCCGGTCGCGGCAGCGGCCAGCAGCAAATCTTCCTGCGCCTTGCGCAGGCGGCCCTTTAAGGTCTGCGGTTCACGCGGATGGTCTTCACACACCGTCAGTTGCTGCGGTCGGCCGTAAGGGTAGACGGTGCCGATCAGCAAGAACTTCTTCACCCCGGCCGCCAGCGCACCCGCCAAGGTTTTCTGCATCAGCAACGGGTGGAGCTCGAACTTCCAGTAGTCCACACCGACCAGGTAGATGACGGTGTCGACGCCTTCGGCAGCCGCGCGCACCGAGGCCGGGTCGTCCGGATTCCAGGTCACGATCTCGGCCAAAGGGTCGAAGCCATACGCAGCTTCCAGCGGGGCGCGTGATCGGCCGATCACACGATAGCGGGTTCCCTCGGCCCGCAGCGCGGCAGCGATGCTTTGGCCGATGGCGCCGGCCGCGCCGAAAAGGGCAATTTGAGACATGGCGTTTCCTGAGTGGGTGATTCCAGACAGCCATGCTCACGCCCGTTATTTCATCTGTCCAACGGATAGTTGATATATCGCGCTATTCTTCTGCCGGATAGTGCGTTGGTGGGCAGCGATGGTCGCCAGTGAACTTCTTGCTTTGAACAAGCGTGCCGCGCGCGCGTCCGCTTTCGGTCATCGCTGCAGATCGCTTGCGACCCGGGTTTCAAACAACCGGTCGATCGTTGGCGTCCTACTCTTTTTTAGCCGTTGACGCAAATCAACCCACCCTGCCTTTCCGGGCGATGAATGGGGACCCAGACAACCATGAACCTGCGATCGCTCGACCTCAACCTGCTGGTGATCCTCGACATGTTGCTGATGAAGCGCACGTGAGCCGCGCTGCAGCACGGCTGGCTTTGTCGCAGCCCGCCACCAGCAGCGCACTGGAGCGCTGCCGCAGCTTGTTCAATGACCGCCTGCTGGAGCGGCGTGGCGCCACGATGCAGCTGACCCCGAAAGCCGAAGCGCTGCGCGACCCGCTGAAGCGGGCACTGGCGGCGCTGTCGGGTGTGATCGACACCCCCGAAACCGACGTTCGCCAGATCGAGCGCACTGTGCGGCTTGCGATGGCCGACATTCCCGCATCGTTGTTGGCCGTCCCGCTACTGAACACCTTGCAGCGAATAGCGCCGGGCATCACCCTTGCCCTGCTGCCCTGGATGAGCGCGAACGATGCCCTGCATGGGTTGGAGAAGGCCCGCATGGATCTCGCTGTGGCCGTCATTCCCGATGTCAGCGGCAAGTTGCGGCGCGAGCTGCTGATTCAAGGCAGCTTTGTGATTGCGATGCGCGCCGCCCATCCTGCCGCCAAGCAGTTCAGCTTGGACAGCTGGCTAGCCCACCCTCACGTGATGGTGTCGTCCCACGGTGCGCGGCGCAGCCCGTTGGACGAGCAACTGCTGCAGCATGGCCGCACGCGCCATGTCGCCATCGTGGTGCCGAGCTTTCTGGTCGTTCTGCCGCTGCTGGAAAAATCAAACTGCATTGCGATGTTGCCTCGGCAGATCATGGGCTTGCCGCAGGCACGCAAGCTCGCGTTCTTCGAGCCACCGTTGAAAATCGACGGTTTCCCGGTTCACCTGGCCTGGCACGAACGAAGCGATAACGACATGGCCGTAAGCCATGTCGCACAAGCCATTCGAGATGCGATCGAGGCCGAAGAAGGCCCGCGCTGATCACCGACCCGGCCTCTCAGCGCTACCACGCATGCAGCGTGATTGCCCAAATCGTCAGCCCTTGCGCGCTGTCGCGTCGAGGTGAACGTCGACCCAGTCCACATAACGGTCCACCCAGGTTTGCAGGAAGTTGCGCGTGCGCTCGTTGCTGATATTGCCCGCATCGTCGATCAGGCCTTCGGAGAAATGAATGAACGCCTCCGGCTGACCGAGCGTATGAACATCGAGATAAGCCAGCAAGCATCGCAGCTGTTGTTGCGCAACCGCTGTGCCGATCGCGCCAACCGATGCGCCCAAGATACCCCCGGGCTTACCGGCAAACGAGTTCTTGCCATATGGCCGCGAGGCCGTGTCGATCGCATTTTTCAGCACACCCGGCAGTCCGCGGTTGTATTCCGGCGTCACGAACAACAACGCATCGGCAGCTTCGATCTCGCGCTTCAGTCGCAGTGCGGGCTCCGAAAGATGGTCGTCATGGTCCTGGTTGTACAACGGGATGTCATCGATGCGGAGGTGTTCGAACATCAGGTGCTTGGGCGCCAGCCGGCCCACGGCCAGGGCCAATTTCCGGTTGATCGACTGCTGTCGCAGGCTACCGACGATGACGGCGATTTTGCGATTCACGCTCATCAGGAACTCCTTGGAATAGGGGATTGGAAAGATGCAAGGCATCCCTATCGACCGGGCCCCATGACCCATGCGTCTTGTCATTGAATGTAGGGCGCCAGCGCTACCCCACTGGCTGTGGGGCGAAGATGCGCAGCGCGGCACCGACCTGTTTGCCGTCCAACATCGATGGCGGTCAGGTCGCAAAGCACGTGGATCAGGGCTTGGGGCCGCGGGGCCAGCCATCAGCGCGATATCAGCGCGATATCAGCGCGATATCTACACAATGTGCGATCGTGGTCCCCGCGGGGCTCGACCCGCGCCAGAGCGGCGCGGAGAGCATGGGCTGCCGCAAGCAGCAGCCCGGTGCGGCCCCAGAGTGCTTGTTGCTAACGCAACAACTCCGTGGCCCGCCGATCAGGCCTTCTTGGCCTTCTTGGCAACTGGCTTCGGTGCAGCGACCTTGGCGGCCTTGCGAGCCGCAGCCTTCGGGTCCACGGCAGCCTTGAAGGCCGTGCCAGGTGTGAACTTCGGCAGCTTCACGGCAGCGATCTTGATCTTGGCGCCGGTGCTGGGGTTCACGCCGTTGCGTGCAGCCCGCGAGTGTTGCTTGAAGGAACCAAAGCCGGGGATAGTGACAGCGCCACCCTTCTTGACGGTGGTGACGATCACGTCAAGCACCGATTCCAGAATGCGGCCCGATTCAGCCTTCGAAAATTCATGCGTTGCGGCCAAGTGTTCGATCAATTCGGCTTTGTTCATTCGACTCTTTTTAAATGCACTCGCCAATTGCGAGCCGCGCGATTGTGACGGATGTCTGACCCACCCACGTAAATAGCCGATCGTTACCATGCTGATATGGCCCCGCTTTCTGCTGCCGATGCAGCCTCGCCCCGCAACGCCGCACCGACAAAGAACCGTTATGTCGTCGCGGTGCGGGCACTGTGCGAGTTCACCGCGAAAGAGGGTGACCTCGATCTGCGCTTCACGCCCGCCCCCAGCGCCCAGGAAGGCATCGCGGGTCACGGTGTCGTTACCTCGCGCCGGGGCCCGGCTTATCAATCGGAACTCAGCCTCAGCGGTAGCTACCAGCACTTGACCGTGCGCGGCCGCGCCGACGGCTTTGATGCCGAGAGCAACCTCCTCGAAGAGATCAAGACCTTTCGCGGCGACCTCGATCTGCAGCCGGCCAACCACCGCGTGCTGCATTGGGCGCAGGCCCGGGTTTATGGCTGGCTGCTGTGCCAATCGCGCGGCCTTGCGCAGCTGCGCATCGCGTTGGTCTACTTCGATGTGGGCACGCAGCAGGAAACCTCGTTCATCGAACTGCATTCGGCTCTCGAGCTGCAGCGCCATTTCGAGGGCTTGTGCAACCGCTTTCTGCAGTGGTCGGCGCAAGAGATGGCCCATCGAAGCGCACGCGATGCTGCACTCACCTCACTGCGCTTTCCTCATGCCGACTTTCGACCCGGACAGCGCGAGTTGGCCGAAGCGGTCTACCGCGCCGCCGCCCACGGCCGCTGCCTGATGGCGCAAGCGTCGACCGGCATCGGCAAAACCATTGGCACCCTGTTTCCGTTGTTGAAGGCTTGCGCGGGCCGGCAAATCGATAAGCTTTTCTTTCTCGCTGCCAAGACACCCGGCCGCGGCCTGGCGCTGGAAGCTTTGCGAATCATCAAGCCGGCGGCGTCTGAATTGCCACTGCGCGTCATTGAATTGGTAGCGCGGGACAAGGCCTGTGAGCACCCCGACAAAGCCTGCCACGGCGCCTCTTGCCCGCTCGCAAAAGGCTTTTACGACCGGCTTCCTGCAGCGCGCAGCGCGGCATTGGAACTTGGCTTTCTCGATAAGGAAAGCTTGCGCCGTGCCGCGCTTTCACATCAGGTCTGCCCGTACTACCTCAGCCAAGAGCTGGTGCGCTGGGGCGACGTGATCGTCGGCGACTACAACTATTACTTCGACCTCAACGCGCTGCTGCATGGCTTGACCCAGGCCAATCAATGGCGCGTCGGCGTGCTGGTCGATGAAGCTCACAACCTGATCGAACGCGGCCGCAAAATGTATTCGGCAGAACTGTCGCAGCCTGCCTTTAAGGCCGTTCGCAACCTGGTTCCAGGCGATCTGAAGCCTGCGTTCGACCGCTTGCAGCGCCGCTGGAGTGAACTGAACACCGAGCAAGCCGAGCCTTATCAGGTCTACCCGCAGCCACCGCAAAGCTTTGTGGCTGCTTTGCAGTCATGCACCAGCGCCATCGCCACGCATCTGTTGGAACATCCCGTCGATACCACCGCAGCACAAGGCAGTGGCTTGCTGCGTTTTTATTTCGATGCGTTGCATTTCAACCGCATGCTCGAACTGTTGGACGGACATTCTCAGTTCGATGTCACGGTGAGCAATGGCCCCGCCAACCACCGGAACGGCACCCAATCAGCTAACGCAGACAGCAGCAGCGCCGAGCCATCCGACGACGCACACAACGGACAGTACAAAGCACAGCACAAGCCAAATTCGGTGCTGTGCGTGCGCAACATCATTCCGGCGCCGTTTCTGCGCGAGCGCTTTCAGGCTGCACATTCGACGACCTTGTTTTCAGCCACGCTGAGCCCACAACAGTTTTATATCGATACCTTGGGGCTGCCCGAACGAACCGCTTGGGTCGATGTGGTATCGCCTTTCACATCCGATCAATTGGCAATCCGTGTGGTGCATCAGGTATCTACGCGCTATCAACACCGTGATACATCGCTTGCACCCATCGTCGAGTTGATGGCCCGCCAGTACAGCGAAGAGTTAGGCAATTACCTCGCCTTCTTCAGCAGTTTCGACTACCTGCAACAGGTGCTGAGTTTGTTTCGCCGGCAACATCCACACATTGCAAGCTGGGAACAATCGCGGGGGATGGATGAAGCCGCGAGAGATCAGTTTCTCGCGCGCTTCACACCCGAAGGTCGAGGCATCGGTTTTGCGGTGTTAGGTGGCTCGTTTGCAGAAGGCATTGACCTGCCAGGGCGCCGTTTGATCGGAGCGTTCATCGCCACGCTCGGCTTGCCGCAGGTCAATGCCGTCAACGAAAAAATGCGCGAGCGGCTCGAAGCCAGCTTCGGCTCAGGCTATGACTACACCTACCTCTTTCCGGGAATGCAAAAGGTGGTGCAGGCTGCCGGCCGCGTGATTCGCACGACGACCGACCGCGGCATTGTCTATCTCATCGACGATCGTTTCCGACAACCGAAGGTCATGCAACTGCTGCCACGCTGGTGGCAGCTGGAGGTCCACGTCGCCACGCCTGCAAATGCGCCACCGCCCACGGCCGGTGTGGAATCCTGAGCGGGGCGGCAGCAAAGGGACTGGAACAGCCATCATTTGCCTTTCTTCACTTCATGGCCGACCACCCCACCAACCACCGCACCGCCTACCGCTCCAGCCGCACTGCCACCACTCAGCACCGAGCCTGCAACACCGCCAACGGCGGCACCGGTCGCAGTGTTCTTATCTTGCTGAGACATGCCTGCACAAGCACTGAGGGCCGCGCTTAACATCAACGCGAGCACCAGGGCACCGCTGCCACCTTTACCGCCACTGCGCTCTCTTTGCGACCGAGGTGCCACCGGACCGGTATTTCCATTTATCTTCGATTCAATCATGTCGATCTCCTTGAACGGCCCACCGTGTCGATGCGGTGGTGACTGCAGGCCATGACAAGATCGCCACGGCACCACTGCAGCTTCTGCCAAGCTCAGGGCGATGTCAGTCGGACGGACGTTGCAATGCGCGTCCGCAACGTCCTACAGCACTGGCGATGATTCGACGGGTGGTGACCGACAAGCGGATCGATGGGGCTCGAACGGTTTGAGGGCAGGCGAGATCGCATCTTCAGCCGTCCATCTTCAGCCGTCCTTCTTGAGCCGTCCGTCTGCGAAGTCGATTCGGTGAGTCAATTGCTCACGGTCTTGACGGTCTGACCCGTCACCGGGTCACGGCCTCCGCAGGCACCGTTGATCAAGCGCAACTGGCGCTCGGCTTGTGCCACCGGCACCGCTACGTCTGGGTCAATGCCGATTGCTTTGCCAATTGAGCAAAGCCAGCCGCCGGAAAAGCGACGGCCTTCAGAATCCACGGGCGCGCGGCCTTGCGGTCGGCTTCGGTCAACGCACGAAACGACATTTCGATTTCCGCCAGCCCGGCTTGTGCACGTTGCCGTGCTGCGGCGTCCTTGCTCGCATACAGCAGTGCGAAGTTCTTGCCAGCCGGGCCGCTGACCACCGTCGCTTCAAAGCTCTGCACCTGCACCTCGCCTTGCTGACGATGTGCGTGCCCATCACATGCGTGGGCGGCAGGCCGCTGATCGTCACCGGTTCGAATCGGCGTAGCTGAGCTTGAAGAGCTTGCGGATGATCTCTTCATGGGTGCCGGTCGTGCATTCGGGCACCAGTTGCACTGCCAGCCCCGCATCGCCTTGTGCATTCACCACGGTGATCGCATCGGCCTCATTGACGATCTTCCAGCCGGCCGCAGCCGTCAGCGCGATGCCCAGCGGTTCATGGTAGAAATTTTGCCCCCGCGTGACCCCTTGCGAACGGCTCTCGCCAAAGCCGATGCCGTTGATCGCACGCAGATAGCGGTCTCGTCCGTCGTCGCCATAGTGGCCTGAATACGCGCTGGCGATCTGCTCGATGTCTTGCAATCGCTTGTCATTGCTGGGATGCGACGACAGCCAGGAGGCCGGCGCCGGCGCGGCCTGTCCCGCCTCACGGGCCTCGTCGGCTGCGAACTGCTCCTGGCTTTTCAACACCCGGATCACGTCGATCATGTTCTTTGGGTCATAACTCGACCGCGCCAGGTATTCGGCGCCCAGCCAATCGGCCTGCGATTCCTGCTCGCGGCTGTAGGAGGTGACGTACCCCGCCGCCACGCTTTGCGATACCTCGCTCGCCAGGTCACCGACGCCCAGCACCGCCCCGAGCACGCCGGCCGCCAACACGCCGATGCCGGCCGTCTGCTCGCGCGTCGCGCGCTGCGCACCGTGGCGTGCCGTCACATGGCCGATCTCATGCCCCATCACGCCGGCCAGATCGGCCTCGCTTTCCATGTAAGCCATGATGCCGCGGGTGACGTAGACATAACCACCTGGCAGCGCGAACGCATTGATGTCGGTGCTGTCGAGCACGGTGAAATGCCATTCCAGCCGGCTGCGGTGCGATTGCGCCGCCAGCCGCTGGCCCAGCTCGTTGACATAGGCTTGCAGCGCCGGATTCTCATCAACACCGTAATGCTTGAGCACTTGCTCATGGGCCTTCTTGCCCTCGGCAATCTCGGCAGGCTCATCCATCACCGTGCGTTCGCCGCGGCCGGTAACGGGGTTGGTGACCGTGGCGCAAGCGGCCAGCAACAATGTGGCGGCCCATGCCGACAAGCCCTGAGTGCGCATCGCTGACAACTCCTCGTGGTTTCGATGGATGAATCAGGCGCGCAGCGTAACCTCAAAAGCGGGCCATTCGATGTTGCTGATTTCGCGGCGCAGCGCAGCCGCCCGCCCAGCGCTAAACCCATCCAAAGATCACTCCCCCGGAATGAGGATGAACAGCAAGCGAGCTAGCGCCGACACTCGCGCGGATGAATTTCGCTGCCCGCTTATCCTATAAAAATCGCATCACGCTCGCGCAATGCGATGAAGCCGCGTGCTATCACTGCATGCGCCATTTCCTCTCGGCCGAATTGAAACGCTGGACCGATGGCGGCCAAACCGCGCTGTGCCCGCATTGCGGCATGGATTCAGTGTTGCCCGGCCCGGTGCCGCCTGACGAATTGCGCTTGGCGCATGCGTGGGGCTTCGAGCCCAGCGTCTTCGACGGGCTCGAAGACGACGTGGAGGCCGATGAGGTCAGCGACGAAACCACGCGCCGTGAGCCGGGTGGCTGATACCCGAGCCCGGCCCACGCTTGCAAACGCAGGCCCGGTAACGCTCGTGGCCAACAGCTAAGGCGAAGGCCGGTAATGCAGCTTGTTTCTCAGGCCGCTGGCGCACGCTCCGGGCTGTCCGGCTGGTTCTGTGGATGCGCGGCAGCGAATGCATCCAGCGCCTGGCAAGCGGTGTCGATGCGGCTCAGCACCGGGTAGGCCGCCAGTTCGACACCAAACCTTCTCGCGTTGTACATCTGCGGCACGAGACAGCAATCGGCCAAGCCCGGGGTGTCGCCAAAACAAAAATCACTGGGCACGCGACGGTGCCGCTCCACCAACGTGGCTTCCAGTGCGCTCAGCCCGGTTTCGATCCAATGCCGAGCCCAGCCTTGGGTTTGCTCTTCCGACCAGCCATGGCTTTGCTTCAAATGGCGCAGCACCCTCAGATTGCCCAGCGGGTGCACCTCGCAGGCGATGCTCAATGCGAACTGTTGAATGGCAGCCCGCTCCGGCAGGCTTGCTGGAATCATCGGAACGGCGGGGTATTGGTGATCCAGGTAGTCGATGATCGCCAGCGACTGGCCGATGCGCAGATCACCATCTTCCAGCACCGGCACCAGATGCTGAGGATTCAGCGCCTCGAAGCCCGCCGAAAACTGCTCGCCGCCGCCGCGCACCAGATGGACTGGAATGTATTCATAAGGCAGGCCCTTCAGCGCCAGCGCGATGCGAACGCGGTACGACGCGGAGCTGCGAAAGTAGTTGTGCAGTTTCAAGTGGGCCTCGTGAGGTGAACATACGTTGCGAAGGATTGTCTCAAGACACCGGACCGAAGCCTCGCAGTGGCTGGAGAACCATGCTTTGCAAGCCAAGCATGGTTAGGTGAAGCAGCGAACGGTTCATCGCTGCACCCGATGGCACGCTCTTGGGAGCCCGCCGGCTGCAGTTCAAAAGCCAGTCACTCGTTGACTGACACAGTCAGGGCAGACAGCCGTCAAGGCTTCTCGAACATCTTGGCGGCGCGGCGGTTCATCTCTTCTTCGGACACATCTTCGATGTGGGTGGCAATGTTCCATTTGTGGCCGAACGGGTCGATCACGCCGCCGGAGCGGTCGCCATAAAACTGATCCGCAACCGGCATCACCAGCTTCGCGCCCGCCTTGACCGCGCGATCGACCACGCTGTCGGCATCGGTCACATACAGCACGACACAGGTACCGGTGCCACCGATCGTCTGCGGGCTGAGCGCATTCCATTGCGGCGCTTCCTCGCTGAGCATCAGTGCCGCGCCGCCAATGCGGATCTCGGCATGCATCACCTTGCCGTCAGGGCCGTTCAAACGCATCACTTCTTTGGCATCGAACACCTTTTTGTAAAAGTCCAGCGCCTCACCGGCATCCTTGATCGTGAGGTAAGGCGTCAACGCGGTGTAGCCGTCGGGAATGGGCTTCACGGGCTTGCTCATGGCTGTCTCCTTGGCCGGTCATCTCAAAGGGCGCCGCCGAAGGCCGGCCGTTCGGGAGCGCAGGGCGCGTATGCAACTCGTCATTCACGATGAAATGTGGCTGACATGCTCCGGGGCCATTATTCGCGGCTCAGCCTGCAGGTCAAGAATCTCCCGCCTTGCCGCTCGATGGGCGTATGGCGGCGGTTCAACGGCCCTACAGTTGCCGGTTGCCTGACTGATGACGCGATTCAACGCCGATTCATGGCCCCTTCCCACGCCCCTCCGACCCCGAAGGACCTTTCCCGATGACGATGACGAAGAAGTTGATTCATGCGAGCGCCGCCGCACTGACGCTCGCAAGCTTTCTGGCTGCCTGTGGCAGCGGCAACAGCGTGATCGCACCGGACGTGCCGAAGCTTGCGGCCGGTACCCGCACGAGCTTGGCGCTGCTGGAGACCACCGATCTGCACACCAATGTGCTCAGCTACGACTATTTCAAGCTTGCCGAAGACAAGACGATCGGCTTCGAGCGTGTGGCCGCACTGATCGCTCAAGCGCGTACGGAGTTTCCAAACACGATGCTGCTCGACAACGGCGACGCCATCCAGGGCACGGCGCTTGCCGACTATCAAGCGCTGGTCAGGCCCCTCGCCTGCGAGGACACCTTGGCGATCTACAAGGCCATGAACGCTGCCGGCTATGAAGGCGCCGGCATCGGCAACCATGAATTCAACTACGGCCTGGCTTACCTGTCGCAAGTCACTGGCAGCCGCTTTGAGATCGATGGCTTGCCAGCCGCAGCTGACCAGAAGACCTGCGCCGGCCCGAAGTTTCCGCAGGTGCTGGCCAATGTCTACAGTGTCAAAAGCAGGAAGCCGCTGTTTGCGCCCTACGCCATCGTGACCAAGACAGTCAAGGCCACCGCACCCGACGGCACGGCCATCACGGTTCCATTGAAGGTGGGCCTGATCGGCTTTGCGCCGCCGGCCATCCTGAGCTGGGACAAGCGTTTTCTCGACGGCAAGGTCTACACCGAAGGCGTGAAAGAAACTGCGGAGAAGTACGTACCAGAGATGCGCGCCAAGGGGGCCGATGTGGTGGTCGTGATCTCGCACGGTGGGCTGGATTCATCCACCTATTCACCGACGATGGAAAACGGCAGCTGGCATCTGTCGCGCGTGGAGGGTGTCGACGCGATGCTGATCGGCCACTCGCACCAGACCTTTCCGGATGCCAATAGCACCGTGACACAGTTCAACCTGCCCGGCGTCGACAAGGTGCAAGGCACGGTCAACGGCGTGCCGACGGTGATGGCCAATTTCTGGGGCAAGCACCTGGGCGTGATCAGCCTGAACCTGACGAACGACGGTAGCCGCTGGACCATCGACAAGAGCAAGACGCGTGTCGAAGCGCGGGCAATCCAGAACGCCGACAAGAGCTTCGTGACGCCCGATGCGGCGGTCGCTGCGTTGATCGATGCCGAGCACCGGGCGACGATCGCCTACGTCAAGACACCGGTGGGCACGACCGATTTCCGCATGGCGAGCTATTTCGCCGATCTGGGCGATGTGTCGGCCATCCAGATCGTCAACCAGGCGCAGGCGGCGTATGTCGATGCCTACGTGAAGGCGAACCTGACACAGTACGCAGCCCTGCCGGTGCTGTCGATCAGCGCGCCCTTCAAGACCGGCTTCGGCGGCGGAACCGACTACACCGACGTTCAACAAGGCGATCTGGCCATCAACAACGCCGCCGATCTCTATCTCTACCCCAACACGATCTATGCGGTGAAGGTCAATGGGGCGGACGTGAAAGCCTGGCTTGAGACCTCGGCCAAGCGCTTCAACACCATCGACCCGGCACTGAAGACCGAGCAGCCGCTGATCAGCAATTTCCCCGGCTACAACTTCGACATGTTCAGCTCGAAGGACATCCATTATGAGATCGATGTGACGCAGCCGGTGGGCAACCGCATCAAGAACCTGCAGTTCCAGGGCGCGGCCATCGATCCGGCGAAAGAGTTCATCGTCGCCACCAACAACTATCGGGCCAGCGGCGGTGGCAGCTTCCCCGGCCTGGATGGCAGCAAGACGATTTATGCCGCGCCCGACGCCAACCGCGATGTGCTGATCCAGTACATCAAGCAAGCAAAGAACCTGACCCGTGCAGCCAACGGCGCCGACCGCAGCTGGCAATTCACGAAAGTGGCGACCGCCGGGCCGGTCACCGTCAAGTCGGCCCAAGGCCAATCGGGGCTGGCGCAGGCGGCAGGGCTGAATGGCATCAGCGTGCTGCGCGAAGACGAAGGCTCGGGCAAAGGCTTGTCGGTGTATGCCATCGACTTGAAATCATGAAGCACGAACGACCTTGGCTGGAAAGGCCCTGGCTATTCGGTAGCGTGCTCGCCTTGGTGCTGGTCAGCACCTCGGTTGCTGCGGCAGTCAGCGTGTGGTGGATCGGGCCGTGCCGATCCGAAGCCAGCGCGCAAGACATTGATGAGTTCGCGCCCGGTGAACGTTGCCATCAACGAGACCCGCAGCGACAGGAAGCCCTGGTCTCACCATCGTCACCATCCACCCAGAGCGGCACCGCCGAGCTTGCCGCGCGCGCCGGAGCCGGGCGCGATGCCGCGGCCTTGCAAAGCCTGCGCTTGCGAGCCTGGAGGGGCGACCTGAATGCGCAGGCCGCGCTCGGCGAGGTCTTGCTCGATGGCAGTAACCAAGCGACGGGTGGCGCTGAGGGGGCCGAAGCCGAAGGCCTGCGCTGGCTGCGCAACGCAGCGCAAGCCGGCCAGCCGAGCGCGCAAACGCAGCTGGGGCTCATCACCTGGCGCGGCGAGCATGGCGTGGCTGGTGATGCGCAAGCAGCAAAAGCCTGGCTGGAGCCGGCGGCCCGCAGCGGCGAAGTCAACGCGGCTTATGCGCTTGCGCTGGTACTGCGCGCGCAGTCACCCGCTCGCGACGCCGAGGCGATGCGCTGGCTGCAGCAAGCCGCCAACGCAGGGCACCCGGCGGCGATGTTCGTGCTTGGCAATGCGCTGCGCAACGGCGAAGGCATTGCCATCGACGAGGCGGCGGCGCTGGCCCGCTATCGCCAATCGGCCGAACTCGACTACCCGCCGGCGCTGCAAACGCTCGCAATGGCCTATCAGCGGGGTGAGTTGGGATTGCCGCGCGACCCCGAGCGATTCGAAGAGGAATTGATGGAAACCGCACATGCGTTGAAACATCCACCGCTGATGCGTTGAAAACCGCTCATTTCCCGGCCTGTGACGGGGGATCGAGCGGACTCAAGCTTGCGAAGCGCGTGCCGACAACTCATCCATGCGCCAACTCCCGCCCCCCACCTTCCACAGCCCGGCTTGTGTATTGCAGTCTCTGCCAGACCGCGAATTGCTCGCCGCCTCGCAAACTCTTTCGACCATCGCCTTCACGATGATCGCAGCCGAAGGACTGTGTGACCGCACCACCAGCCGGCTGGTCAGCCGCCATTACGGTGAACTGATTTTGATCGGCGCGGCCACCGGCATGTCATTCGACCTGCTGCGTGACGATGCCAAGGTGCACGCGGAAGTGGCACGGCGAGCCAACGCCACACTGTCGCGCTTTCGCCTGCTGCGCGAAATGCCGGCTCAAGCGTCGGACCTGCCCACCGCCTCCTGATTTTTGTGCAATGCAGCAGTCGTCCGACTCCGGATGTCGGTGATTTCCTACAAGGGTCGTGACGCGGCTTCGTGAAAATTCAGCCATCCCTTCCTTATTCAGGAGCTAGCGATGGCAGAACCCACCAGCAATTTCGACCGCGCCCGCGTTGACATCAACCAAGACCATGAGGTCCGTTACTGGACCGGCCGATTCGGCGTTACCGAAGAAGAACTTCGGCGTGCCGTCGCTGAGGTGGGCGTTGGTGCTGAAAGTGTCGGCAGCATCCTCGGCGTCGACCTGAACGCACTGCACTGAGCTTTTATTGAGCGTCCAAGTCGCGCTCCCAATGGCCACCTTCGGGTGGCTTTTTTGTTGGACGGACAGACACTGAACCGGGTCAAAAAGAAGATTTTCTGCCGGGCCTTGCTCGTTGCGCGCAATCCGCACGGTCAAACCGGCGCCGTCGGTAGGCTGACGATAATTCGTGGGTTCTGTCACGCACGGCAGATGGCTTGCCGTGCCCTGTTCACACGCCCATGGCGGGAGGGATACCGATGGCTTTATTCAAGGAAGACTATTGCGGACACAGCATTTTTCCGGAGGTGGACGGACCCGACGGAGGCCCATTCCACGGCTCCTTTGCGGTTTCCCGCTTTGATGACAACCACCATCTCAGCACCGTTCGCGACATGAAGGTTCCTGGCACCTTCGACACCGAATTCGCTGCGCTGGAGGCTGCCATGAAAGCAGCACGCCGCTATGTGATCGAGCAGATCGCACCCGAATGAAAAGGAAGGCGCAGGGGCACCTTGGCGCTTCCTTGGCGGGCAGTCCCTTGGGCGGGAAATCGCTGATCGGCTTGTAGGAATTTTCCTGTTTGTGCGTGCTGGCACTTTCCGGCTTCGCGTTCAGGAATGAGCAGCCTAAGCTGCGTGAGCCTTGATTTCTGTTGGCGCCGGATCGCATCGATCGGACGCCAGCTGAAAGTGAATGGCCTTCACCACCGCCAGGAGAGCCGCATGCCCGCACGCCCGAAGCCCAGCGCCTATCGTTTGTCGACACCGGCCACCACAAGCCCTTCGACAAGCCCGGACGCCACCCGGCTTCTGGCGGCGGACCACCGCGAGATGCGACAGCTCTTTGATCAATACCAAGCGCTGCTGAAAGCGAAGGCCGACGACGACCCCCGGCAAATGCTCGCCGAGCGCATCTGCATGCGACTGACGGTGCACACCATGATCGAGGAAGAAATCTTCTACCCGGCCGTGCGTGATGCGTTGGGCGAAGACAACCTGATCGACGAGGCTTGCGTCGAGCACGCCACCGCAAAGGACCTGATTGTTCAGATTCAGGGCATGGATGCGAGCGATGACCTCTATGACGCGAAGGTCACGGTGCTCGGCGAATACATCCAGCATCACGTCAAGGAAGAGGAGCGGCAACTCTTTCCGCGCCTGCGCAAAGCCGGCGCGGACCTCAAAAGCATCGGTCATGACCTCTCGATGCGCAGAGAACAATTGATCGCGCGCATGAGAGAGAACTCGTTCGCCAAGCAGATCACGCATTAGGTGAACGACGTACCGGCGCTTCGCTTTCCTCTCGTCTCTGTTGCGCTCGCGCCGACGCGAAAAGGTCGCATACGCTTCAGGACGCAAGCTCCATGCGCTGCGGCACTGCCACCGCCTCTGCATCGATTTTGATCGTACCGTCACCGCGCTCGTAGGTGCCGATCACATAACCGCTGGCAATTGCGCGTTCCCGCAGAGCGTCGACCACCGCGGCGCGGCCAGGGGTTTCAGAGAAGTCTTCACCCGCAGTCAACGCAAAGAGCTGAAACACGTAGCGGTGCGGCCCATGGCCGGGCGGTGGATCGGGTGGCAACCAGCTCGACTGCAAAAAGGAATTGCGGCCTGTCTTCACTTCGGCCGTTCCATCGTGATCCGGGCTTTGCAAGGCGCCTGCGGCAAGGGAGCCATCTTCGCCGGGAAGGTCGACGACGATGGCATGCACCATCGGCTGCGGCATCGGCGTGTCGGCGTCTTCGACGATCAGCACCAGAGAATCGGCCGACGTCGGCACGCCCGTCCATTGCAACGGCGGCGAAACGCCCGCGCCATCGGCGGTGTAGTCGACCGGCAGCGGCGCGTGGTCGGAAAACGCGAGGCTTTTGACCGCCAGCATTGCGGTTCCCTGCTGCAGATCCACCTGGTTGAACACAATGGAATCGAGGCCAGCACGCTGATCCCGCAAGACTTGGCCGACAAGTTCGGGGAGTTTTTCCAGCATGGCGCTTCTCCTTGAAGAGGTTTCTGGGGGAATGCGAGCAACCGATGCATACAGCGGGCAACTCGAATGCCTTCTAGTAAAGCCGATGCCGGAAGACCCGTGCAGCCATCAAAGGCCCGTTTGCTTGTGGGAATCCGCTGACCAAGCGTCATGAATTTTCATGAATGCTGTTTTTTCATACAGTACATTGCACTCAGTTTGCGTTCACCCCGGCTGGCCGCGATGAACAGTGCGAAGCGGAATATGTCGCTTCACGTTGGCCGTCAGGCTTTGCGTGCCCGGCGTGTGGCGGTGCGCACAACAGCTCGTTTCGGCGTGAAGGCCGGCAGTACTTCCAGTGCGCCGCCTGTCGATACCAATGCAGTGCCATCAGCGGCACAATCTTCGAATCGACCAAGCTGGGCCTGCCGCGGTGGTTCCTGGCCATCACTAGCGGGACGAACGCAGTCGTTGCACCCAGGCTTACGGCGCGCTCGCGCGCAAGCTTGCGCCAGCCGTGCACGATGTTGGCGTTGATGCCGTGGCTCATCGCCACCTTCGCTACCGAGGCGCCGGGCACCTCACACTCCGCCAGCACCTGCGCCTTCAGCGCCGGGCTGTGGCTCCTGCGAATTCGCTTCCTGTCCGTAGTCATCGTGTCCATCATGAGTTGATCGTGGACACGATCGTTCGCCGCTCAGCCAGTGGGTTCAAGATGGCATGCCAAGCCGCTTACGCTGCGCCAGCAGCCGTTCACGCTGGAGGAGGCTGACCATGAGCGCGTGGTCACGGGAGGCGGCAAGGCCAGCGCGACGCTGCCGCAATTCAAGGCGATCAACACCTACTTGGGCAACCTCAAACGCT
>CAXTCD010000091.1:0-19922 GCA_964242145.1 uncultured Rhizobacter sp.
CCAATCCTGGCGCATTGACGCCTTTGCTCGAAGGTGGGAAGTCCCTTCGCATTCCTACCCTGTTTCATTCACAGCTCGATTCACACCAGGAGAAGCTCATGCAAACCTATCGCTTGACCGTCGGCGGCGGCTTGAAGTCCCTCGAGCGCCAAACGCGGGCCGTGCCCGAACTCGGCGCCCATGATGTGCAGGTGCGCATCCATGCGGTCTCATTGAATTACCGCGACCTGATGATCGCGAACGGCCAATACCCCTTGTCGCGCAGCGAGCCGATCGTGCCGACCTCGGATGGCGCGGGCGAGGTGGTCGCTGTCGGCTCGGCCGTCGGCCGGTTCCGCGTGGGTGATCGGGTCTTCAGCACTTTCTTTCCGAAATGGACCGAGGGCGCACAAACGCTCGCCAAGACCCACGATGCGACGGGGGGCTCGGTCGATGGCGTGCTGGCCGAGCAGGTGGTGAGCCACGAAGACGGCTGGGTGCAAATTCCATCGCACCTGAGCTATGCGGAAGCATCGACGCTGACCTGCGCCGGCGTCACCGCCTGGAATGCGTTGTTCATCGAAGCAGCACTGCGCCCCGGCGAAAGCGTGTTGCTGCTCGGTACCGGTGGCATCTCGATCTGGGGCTTGCAATTGGCGAAGGCGGCCGGGCTGCAGGCCATCATCACCTCATCGAGCGACGACAAGCTGGCGCGGGCGCGCGAACTCGGCGCCGATGGCGTCGTCAACTACCGTACCCATCCGCAATGGGCCGCGGAGGTGCTGCGCCTGACGAAGGGCGAGGGTGTCAATCTGGTGCTCGAAGTGGGCGGCACCGGCACCTTGTCGAATTCGGTCGATGCCACGGCCGTGGGTGGCACGGTGGCGATCATCGGCGGCGTTAGCGGCTTTGGTGGTGAGTTGGAACCCTTCAAGCTGATCAATGGCGCCCGGCGGCTGAGCGGCGTCATGGTGGGCAGCCGCGCGATGGCTGAAGACCTGGCGCGGTTTGTCGAAATCAACCGCATCTGCCCGGTCGTCGATCGGGTGTTTGGCTTCGATCAGGCCGGCGCAGCCTTCGAGCATCTGGCCGGTGCCAGGCACTTTGGCAAGGTGGTGATCTCTGTGACAGCGTAAGGCGCGCCTGCCGGATGGTTCACCCGACAGGGCCAGGCCACCGGCTGGCTCACCCGTAAGGCCAAGTTGACCGACTGGTCTTACCGGATCGGTGAGCGGGCCCGGATTCGTCTTGTCGCTTCACGTTGTGATCCGGCCGGAAGTGGGAATCGGGATTAGCGCTTCCCTATGTTTAGGGCTCGACATTGCGTTGCGCCTGCTCACCAATCGGCGGGCCAAGTTGTTTGGTGTGCAAGGAGATGCGCCATGCCGGTTCACTGTGTCAAAGGCCTGGGAGTGGCGTTTGCCGCTGCTGCGATGCTCGTCGCGACCGCTGCGCGAGCCGATGATTTCGATGCGGGGGAGATTGGTGCTTCCCGCGTGGTCTCTTCCTTCCGAGACGGCATCTATGGCGATTTCACCGACACCTTCAACTTCTCGATCGCGGCCGACAAGGCGTTCCGCTTTTCCTTCATCGCCGACCAGGGCGCGGCCTTCAAGTTCTGGGTCGACTTCAGTAATGCGAGCCTGTTTCGCGGCGATGAATTCCTGAAGCAATCCACCGGTGTGCGCTACGCCATCTTCTCCAGCATCGAACTCAGCGATCTGGTCTTGGGCGAGGGCGAATATCACCTGAGCCTGAGCGGTTATGGCGGCAGCATTCCGCAATACAACGGCGGTGCCTTCGATGCCCGTCTCCAGTTTGCAGAAGTGCCGGTGGCGCCCGTCGCGCCGGTACCCGAGCCCGGCAGCCTGGGCGTGCTGGCATTGGGGCTGGCCATGGTCGGCGTAATGTGGCGCCGCAGCGGGGCATCGCGCCGCGCGGCCGACACATTGAGTTCGACAGCCTGACGGGCGGCAACGGGGCACGGGTCGGGCTGCACCGGCGCGTTCTGACCTTGTGCTACAGCGCAATCAAGCCCGTTGCGCGACCATCGCACCAAGATGAGGCGGCGATGCCGCTGTTGAGATAACAAGTTCGCGGCGTGGCATCCAAAAGCTGTGGTGTGGCCGCGACGATGGTGCTCGCGTCATGTGGTGACGCTGAAACGATCGGTTAGCTTTTCGAACTGAGCGCGATTTGGGCCGCTGATCCGGCCATCGCAAAATCCCGCTGATTCTCACAATCCATCTTTGCGACCTGCAGGCTTTCACACGATGAAAGTGCCCGCAGACTTGTTTCTGTAGTACCGAAGCTTGGAGAGATGGAACGTGACGGCGCATGAATGTTGGGCTGGCCCGGGGATGCGATCCACCGTGGCGGCGTTGCTGGTGGGTGTTTTAACGGCTTGCGGTGGTGGAGGAGGTGGGGGCGGCGCTGTGCCGGCTTCATCCAGCAATGCTGCTGCCGATGCGGCTGCGCCGTCTCCTGCCAATGGCGCAATCCCGGCGACACCTGCAACGGCCACTGAAAACACACCAGCGCCGGCGCCGGTTGCCGCGCCTGCGCCAGTGCCAGTGCCAGTGCCTACGCCTACGCCTACGCCTACGCCTACGCCTACGCCTACGCCTACGCCAGTACCCGCGCCTGCCCCTGCCCCTGCCCCTGCGCCAGTTCCCGCACCCGCTGTGCCGTCCAGCCCCTCGGCACCGGTCAGCCGCAGCGAAGCCGCGCGCTTCCTGACACAGTCGACCTACGGGCCGACCACCACCGACATCGATCGCCTGTCGCAGATCGGCTATGCGGCCTGGTTGGACGAGCAGTTCGCCAAGCCGCAGTCGCTGCATCGCGCTTATCTCGACCAAATGGCCGGCAACCTGACGGCGGCCGGCTCGACCGTCAGCCAGACCACCTTCCGTGAGTCGTATTGGGCACAGGCCATTACCGGAGGCGACCAGTTGCGCCAGCGCGCGGCCTTTGCGCTGTCGCAGATTTTCGTCGTGTCCTTTGTCGACCAGTCACTGGCCAAGCTGCCGCGCGGCGTCGCGGCTTACTACGACATGCTGGGCGAGAAAGCTTTCGGCAACTTCCGCGATCTGCTCGAAGGCGTGGCACTGCATCCGATGATGGGCGTCTACCTGTCGACGTTGCATAACCAGAAAGAGAACCCGGTCACCGGCCTTGCGGCCGACGAAAACTTCGCCCGCGAGGTGATGCAGCTCTTCACCATCGGCTTGTACGAGTTGAACTCCGACGGCAGCTACAAAACCGGCTCGCCGGTTGACACCTACGGCACCGCCGACATCAAGGGCTTGGCCAAGGTGATGACCGGCTGGAGCTGGTATGCCGGGCCCCATCTCGCTGACCGCAACGAAGCGCGCTTCCTCGGCAAGAGCGTGAACCTGGAGCGCGACTGGCGGCCAATGCAGGCTTACAACGCCTACCACTCGACCAGCGAAAAGAAGTTCCTCGGCTTGACGATCCCGGCCGGCGCGGCCGATGCCGAAGCCGACCTGAAGATTGCGCTCGACCGCCTGTTCAATCACCCCAACGTGGGCCCGAACCTCGGCCGTCAGCTGATCCAACGCCTGGTCACGAGCAACCCCAGCCCGGCTTACATCGGCCGGGTGGCGGCCGTTTTCAACGACAACGGCACCGGTGTGCGCGGCGACATGAAGGCGGTGTTTCGCGCGGTGCTGCTCGACAGCGAAGCGCGCAGCGTGAACGCCAGCGACGTGCGTTTCGGCAAGGTGCGCGAGCCGCTACTGCGCCTGTCGAGCCTGCTGCGTGCCTTCAATGCCAAATCGACCAGTGGCCGCTATGCCGGCCTCGATGACACCGACAGCCCGGCGGGTGCGCTCGGCCAGACCGCGCTGCGCGCGCCATCGGTGTTCAATTTCTACCGTCCCAACTACACGCCGCGTGGCGCGACCACGCTGCTTTACTCGCCTGAGCTGCAACTGACCAACGAAGTCTCGGTTGCGGGTTACCTGAACTACCTGCGCGATGGCTGGCTGCTCAACACCACGCGTGACATTCAGCCCGATTTCAGCGCCGAGCTGGCGCTGGCCGATGACGCGGCGGCGCTGATCGACCGCATCAACCTGCTGCTGATGTCGGGGCAGATGAGCACGGCCTTGCGTTCGCAGATCATTGCCGGCATCAACGGGCGGGCCATCCCTGTGCTGACCGCCAGCAACCACGCGCAGATCGATGCCGCCAAGCGCGACCGGGTGCGCATCGCCGTCTTCCTGACGATGGCGTCGCCCGATTACCTCGTTCAGAAGTGATTCGTGATGAGGCTCCGTCCATGACACAGAAATCCAAATGCCCGTCCAGCCTTGCCTCTCGCCGTGAGTTCCTGCGCCGCGCCGCAGCGTTGTCGGGCACGGTCGGTGCCAGCGGCCTGCCATTCGCGATGAACCTGGCGGCGATGAATGCCGCGGTGGCCCAAAGCAATGACTACAAAGCCATCGTCTGCCTGTTTCTTTATGGCGGCAACGATTCGGCCAGCATGGTGCTGCCCACCGACAGCGCGTCGTGGCAGGCGTACACCACGGTGCGATCGGCCGGCAGCACGCCGATTGCGCTGAAGGCTGCCGGCACGCCGATCGACCCGAATGCCGATTGGGGCACGCCCGCGTCGCTGGGCGGGGTCGTTCCCATCGATCCGACCTTTGCCGCTTCACCGGTCAACAACAGCCGCAGCTTTGCGCTGCATCCGGCGATGGCCGAGGCCAAGTCTTTGTTCGACCAAGGCCGGCTGGGCATCATCGCCAACGCCGGGCCGTTGGTGCAGCCGCTGACCAAGGCCGAGTTCCTGAACAACAGCAAGCCGATGCCAAAGAAGCTGTTCTCGCACAACGACCAGCAGTCGACCTGGCAGGCGCTTGGGCCCGAAGGCGCGAAGACCGGCTGGGGCGGCCGGCTCGGCGACATGCTGGCCAGCAGCAACTCGAACCTCGTGTTCACCAGCATCTCGGTTTCCGGCAACGCCGTGTTCCTGTCCGGCGACACCGTCTTTCAATACCAGGTGAGCAGCGGCGGCTCGGCCGCGATCAGCAACTTGAGCGGCAGCCTGTTCGGCTCGACCGCGGCCGCCACCAGCTTTCGCCAGATCATCACCAACAACAATGCGCCGCAGGGCCTGCCCCATGTGCTGGCGCGAGAGCAGGCCGCGATCACCAAACGCTCGATCGACGCGCAGGTGGCGTTCAGCAGCGCCTATGCGGCCTCGAACGTCGCGGCGCCTTCGCAGTACCTGAGCCTGGTCAGCCACCTCTACAACCCGAACGACCTGGCGCTGCAGCTGAAGTCGGTGGCGCGCATCATCGGCGCGCGCTCGGCGTTGGGCGTGAACCGGCAGGTGTTCTTTGTCAGCATGGGCGGCTTCGACACCCATGACTACCAGACCCGCACTCAGGCCGAAATGTTGACCCGCGTATCTCACGCGTTAGGCTATTTCGATTCCGTGCTCGGCACGATGGGCCTGCGCGACAAGGTGACGCTGTTCACCGCCTCCGACTTCGGCCGCACCTTCGCGAGCAACGGCGACGGCACCGACCACGGCTGGGGCGCACACCACTTCGTTAGCGGCGGTGCTGTCAAAGGGCGCGACATCTATGGCCGCTTCCCGCAGGTGGGCCTGAACCATCCAGATGAAGTGGGCAGCGGCGTGTTCCTGCCCGGCATCTCTGTCGACCAGATCGGCGCCACGCTCGGCCGCTGGTTCGGCGCCAGCGAATCACAGCTCGATCTGGTGTTCCCGAACCTGCAGAACTTCGACCGCGATCTGGGGTTCATGCAGCGGGGGTGAGGGCGGGGGCAAAGGGCCGAAGAGTGCTTTGCCCCGCACCGCTCATTCGCGCCGTTGAGGTCTCTCGCTGATGGAGGCGAGCGATGCGTCCAGGCGCAGGATGCGCAGGCGCATTTCGGTGGGGTTGCTGCGTGTCTTGTCGAGCACGGCGTGCAGCGCCAGCCCCGGGTAATTGGGCACGCCGCGCAGCATCAGATGGTGGGTTGCCAGCGTGATCGCCGCTTCTGGCAAAGCCTTGCCCATGCTGAGCGCCTGGCTTGCCGCAGCCATCGCGGCAAAAAGGCTGGCGCCCTGCTGTGCCAGTGCATCGTGGTTGGGCTCGCCGGCATAGACCAGGCTTTGGCCGGTCTGAATGTCAAAGATGGCGACGCTCACGATGCCGGGTAGTTCGCCCAGCTGGTTGGCGTAGCGCACCAGCGGCAGTTCTTCCACGGCATCTAAGGGCGACACTTCATCCGGCAGTGTCGGCAGCTTGCTGCTCAGCGGAACCTGGGCTGAATTGATGTACAGCGGTGCGGCTTGCGAATGAATCGCCTGCGGCTGGTTTTTAACGGAGGCGCTGGCGGCTGTGCCCGGCGCGCTGGCGCCAGCACCGGGCAGGCCCAGCAGGGCACGGCCGGTGTCGGAATAGATCTGAGCGCGCAGGCGGTTCCAGCTGCCGCTGATGAATTCCCAGGCCTGAGCCGGCCGCGTGACTTGCGGTGTTGTGCGCACGGTCACGCCGGTGCCTTGACCGAGTGCGGTGTTGCCGCTGATGGCGCTGGAAGCTGCCAGCGGCAGCAACAGCATCTGGCGATTGCGCCAGCTGTTGGACAGCATGGCTTCGCGCAAGGGGCCGAACGCCGAAGTGGCCAGCGGGCGGGCAAAGTCACCGACGAGCACGACACCCAGGCGGCTGTAGTTCAGCAGCACATGGGCCAATTCGCCCCGAGTGGACAGGTCGGCTTCGGCCTCGGTCGTGTAGATGCGAAGCGACTGGCCGCCAGACTGGAAGTCGATGAATTCCAAGGTCGCCAGCGCATTGCCGTAGCCTTGGCGGCGGATCACCAGACGCTGAACAGTGCGCCCGCTGGCGGCCGCCACGCCGGCGAGCAGCTTGCTCGCCGTCACGGTGCCGATGTCATGAAAGGCAATGAACTCGGTGGGTTGATGCTCGAACTTCTGTTGCATCGCTTGCGCGGCACTGCATGAAACAAACATCTCATGCGCGGAGTCGGCGGTGGGTTGCGGGGGGGCAGCTCGAGTCGGCGCGTCGGTTACCACCTGCGCTTGAGTCAGTGTCGGTGTTCGGTTAGCTTGCTTGTGTTGAGCTTGCCCGGTCGAGGGCTTGGAGGTAATGCTTGGTGTGGTGGACATGGGAAACCCTCGCGATCATTCAGTGTAGGTTGCTTGTGTCTAAATGTGACGAGGCGAAGTGGGAACGATTTCACGGTGACGGGGGTGCAGCAGGAGTTGGCCTTAAAAACGGATGTGCTGACTCGCTCGATAGAATCCCCGCTTCAACGCTCATTGTCTGCGGTCGCGAAACAGCGTCCCGACTTTCATCTCAACATGTCTGCAAGCCCGCCTGATTCGTCTTCACTCCCGGTAGTGATTGTTGGTGCGGGCTTGGCAGGTTTGACGGTGGCCTTGCACCTCGCCGCGCATCAGCCGGTGGTGGTGCTGGCAAAACGCAACATGAATGAAGGCGCGACGGCCTGGGCGCAGGGCGGCATCGTCGGCGTGCTCGGAACCGACGACAGCATCGAATCCCATGTGCGCGACACCCGCGATGCGGGCGCCGGGTTGGTTGATGAGCAAACGGCGCGCTTCATTGCCGAGCACAGTGCTGACGCGATCGAATGGCTGGTTGACCGCGGCGTGCCTTTTTCGCCCGACCCCGATGGCCCGCTCGGCTTGCACCTCACCCGGGAAGGCGGGCACGCGGTGCGGCGCATTGCCCATGCGGCCGACGCGACGGGCAAGGCGATCCATGACGTGCTGCTGAAGGAAGTCGCAAGCCATCCCAACATCCGATTGCTCGAACGCTGGATGGCGGTCGACGTGATCACCTCGCGCCATTTGAAGCGCGATGAGCAGCCCCGCTGCTACGGCGTTTATGCGCTGGACATCGACCGTCAGCGCGTGGAAACCCTGGCTGCGTCGGCGGTGGTGCTGGCCACGGGCGGTGCCGGCAAGGTCTACCGCTACACCACCAACCCGGACACTTCCACCGGGGACGGCATTGCGATGGCTTGGCGGGCTGGCGGGCGCGTGGCCAACATGGAGTTCATCCAGTTCCACCCGACCTGCCTTTATCACCCCCAGGAACGCAGCTTTCTGATCACCGAGGCCTTGCGTGGCGAAGGCGCTCATCTGCTGCTGCCGAACATGGGGCCGGGTGGCGCGGCAGGCATTCGCTTCATGCCTTCACATGACGAACGTGCCGAACTGGCGCCGCGGGACATCGTGGCGCGCGCGATCGACTTCGAGATGAAGAAGCACGGGCTCGACTATGTGCTGCTCGATGCGACGCACCTCGGTGCCGATTTCCTCAAAGAGCATTTCCCGACGATCTACGCTCGCTGCCTGAAGCTGGGCATCGACATCACGACCCAGCCGATCCCGGTCGTGCCGGCTGCGCACTACACCTGCGGTGGCGTGGTCACCGACCTGCAAGGCCGCAGCGACGTGCCCGGCCTTTACGCCGTCGGTGAGACCACCTACACCGGCTTGCATGGCGCGAACCGGCTGGCCAGCAACTCGCTGCTCGAATGCGTTGTGCTGGGCAAGACCTGTGCGGAAGAGATCCTGAGCCATGGACCGGTTTCGCATCCCGCGTTGCCGGCCTGGGACGAGAGCAAGGTCGAGAACGCCGATGAGCAGGTCGTCATCGCCCATAACTGGGACGAGCTTCGGCTGCTGATGTGGAACTACGTCGGCATCGTGCGCACGACCAAGCGGCTGGAGCGGGCGCTGCACCGCATTGCCCTGTTGCGCAGCGAGATCGATGACTACTACGCGAACTTCCGCGTCTCGCGCGATCTGCTCGAGTTGCGCAATCTGGTCGACTGCGCCGAGTTGATCGTGCGTTCGGCCTTGATGCGGCACGAAAGCCGAGGGCTGCATTACAGCCGCGATTTCCCGGAGACGCTGCCTGTCAGTTTCCCGACCGTGCTGGTGCGCCCGGCCACCAGCCACCGCCGCCCGCCCGCGGGCAACTCGGTGTCGGGGCTGTGCGGCTGATGCGTTTCAGCCGCGTGCGCGCATCGCGTTGCGGGCCTGAACAAAGTCAAAGGCGAAATTGATCGCTTCGGCCATCGCCCGCTCGTTGTTCGCGCGTTCGCCTTCGGTCAGATAGAAAGCCAGGTCGACTTCATGGCGGATGTAGCGCGCCGGCAAGCGGTTCAGTGCAACGCAGGCCACATCCGGCAGCAAGCTGTGCGGCACGCCCGGGTAGCCTGGCGCGGCCGCCAGCACAGCCTCAATCACGACGCGTTCGTAGTGGTTGTGAATCGACTCGAAGTCTGCACCCATGGGCACCTCCAGGACTGTTCATGATCGTGAGTGGGCAACCGGCCGACTGTCGCACGGGCGGCTTGGGCTGTGTTCGGTTCAGTTGGGGATAGGCAAAGGCGCCCGGCGCTGTCTGGTTTGAATCGCTGCGCGCTCGCCGCTGTGGCGGTGCGATGCATCGAAGCCGGCCCATGCGGATTCAGTGATGAACCGGGCCAGCGTTCCAGTCTCCATGACCCTGGTATTCTCGCGGGTTGCGCTGCGAGGGCCGCTCGTCGGACCTGGTGGTGGCTTGAAGGAGCGGAAGAGCTTGGTGCCTGCTTCACAAGCCAGGCTTCTGTCCATCCCCGTTACCCGTTGCCCGTTGATCATCTAACCCTGAATCTGAGCTGAGCGAGCCCGTGACTTCCATTGACTGTGATCAAGCGCGAGGCAACGCAGGCCCCGATGACATCGAGGTGCCGGCCAAGCGCCCGGCGGACAAGCGCTTTGCACCTGCGCAGCAGCAACTGACGCTCGCGGGCTTCGAGGTCGAGCCGCGGCCGACCGATCGTTTGTTCTTCGCGCTCTATCCGGACGAAGAAACTGCTGCACGCATGGGGCGGCTCGCATATCGGCTTCGCGACGAACACGGCTTGCAGGGCGCGCCGCTGCGCCCAGAGCGGTTTCAGGTCACGCTGCATCATTTGGGTGACCACATGAGTGTTCGCCACGACATCATCAGCCGGGCCCAGGCGGCGGCGGCAACCGTCAGCGCAGCGGCCTTCGAGATGACGCTCGACCGGGTGATGAGTTATTCCGGTCGCACCCCTCGGCCTGGCGCCGGCAATCACCCGATCGTGTTGCGCGGTGATGCGGCCGGCTTGGCGGCAGCCCAGGCATTTCAGGAGCAGCTGGGTTGGGCGATGAAGAAGGCGGCACTGGGTGCTTGGGTCGACGCGCGTTTCGCACCCCATCTGACGTTGCTGTATGACGACCGTCCGGTGGCCGAGCAGCCGGTCGAGCCCATCACCTGGACAGCACGCGAACTCGTGCTTGTGCACAGCTTGATCGGACAGACGGTTCACGTTCCATTGGGGCGCTGGCCCTTGAATGGCTAACGCGCAGCATCGCCGCACGCCTCATTAACAGTCATCTCATGGAGATCGCCGCATGAAAGCCCTGTTTGGCATCGTGTCCTTGCTTGTCGTGCTGGCCCTCGTCGGCATGGTGGCCAGCAAGCAGATGAAATCGGCAACGCAGGTGCCTGCCGCAGCGCTGGGCGCGAGCGGCACGCCCGATGGCAATGTGCGCCAGCAGTCGCAGCAATTGCAGGACAAAGTGCGTGACGACGTCAACAAGGCGATGCAGCAAGGCGCTCGCAAAGAAGAAGCCGATCAGTGACCGCCACGCCCGTTCATCCTGCCGATGAGCAGGCGATGCGCATTGCGCTCGATCAGGCACAAAACGCCTGGCTGGTCGGTGAGGTGCCTGTCGGTGCGGTGATCATGCGGGCCGGACAGGTGATTGCCACCGGCTACAACCGGCCCATCACCGAACATGACCCGACCGCACATGCCGAGATCGTGGCCTTGCGCCACGCCGCGACACTTCTCGGCAACTACCGCTTGCCGGAGTGCGAGTTGTTCGTCACGCTCGAACCTTGCGCGATGTGTGCGATGGCGCTGTTGCATGCTCGCTTCAAGCGCGTTGTCTTTGGCGCGACCGACCCCAAGACCGGCGCGGCCGGCTCGGTGATCGACGTCTTCGCGCAGCCGCAACTCAATCACCACACGCGGCTTGAAGGCGGTGTGCTGGCCGACGACTGCGGCAAGGTACTGAAGGATTTTTTTGCCGAGCGGCGCGAGTTGTATCGCCAGCGCCGCGCGGTGCCGAAGATCGAGATCCCCGAGGTTCTCGACATCCCCGAGATTCCCACTGGAGAGGCGCTGGAAATTGAGCCTGCATTGCGACCACCCCCACCACGACCCCAGTGACAGCTGCGCTCACGAGCTGACCCTGTTCTCCCCCGCAGGCGTTTTGCTGAAGGCGGCACCGCTCAAGCGGGCCGTTAAGCGATTGTCTGCTCTGGATTTTCACGTTCATGTCGATGAGGCGGCGCTGGCGAAGCAGCAACGCTTTGCCGGTGATGACGACACCCGCTTGGCCGCGCTGCACCGCGTGGCCCAGGCTGCGCCATCGATTGCGATGGCCACACGCGGAGGCTATGGCCTCACCCGCTTGCTCGATCGCATCGACTGGAAGCTCCTGGCCCACAGCGTCGAGCAAGGCACGCGTTGGGTCGGCTACAGCGACATGACGGCGCTGCAAATGGGCTTGCTGGCCCATGCCAAAGCGCGCACCTGGTCTGGCCCGCTGGGCAGCGATGACTTCGGCGGCGAAGAGGTCGATGACGTGACCTCCGATTGTTTTGTCGAAGCGATGAGCGGTGCATTGGAAGCCATTGGCTTTCGCACCGAGGCCGGCTTCGAGGGCCTGGAAGTGCAGGGCACGCTGTGGGGTGGCAACTTGTGCGTGCTCAACTCATTGTTGGGAACACCGCATTGGCCGAAGGTCAAAGGCGGCGTGCTCTTTCTTGAGGACGTTAACGAACATCCTTACCGCGTCGAACGCAACCTGCTGCAATTGCATCAGGCCGGCGTGCTGGATGCGCAGAAGGCGATCGTGTTGGGTGCCTTTACCGAATTCCGCAAGTCACCGTTGGATCGGGGTTATGCGTTGAAAACGGTCATTGCCCATCTGCGTTCGTTGACGAAGACCCCGATCCTGACGGGGCTTCCCTTCGGTCATGTGCCGACCAAGGTGACTTTCCCGCTCGGTGCACGGGTGACTTTGCTTGTGCAGGCACGGGACGTGCTCATTGGTTGGTAAGCGCGGGATAGCCGCCAATGCGCTCGAATAGGCCTGAATACCCTAAGTCGTGAGTTCTTTGGCAGCGCATAGAATCCGCACCGCTCGCCTCGTGCAGCACCCGGGCAAAAGCCGGAGGCTCACGGAGGCGCTTTTATTTTGTTGTCGTCGCTGGGTCTATCCGCATCGGGCGATTGGCATGAGTCGGAGAGTCGTTGGAATGACCGATGCGCTGCGTCGTGTGATCAGCTTGCCCTTGGTGGGGCTGATGGTGGCTGTTGCCGCGCTGGTAGGCTGCAACAACAGCCCCTATCCATCAGGCGCTGAAAAAGAAAACACGCTTTTCAATTCCTTCGACGAACGCTCTCCGCGTTATCTCGATCCGACCGGGTCGTACAGCAATCCCGAGACGCCGTACACCTATTCGATCTACGAACCGCTCTACGGCTACCACTATCTCAAGCGCCCTTACGAGCTGATTCCGAAGGCGGCGCAGGCCGTGGCGCAGCCGTATTTTTTGGATCGCGCAGGACAACGTTTGCCAGCTGATGCGCCTGCGGATCAGATCGCCGAGAGCGTCTATGACATCCAGATCAAGCCAGGCATCCTGTATGCGCCCCATCCGGCATTCGCACGCGATGACAAAGGCAATTACCTCTATCACCACCTGACGCGAGAGCAGGTGGGCGGCAAGCGGTCGCCGTTTGATTTCGAGCAACAGGGCACGCGCGAATTGGTCGCTGAAGACTATGTGTATGCCTTCAAGCGGCACGCCACAACCCGCATTGAAGCCCCGGCGTTTGCGACCTTTTCCGAATACGTGATCGGCTTGAAGGAGTACTCGAAGCGGGTGCGCAGCGAAGACACCAAGCTGCGTGCCGGCATGGCCGAATCGGAACGCGATAAGCCGTTTCTGGATTTCCGCCAATGGCCACTGGAAGGCGTGACTGCGCTCGACAAGCACACGCTGCGCATTCGTTTGAAATCGAAGTATCCGCAGTGGAAGTATTGGCTGGCGATGAGTTTCACCGCGCCGGTGCCCTGGGAGGCCGATGCGTTCTATGCGCAGCCGGGCATGCAGGACAACAGCATGTCATGGAACCAATGGCCGGTCGGGACCGGGCCATTCATGATGGCCGAGTACGTTCAGGATCGTCGCCATGTTTTGAAGCGCAATCCGAACTACCGTGGCGAGCCTTATCCCTGCGAAGGGATGCCGGGCGACAAGGAAAAGGGCCTGCTGGACGACTGTGGCAAGACGATGCCGTTTGTCGACAAGATCGTCTCGGTGATCGAGAAGGAGCGCGTGCCCCGCAAGGAGAAGTTCAAGCAGGGCTATCTCGACGTGCCGGAAATCGAACGGCCGGAGTGGGGCATCGAGTTCCGTGTCGACATGGAAGACTCAGACAAGGTCCAGCAGTCTTATGAAGCCAAGGGCTTCAAGTTTCCGGTCACCACCGACATCAACAACTGGTACCTCGGCTTTAACTGGCTGGATCCGGTGGTTGGCAAGGGTGACACGCCCGAGCAGCAGGTGAAGAACCGCAAGCTTCGGCAGGCACTGTCGATTGCGATCGACTGGGAAGAAGGCTATGGCCGCATCTTCCGCACCAAGGGTGGCGAGGCTGCCGAAGGACCGGTGCCACCGGGTGTGTTTGGCTCACGCCATGGCACGGTGGAGGGCATGAACAAGGTGACGCACAAGCTGGTCAACGGGCAGATCGTGCGCCGCTCGATCGATGAGGCGAAGCAGTTGCTGGCCGAAGCCGGCTACCCGGGTGGGCGTGATGCGGTGACCGGCCGCCCGCTGGTGTTGAACTACGACTATCAGCGCACGCCGACGCCCGAGATCAAGTCCGAGCTCGACTGGATGGTCAAGCAGTTCGCCAAGCTCAACATCCAGCTGGAGATCCGCGCGACCGACTACAACCAGTTCCAGGACAAGGTGTTGAAGGGCAAGCAGCAGATCTTCTGGTGGGGCTGGTTGGCCGACTACCCGGATGCAGAGAACTTCCTGTTCCTTCTCTATGGTCCAAACAGCAAGGCCAAGCATGAAGGCGAGAACGCCGCCAACTACGACAACCCGGACTACAACCGCCTCTACAGCAAGATGCAGACGGTCGAAGACGGCCCCGAAAAACAAAAGCTGATCGATGAAATGGTGGCGATCGTCCAGCAGGATTCGCCTTGGGCCTGGGGCTACTTTCCGTATGTTGGCGTGGCCTTCCAATCGTGGGTTTACAACGGCAAACCCTCGATCGTGGTCCGTGACCTCAGCAAGTATTACCGCGTGGACGCCGCTTTGCGAACCCAGCGCCAAGCCGAATGGAATGCACCGGTGTGGTGGCCGCTGTTGGCCGCGTTGCCTTTCTTGTTGCTCTTGTTCTGGATTGCACGCCGTGGCTATGCCGCACGCGAACGCATCACCGCCAAGCCTGTGGTCGAGCCGGCCGCCTCTTCTGCGACCTGAGCGCAAAGCGGCTCCCAAGGAAATCGAATGTTCAGCTATTTGTTGCGACGCATCGGGTATGCGGTGCTGATCCTGATCGGCGTCAATCTCTTTACCTTCTTCCTGTTCTTTACCGTCAACACGCCTGACGACATGGCGCGCCTGAACATCGGTGGCAAGCGCATCACCCAAGTCCAGATCGAGAAATGGAAAGCCGAGCGCGGCTACGACAAGCCGCTGTACTGGAACGAGGCGGAGCAGGGCGCACAGAAACTGACAAATACCATCGTCTGGGAGCGCTCGGTCTCGTTGATGGCGCTGGACTTCGGCCGCTCCGATGCGCGCAACGCCGTCAACATCGGCCATGAAATCAAGGTTCGCATGGGGGTGAGCCTGCAACTCGCTGTCCCGGTGTTCTTATTGCAATTGGTCATCAGCACGACCTTCGCGTTGTTGCTGGTGTTCTTCAGGCACTCTCGCATCGACTTCTGGGGCGTCGTGCTGTGCGTGCTGATGCTGTCGATCTCCAGCCTGTTCTACATCATCGTCGGCCAGTACCTGTTTGCACGAACCTTGCGTTTGGTGCCGATCTCGGGCTATGCCGGCGGTCTGGATGCAGTGAAGTTCCTGATCCTGCCGGTGATGCTGTCGCTGCTGGCGCGCCTGGGCGGTGAGGCCCGCCTGTATCGCGCGATGTTCCTCGAAGAGATTGGTAAAGACTACGTTCGAACTGCCCGCGCAAAAGGTGTGGCCGAGCACATGGTGCTGTTCCGTCATGTGCTGCGCAACGCGTTGATCCCGATCGTTACCAGCGCCGGCTCATACCTGCCTTATGTGTTCATGGGCAGCCTGGTGTTCGAGAGTTTCTTTGGCATTCCTGGCCTGGGTGCCTTCGTGATCGAAGCCATCACCGGCCAGGATTTCGCGATCGTTCGGTCGATGGTGTTTCTCGGTGCCGTGCTCTACATCGCCAGCAACGTGCTGATCGATCTGATCTACACCTGGGTCGATCCGCGGGTTCGGCTGTCCTGATGGCTAAGCTGCATTTGAATGTTTGACATGGGCTTCAAGTTTGTTTTCCTCTGGACCGACGTGGCGCTTTATGCGCTGTTTCTGGCGTTGGTCGTTTATGTATGGCGTGTGCTGAAGCAGCCGCCTTTACAGGTCAACTGGAAAAAAGTGCTGCACGATCCGGCAGCGCTGAGTGCGGGCGTGCTGCTGTTGATCTTCTCCAGCGTCACCGCGCTGGACAGCGTCCATTTCCGCCGCGCATTGACACAGTCAAGCACCACGGCCGAGGTCTATTACGACACCCGCACCGAGTCGCTGCTGGACCTGCTGCTGGCGCGACAGGTGCAGATGCGCGAGACCACTTATTCGGCGCCGCTTGCTTTCATCGGGGTCAACAAGGAGTCGATCGAGTCCGCTGGCAAGGCGGTTCGTGACTATCCGCGCCTCAAGTTCGGTGGTGCGCACCTGAATGACCCGAAGGCGCAATGGGCTGGCGATATCGCAACCAAGGCGGCTCAGGGCGCGTTGATGGGTGTGCTGGTTTATGGGGGGGTGTTGCTGGTGGTGGGCGCCATGCTGCGCCGCTCGCATGGGGGCCTGCTGACGGCGTGGAGCGACATCGCCCGCGACCGCACCCACTACCCTTTGCGCGCGGTGATGATCACGCTGGCCGTGACCTGCGTGCTGGGTGGTGTGGTCGGTGGCCTGATGAACCACTATCACGTGTTCGGCAGCGACCGCACCGGCAACGATGTGTTGTACCTGTCGTTGAAGAGCGTGCGCACGGCCTTCGTGATCGGTGCGCTGTCGACCCTGGCGACCTTGCCGTTTGCCGTCGTGCTCGGCATCCTGGCCGGCTACTTCAAAGGCTGGGTCGATGAAGTCATTCAATACCTCTACACCACGTTGACCTCGGTACCGAATGTGCTGCTGATCGCCGCCTGCGTGTTGATGGTTCAGGTCTTTCTCGATACCCACTCGGAGCTGTTCCAAACCGGTGCGGAGCGCTCCGATCTGAAGATCTTTTTGTTGTGCGCGATTTTGGGGATCACTGGCTGGGCAACCTTGTGCCGCTTGGTGCGTGGCGAAACGCTGAAGCTGCGCGAGCTCGATTACGTGCAGGCTGCGACCGCCTTCGGCGTCAGCCATGTACGCATCATGAGCCGCCACATCCTGCCTAACGTCATGCATCTGGTGCTGATCACGACCGTGCTGAGCTTCTCCGAATTGATCCTCTATGAGGCGGTATTGACCTACGTCGGTGTCGGCGTCGACCCGTCGATGAGCAGCTTCGGCGGCATGATCAACCTGGCACGCAGCGAAATGAGCCGCGAGCCGGCCGTGTGGTGGTCTTTCGCCGCAGCCTTCGGATTCATGGTCACGCTGGTGCTGGCAGCCAACTTGTTTGCCGATGGCGTGAGAGATGCTTTCGATCCCCGTTCGCGCAACTTCAGGCCACGCGTGATTCATCGGCTGTTGGCCGCTCCTGGCGCGAAGCGCTGACCTGCAACACCTCTACAGGCTACCGAGACATGTTGGTAATCGATGATCTGAAAGTCGCGCTGGATGCCGAGGCGGGCCTGATCAAAGCCATTGATGGCCTCAAGCTCAGCATCGAACGCGGTGAAACATTTGCGCTGGTCGGCGAGTCGGGCTGCGGCAAAAGCATGACCGCGCTGGCGCTGATGCGCCTGCTGCCGGAGAACGGCCGCGTCACGCAAGGCCGCTATGAGCTGCAAGGCGAAGATGTGCTGGCGCTGCCGGAATCGGCCATGCGCGCGATCCGTGGCGGCCGCATCGGCATGATCTTCCAGGAGCCTTCGACGAGCCTGAATCCGGTGATCCGCGTGGGCGATCAGATCATCGAAGCCATCGAACTGCACACGCCCTTGCGTGGCGCTGCGGCGCGCGCCAAAGCCATTGAATGGCTCGGCCGTGTCGGCATTCCTGAGCCGCAGCGGCGCATCGATGAATACCCATTTCGCCTGTCGGGCGGGCAAAAGCAGCGGGTGATGATTGCCATCGCATTGGCTGCCGAGCCCGACTTCCTGATTGCCGATGAGCCGACCACCGCGCTCGATGTAACGATCCAGAAGCAGATCCTCGACTTGCTCAAAGACCTTCAGCGCGAGCAAGGCATGGGCATGCTGCTGATCACGCACGACCTGGGCGTCGTGTCGGGCATGGCGCATCGGGTGGCGCTGATGTATGCGGGGCAGATCATCGAAGTCGCACCTGCCAGCCAGTTCTTCAGCAGCCCGCTTCATCCCTATGCGCGGCTGTTGCTGAACGCGCTGCCGGAATCGGGCAAGCGCGGCGAGTCTCTGGCGGCCATCCCCGGCACCGTGCCGCCGCTGTGGCAGGAATTTGCCGGCTGCCGCTTCGCGCCGCGCTGCGACCGTGTCATGACACAGTGCCATGAGGTGCGCCCGGAACTGGTGGCGCCCGTAGCGACACACAACGTGCGTTGCCTGCTTTATCGGGATGGCGTGCGGCCGACGGCAGAAGCCACGGCTGCGCCGCAGCCCGTTGACACCCCGGCGGTCAAGGCGCAGTTTGGCAACATCGAGCCGGTCTCCGCGGCGAACGAGGTTCAGGGTGAGGTCTTGCTCGACGTCCAAGAGCTGTCGGTGCGATTCCCCATCCGTTCCGGCTTGCTGCAACGCACGAAGCAATACTTCAACGCCGTCAACGGCGTGTCATTCCAGATCCGCAAAGGCGAAACCCTGGCGCTGGTCGGCGAATCGGGTTGCGGCAAAACCACCACCGGCAAAGCCATTGTTCAATTGCTGCGCGACCAAGCGGTGATTGAGGGCAAGGCCTTGTTCAAAGGCCAGGACCTTTTCAGTTTGCATGGTGACGCACTGAAAGATGCGCGCCGCTCCATTCAAATCATTTTCCAAGACCCCTTCGCCTCGCTGAATCCCCGCATGCGGGTTTTCGACTTGCTGGAAGAGGGTTTGCTGGCGCTGCGGCCGGAAATGGATTTGACGGCGCGCCGCTCAGAGTTGGAAACACTGGTTGACCGTGTCGGCTTGCGCCGCGACGCCTTGCTGCGTTACCCACATGAATTCTCAGGCGGGCAACGGCAGCGTATCGCGATTGCACGCGCCTTGGCGCTGAAGCCAAAATTGATTGTTTGTGATGAGCCGACGTCGGCCTTGGATGTTTCTGTGCAGGCGCAGATTTTGAATCTGCTGCGAGAGTTGCAGCAAGAGTTGGACGTTTCCTACTTGTTCATTACCCACAACATTGGGGTTGTTGAATATGTGGCTGATCGGGTTGCGGTGATGCAGCGTGGTTCCATAGAAGAATCTGGGAATTGCGAAGAGGTGCTGCGCCGGCCTCAAACTGCCTATACCAAAACGCTCTTGGTGGCTGTGCCTCGTATCAGCTTTGGTTCAGACGCGCACACTTGATGACGCGGTCACGTTTTTTGTCGCGTCCATCCAACGGGTGTTTTCTCGGAGTGTGAATCAATTCAGTAGAGCGCAACCATCGCGAAAATGTCCAATCTCTGTTTTGGTTTAGCAAGCAAGTTTTCTCATTCCTAAGCCGGCACATGGCTTGCAACCTGTGACCATACCCCATCAACTTCCCTCGTTCCAGGAGATCACATGTTCAAAAAGACAAAAGTCAGCACAGGCTTAATGCTTGCGTTTGGCAGCGGGTTGTTCATAACGACACTGCCTTCATTGGCTCAGCAACAGCTTGAGCGTGTTGAGATTACTGGTTCGGCGATTAAACGCATTGATGCTGAGACAGCAGTTCCAGTAACTGTCTTAAAAATGGACGATCTGAAGAAAGAAGGCATTACTTCAATCGAGCAAGTGATCCAACGGCTTTCTTCGAGCACGTCGTCCCAAGGAACAAGCCAATCAGTTGGTCTCGGAACTGGCGGGGCATCTTTTGCTGACCTTAGAGGTATTGGCAGCAATAAAACGTTGTTGCTGTTGAATGGCCGAAGAGTTGCAAATAATGCGCTCGATGGCGCCAGTGCTGATTTAAACATGATTCCTTTCGCAGCGCTGGAGCGAATTGAGATCCTCCGCGACGGTGCATCTGCATTATATGGAACGGATGCAATTGGTGGCGTAATCAACTTCATTACTCGTCGCAGTTATACGGGGGGCGAGATCTCCGTTAACACTGCATCTAATGACGCGGGCGGCGGTGGAAGTCGTGGTGTCAATGGTAGTATTGGCTTTGGTGATTTGGATTCAAATGGTTTTAACGTCATTGGCGTCTTGGATTATCAGAAAACTGACAAAATTAATTCACAGCAACGGGCTTTTGGTTCCAGAAGTTATTTGCCAGAACACGGGA
>CAXTCD010000092.1:0-19884 GCA_964242145.1 uncultured Rhizobacter sp.
CCGGTACGAATTGACATAGGGCGCGAAGAGGGCCATCGCCGCCGGCGTGTACTTCTGCAGCCCGCCGATGTACCAGAAGAACTCCTTGCTCGGCGAGCCGTCCGGGTTGCTGAAGATGTTCAGGCCGGTCTCGGCGCTGACGATGCTCTGGTGCACGTGCATCGCGCTGCCCGGCTCGCCGGCCATCGGCTTGGCCATGAAGGTCGCGTACATCTCGTGGCGCAGCGCCGCCTCGCGGATCGTGCGCTTGAAGAAGAACACCTCGTCGGCCAGGCCCAGCGGGTGGTCGTGGAAGAAGTTGATCTCCATCTGGCCGGCGCCGACCTCGTGGATCAGCGTGTCGACGTTCAACTCCATCTGTTCGCAGTAAGCGTAGATGTCTTCGAACAGCGGGTCGAACTCGTTGACCGCATCGATCGAGTAAGCCTGGCGCGAGGTCTCGGCGCGGCCGCTGCGGCCCCGGGGCGGGCGCAGCGGCTGGTTCGGGTCGATGCTGCGTTCGATCAGATAGAACTCGAGTTCCGGCGCAACCACCGGCTCCCAGCCTTCGGCGGCATAGAGGTCGCAAATGTTGCGCAGCACCGAGCGCGGCGCATACGGAATCATGTTGCCGTAGCGATCGAAGCAGTCGTGGATCACCTGTGCGGTCGGGTCGGTGGCCCACGGCACGATGCGCACCGTGCTCAGGTCGGGCCGCAAGTGCATGTCGCGATCGGTCGCGTGAATGACGTCGTAGTACGGGCCTTCCTCGGGGAATTCGCCGGTCACGCCGATCGCGACGATGGCTTCTGGCAAGCGCATGCCGCGATCTTCGGTGAACTTGCCGCGCGGCAGGATCTTGCCGCGGGCCACGCCGGTGAGATCGGGCACGAGGCATTCGATCTCGGTCACCCCGCGCTCGTCAAACCATTGTTCGAGGTCGCTGAAGCTGAAGTTTTTCTTGTCCACCATGGAATTCACCTGTATTTGGAGTTATGGGCCAGGCGGGTGCCTGGCGTGTGCATGCCTGGTTAGACGCGCAATCTATCGGTCAGGGTCTTGGCGGGGCTCCCGGTGAGTTTGGCGGTAGGTTTGGCAGGCTTGGCCAAAGGCTTGGAAGAGACGAACGGAAATCGGATTTTGGGCGGCCTGCCACTCCGGATGCCACTGTACGCACAGGTTGAAGGCTTTCGCCTCCGGCATCGAAAAGGCTTCGACCAGGCCGTCGGGCGCGCGCGCTTCGACGCGCAGTCCGGGCGCCAGTTGCTTGACACCTTGGCCATGGACCGAATTGACCTCGAATTCTGCCTGCCCGACGATCGAGGCAAGCGCGCCGCCTGGCGCCACATGGATCTCGTGCGCCAATGCATATTGCATCTCGGCCGGCCCATCGAGCGGGCCGCGGTGGTCGCGCTGGCCGGGCACCTCCTGCACGGCCTGATAGAGGCTGCCACCCAATGCCACGTTAGCTTCCTGGAAGCCTCGGCAAATCGCGAACAGCGGAATGCCGCGGGCCAGCGCGCGCGGAATCAGCGGCAGGGTCCATGCATCGCGGTCCAGGTCGAGCGGCAGGCTGGTGTCATGCACCTCTTCGCCGAAATGGCTCGGATGCACGTTGGACGGAGAGCCGGTCAGCAGCACGCCATCGGCATGGTCAAGCAATTCGTCGATCTCGACGGCTTGCACCACCGGCACGATCAGCGGAATGCAGCCGGCCAGGCGCACGGCATCGATGTATTTCTTGCCGGCCACGTGAAAGGGATGATGACCGAGCAGGCGGTTGCACGCGGGGATCAGAACGACCGGCTTGCGAGCCGGCTCGGTGTTGGATGAGACGTTCATCGGGCTTGCTGTGCTGAGGTTCTTGGCCGCTGGCACGCTGGGCTTTCCATGGGCTGTGAGCGAGCAATCAGTGTGCCCGCGCTATCGCCGAAGTCAACCTGCGGCATAGCACGCCGCAAGGCTTTCAGAGGTGATCGCGCAAGCGGTAGTAAGCCATGCCGAGCACCAGCGCGGGCTTTCGTAGCAGCCGGCCGCCGGGGAACGCGCGATGGCGCAGGCGGGCGAAGGTGTCGAAGCGGCGGGCATCGCCATCGATCGCTTCGGCCACCAGCTTGCCGGCCAGGCCGCTGAGCGCCAGGCCATGGCCGGAGAAGCCTTGCAGGTAGTAGACGTTGGCGTAGCTACGAGTGCTGCCGCCGGCCGCCTTGTTGACTTGCAGGCGATCGGCCAGGCGCCCGAAATCGGGCGCACGGTTCATTGTGATGTCGACAAAGCCGCCCCAGGTGTGCTCGATCGCCGTTGCTTTGAGCTGCGGAAACGTCTTGGCGATGCGGGCCTGCATGCTGGCCGCGAGATGACGCGGCGTCGCGGTGCTGTAGCTGACCCGCCCGCCAAAGAGCAAGCGGTGATCAGCGCCTTGGCCTGGCGCCAGGGTCTGCACGACGGGGCGGAAGTAGTCGAGCACGAAGTTGGTGTCGCAGGCGGCCGATTGCGAAGGGATCAGCGATTGCGCCAGCGAGGCATCGAGTGGCGCGGTGGCCACGAGGTAGGTTCCGACCGGCATGATGCGCGGCTCCAGGAGGGGCGCGACGTGTTGCAGATACACGTTGCCAGCCAGCAATACCTGTGCGGCCCGCACCTGGCCGCCTGCCGTTTTCAGCCACGCGGTGCGGCCGGGCACGAGCCCGGTCACTGCACTGTCTTCGAAGATGCGCACGCCCAGGCTGGCGGCAGCGCGCGCGAGGCCGAGGCTGTATTTCAGCGGGTGAAGATGGCCGGAGCGCGCGTCGTGCGTGGCGCTGTGAAAGCGCGGGCTGGCGATCCAGGACGGCAGGTCGGCCGGCGCGATCCAGGTGGTCTCATGGCCGTAGACCTGATGCATGCGCTCGTGCCATTGCCTGAGCGCGCGTGCCTTGCGGGGCGTCTCCGCCAGGTTCAGGAAACCGGGCTGCCAATCGCAATCGATCGCGAATCGTTCGCAGCGCTGTGCGATCAAGTCCAGCGCTTCGAGCGTCATCGCCCAGACGCGCCGGGCGTCATCGAGGCCCAACTGCGCTTCGATGACGTCCTGATCGCAGGCCAGCCCGGCGATGGCCTGGCCGCCGTTGCGCCCGGAAGCGCCCCAGCCTACTTGCTTGGCCTCCAGCAGCACGACTCGGTGCCCGCGGTCGGCGAGTTCGATCGCAGCCGACAGACCGGCCAGCCCGCCGCCGACGATCGCGACATCGGCTTCGATGTCGCGATCCAGCGCAGGAAACGCCTGGGTGCGCGCGGCCGTGGCGGCGTAATAGGAGTGACGGGCGAGGTCGTTGTCGATGTGCAGAAAGCTCATTGGGCGAGGCACCGCAAGCCATTGCGCAACGCGCTGCCCGCTGCTTGGCTCGCATCAAGTGGGATGGCGCAACGCAAGGAAATCGGCTTCATGCTCAGGCGGCGCGGCGGATCGCGTCGGCCACGGTGCTGATGATCTGGTCGATGTGCTTGTTTTCGATGATCAGCGGCGGCGACAGCGCGATGGTGTCGCCGGTGGTGCGGATCAGCACGCCCTTTTCCCAGCAGTCGAGAAAGACCGAGAACGCGCGCTTGCCCGGCTCGCCGGCGATTGGCTCGAGTTCGATGCCGGCCACCAAGCCGATGTTGCGCACATCGACGACATGGGGCAGGTCTTTCAGCGAATGCACGGCGCTCTCGAAGCTCGGCGCCATGCGGCTTGCACGGGTCAGCAGGTCGTCATCGGCATAGGTGTCGAGCGTGCCGAGCGCGGCCGCGCAGGCCAGCGGATGGCCGGAATAGGTGTAGCCATGGAAGAACTCGATCAGGTGCTGCGGGCCGTTCATGAACGCGTCGTGGATCTTCTGCGCGGCAAACACCGCGCCCATCGGCACCGAGCCGTTGGTCAGGCCCTTGGCCACGGTCATCAGATCTGGCGTGACGCCGAAATGCGTGGCGGCGAAAGGCGACCCCAGGCGGCCGAAACCGGTGATGACCTCATCGAAGATCAGCAAGATGCCGTGCTTGTCGCAGATCGAGCGCAGGCGCTCCAGATAGCCTTGCGGCGGCAGCAGAACGCCGGTGGAGCCGGCGACCGGCTCGACGATCACCGCCGCGATTGTCGAGGCATCGTGCAGCGCGACCAGCCGCTCCAGGTCATCGGCCAACTCCGCGCCATGCTGCGGCTGGCCCTTGGAGAAAGCGTTGCGCGCCGGGTCGTGGGTATGTCGGAGGTGATCGACACCCGACAGCAGGCTGCCGAACATCTTGCGGTTGGCGACCATGCCGCCGACCGAGATGCCACCAAAGTTGACACCGTGGTAGCCGCGCTCGCGCCCGATCAGCCGGGTGCGCTGGCCTTCACCGCGCACGCGGTGATAGGCAATCGCCATCTTCAGCGCGGTCTCGACCGACTCCGAACCCGAGTTGGTATAGAACACCTTGTTCAATGAAGGCGGCGTCAAGGCCACCAGGCGCTCGGCCAGCTCGAACTGCTTCGGGTGGCCCATGTTGAACGGCGGCGCGTAGTCCAACTCCAAGGCCTGCGCGCGAATTGCCTCCACGATCTTCGGCCGCGCATGGCCCGCGTTCACGCACCACAGGCCGGCAATGCCGTCGAGGATTTGCCGGTTCTCGGGCGTCCAAAAATGCATGCCTTCGGCGCGAGCCAGCAGCCGCGGCGATTGCTTGAATTGACGGTTGGCCGTGAACGGCATCCAGAAAGCGTCGAGCTTGGAAGTCATGGCGGTATTCCTGCGAGTAGGGCCTGGGCGACGGCATCGCCCGACGGTGGATCAGGGCAGTCTAGCCCGGTCAACCGGCGATTCCGGGCGGGGCTGCGTTGGAGAAGAAGGCGTCGCCGCGTCGTCCATTCAACGCGGCATCGCGGCCACGCGGCCGCAAAGATAGGTCCAGACGAAGCTGGCGGCGGCGTAGGTGGTCAGCTCGGCGTGGTCATAAGCCGGAGCGACTTCGACACAGTCCATGCCGACATAAGGCAGGTCGGCGAGGTCTTCGAGCAGGCTGAGCACTTGGTTGCTTGTCATGCCGCCCGGCTCGGGCGTGCCGGTGCCCGGCGCGAAAGCGGGGTCGAGGCAGTCGATGTCCAGGCTCAGATACACCGGTGGGTTGCCATGCTGGCCCAGCCTTTCTCGGATGGCGCCGGTCACGCCGGCCAGCTGCGCCGAGCCTTCGAGGCCGCGCAGCGCGCGGGCGGTGAAGATTTGCCCGCCCTGGTCTTGCACGTATTCGCGTGCCTCGCGCGCCCCAGCTGAGCGGATGCCGATTTGGGTAAAGCACGCGGGGATCACCAGCCCTTCCTGAATCGCTTCATAGACCCAGGTGCCGTGGCCGCTGCGCTCGCCGAAATGGTCTTGCCAGGTGTCGCAGTGGGCATCGAAATGAATCACCGCCAGCGGCTGGCCGAGCCAGGCCTTGTAGGCACGCAGCAAGGGCAACGTGATCGAGTGGTCGCCGCCGATCCAGGCGATGTGATGCCGGGGCAGCAGCGCTCGAGCTTGGGGCATCAAGGCCTCGCGCATGCCTTCCAGGCTGGTGTTGGGCAGCAGCAGGTCGCCCAGATCACACAGGTGGCCGACAGGTGTGACGTTCAGGTAAGGGTGGGTGCCATCGCACAGCATGTGGCTCGCATGGCGAATGGCCCGCGGCCCGAAACGCGCGCCGGGGCGGTTGGTCACCGCGCCATCCCAGGCAATGCCGGCCACGGCCAACGGTTTATCAGCGGCGCCTTGGGGTGCGCGCATGAACCCCGAATCAGACAGAAAGGCAAATGAACTCATGGATTTCGACGGCAGAGGGTTGAGATCAAAGGCAGACGACACCACGCACGCTGGCGAGTCGTTAGCTCTTTCACATCCAGGAATCGTACTTTCACATCATGGGAAGTGGGCATGTTGCGGTGCGCCAAATTCTTGCACATCGGAAAACGTCGTTTCATATCCAGAAATACATGGCACAAGTCATTGATTTATCTGCAATTAATAATAAGTCTTCTATAAGACATAAGTGTTCCGCGGAACCAGGGGCCGGATTATTCTTGTTTCACATTTGCTTTCATCCTTCCACCTTCCCAGGAGAGTTCCCATGACGCACCCGACGACCCGTGAACAACAGACCGCAGCGCTGGACAAAGAATGGGCTGACAACCCGCGCTGGAAGGGCATCAAGCGCGGCTATAGCGCCGCCGATGTCGTGAGGCTCAGAGGCTCGTTGCAGGTCGAGCACACGCTGGCCAAGCGGGGTGCCGAGAAGCTGTGGAGCCTGATCAACACCGAACCCTTCGTTAATTCGCTGGGCGCGCTGACCGGCAATCAGGCGATGCAGCAGGTGAAGGCCGGGTTGAAAGCGATTTATCTTTCGGGTTGGCAGGTGGCCGGCGACGCCAACAGCAACGGCGAGATGTACCCCGATCAATCTTTGTACGCCGTGGACTCGGTGCCGAAGGTCGTCAAGCGCATCAACGCCACCTTCACCCGCGCCGACCAGATCCAATGGAGCGAAGGCAAGAACGACATCGACTACTTCGCGCCGATCGTGGCCGACGCCGAAGCCGGCTTTGGCGGCGTGCTGAACGCGTTTGAGCTGATGAAGGCGATGATCGAAGCCGGCGCGGCCGGCGTGCATTTCGAAGATCAACTTGCCGCCGCGAAGAAGTGCGGCCACATGGGCGGCAAGGTGCTGGTGCCGACGCGCGAAGCAGTCGCCAAGCTGGTGGCGGCCCGCCTGGCGGCCGATGTCTCAGGCGTATCAACCGTGCTGCTGGCGCGCACCGATGCTGAGGCCGGTGATCTGGTGACGACCGATGTTGATGACAACGACAAGCCGTTTTGCACCGGTGAACGCACGGTCGAAGGCTTTTTCCGCACCCGCAACGGGCTTGACCAGGCGATCAGCCGCGGCCTGGCCTATGCACCGTACGTCGATCTGATCTGGTGTGAAACCGGCAAGCCGGACCTGGCCTTTGCCAAGGCGTTTGCGGACGCAATCCATGCCCAATTTCCCGGCAAGCTGCTGGCCTACAACTGTTCGCCATCCTTCAATTGGAAGAAGAACCTGGACGACGCGACGATTGCGAAGTTCCAGCGTGAGCTGGGTGCCATGGGCTACAAGTACCAGTTCATCACGCTGGCGGGCTTCCACAGCCTGAACTATTCGATGTTCGAACTGGCCCATGGCTATGCGCGCAACAACATGAGCGCGTTCGTCGAACTGCAGGAAAAAGAGTTCGCGGCCGCCGAGAGGGGCTTTACCGCGGTGAAGCATCAACGCGAGGTCGGCACCGGCTACTTCGATGCTGTGACGACAACGATCGAAGCCGACGCGTCAACGGCCGCGCTGAAGGGGTCGACGGAAAACGAGCAGTTCTTCGATCAGAAGCACGGTTGAACCGCCATGCTGCGCGGCCGTGCCCAAGCCGTGCAGTGTGCTCCTGGCTCGGCGGAATTTCGCTGGTTCAGAGGGCCGCAGGCCGGTCGCCATAGGCGCGACCCATGCGAGCCATTGGGTCGGCTGCGCTGCAGCAGCAGCGTCCTCTGGCACACTCGCGCCTCCCTTCGTTTTAGCGACTGGCACCCTCGTGAGCACCTCGCGCTTGACCCCATTGATGAGCAGCGTGCTCGATCGCATCCGGCGCGCCAATCGGCCGCCGTATCACTCGCTTTCGGTGTCCGACGCTCGTGCCAGTTATGAACTCGGCGCCGAAATTCTGGACCTGCCGCGGGTGCCTTTGGCGCGGGTCGAAGACCTCCAGATTCCCGCAGTGGATGGCGGCCCCCTCGCGGCACGGCTTTACGCCGACAGCCACGAGCGGCTCCCGGTGCTGCTTTACCTGCACGGTGGCGGCTTCACGATCGGCAGCCTCGAAACCCATGACAGCCTGTGCCGCCAGCTGGCACTTCGCACGGGCGCCGCAGTGATGGCCCTGGACTACCGCTTGGCGCCGGAGCATCGCTTTCCAACGGCGGTTGACGACGTGTGGCAAGCGATGGATTGGCTGCGAGCCGAGGGCGATCGCCTGGGCTTGGATGTCTCCCGCATGGCCGTGGGCGGTGACAGTGCCGGCGGCACGCTGGCGGCAGTCGCGGCCTTGCATGCCCGCGATATCGGTCAACGGCTGGCGATGCAGCTGCTGATCACGCCCGGCACCAGCGCGCATCAAGACTCCCCATCTCATCAGGAATTCGCTAGCGGTTATCTGCTGGAAGCCGCCGGCATCCGATGGTTCTTCGACCATTACATCGATTGGTCGGAACGCACCGACTGGCGCTTCTCTCCCTTGAATGCCGATGACGCTGACGGCGTGGCGCCAGCCTGCGTCATCCTGGCCGAATGCGACCCTCTGGTCGATGAGGGCGTGATGTATGCCGACAAGCTGCGCGCCGCGGGTGTCGCCGTCGAATTGGAAATCTGCCGCGGCATGACTCATGACTTCATCAAGATGGGGCGGGCCTTGCCGCAAGCTTTGGCCGCCATCGAGCTTGCATCCGACGCGTTGAAGAAAGCCTTTCATGGTTCGAAGTGATTTCAGGTTTCTGGAGCGGCTGCGGGTGCGCTGGGCTGAAGTCGATATGCAGAAGATCGTCTTCAATGGCAACTACCTGATGTACTTCGATACCGCCGTAGCCGGCTATTGGCGCGCGCTGGCGGTTCCGTATACCGAGACCTTGCAGGCCATGGGCGCCGATCTGTTCGTGCGCAAGGCGACGCTCGAATACGACGGCTCGGCGCGCTATGACGATGTGCTCGATGTCGGCGTGCGCTGTGGCCGAATCGGCACCTCATCGATGCTGTTTCACTGTGCGGTGTTCCGGCAAGACCAAAAATTGGTCAGCGCTGAGCTGGTCTATGTGTTCGCGGACACCGCCACGCAAAGCTCGACGCCGGTGCCTTCAGAGTTGCGCGAGCTGTTACAGGGCTTTGAGGCGGGCAAGCCAATGGTGGAGGTGCGCGTGGGGCCTTGGAGTGAACTCGGGCGCGATGCGAGCAGTGTGCGCACCGCCGTGTTCATCGAGGAGCAGGGCATTCCGATGCACATGGAATGGGATGAAGCCGACCCTGATCCGGGCTGTGTCCACGCTGTGGCCTATAACCGTTTTGGCCGCCCGCTGGCGACCGGCCGTTTGTTGGAGCATGTACCGGGTGTGGCCAAGATTGGCCGCATGGCCGTGACGCAAGCGATGCGTGGCAGCGGCGTGGGCCGCAGTGTGCTGGAAGCATTGATGCAGGCGGCGCGGGCTCAAGGCCATCGCGAAGCCGTGCTGCATGCGCAGACCTCGGCCGCGTCGTTTTACGGCCGAGCCGGGTTCACAGCCCGTGGGGTGGTATTCGAAGAGGTTGGCATTCCGCACGTCGAGATGGTGCGAACGCTCTGATCCAGCGGATCAGAGCACATGGGCGGTTTCAGATGGCGCCCGCCGGTTGCCGTTTGCGGCGCGGGCCTGCAGGCTTCAGCAAAGTGCGCACACGGGTCTTGCGGATCACACCGGCCTCGACGGGGCCATCTTCGCTTTCGGTCACTTCGCCTTGAACAGCAGGGTCTGTGGATTCGCTGCCGCTGTAGCGCGGAGGCCAATCCTTCAGCAAGGAACGCCTCAGCAAAGCCACGCCACCGGTTGAACTGAAGCTGCGCTCCAACACATGCGTGATCATTCGCTTGTTGACCCGTTCGGTGATGATCAAGGTCGAGCACCGCGTGCCATAGCTCAGGTCAGCTGTTCGAATGAAAGCGGGTGAGAGAGCCTTTTCAAGTTCCAGCGGGACACCGGTCGATGGCAGTTGCGCATCGGCCGCGGGCTCGCGATCGGCCAAGCCTTCAAATAGGCTTTCGATCAAATCGTCGAGCGATTCACTGCCTTCAATGGCAGAGCGCATGTGCTGCTTCAGCGCAGACACTTTCGGCCAGGGTGTGTCCAGCGACGCATTGGATAAGCCATAGAGGCCACGTTCGAGGCGGATCGGCGCCGCATCGGTGTTCGAAACCCAAAAGCACTCGCCGCGATGAAAGTCGGTGGCGATCAGGTTGAACCCGTTGAATCCGGACAGCGCAGTCAACATCCAAAAGCGGTCTGAGCTGAGATCGCCAGCCAGCCAGCGCGGAACGATCGTGCCTCGCGACGGCGCCGATGGATCGGGCCGTGTGCCATTGCGAACGTTGGTCAGCAAGGCCATGCGCCCCTGGGCCGTCAAGCCGAGCCAGGTGCCCCCGGCTTCCAAATCACGCCCACCCAGAATGTCAGGCAGGCCTTCGCCAGGGGACCACCAGGTGAGGCGAGCCGCCGGTCGATGGAAGAACTCGTCGCGATTGGCCGCTACGACCAAGGGAAAGCGACGCGATTGATCAATGGCCAGCGCGACTAGACACATGACACAAAGCCCTCGATGTGGCGTGGGCTGGCGAGCAAGGTCGCAAGCATCGTCTCGGCTTGGGCTTCTATGTCGCGAAGCAGCGAGTCTGAGATGCCATTCGTGCTCAAGGGCAGGGCGTAAGTTTCCATCCAGGTATGCAGTCCGTTAGACGGTTCTGGGCGGCGCATCAAGCGAGTTTGCAGCCCGGGGTGAAGGGCTCTGAAGCGTGCTTGCAAAGCCTGCACCGTCGTCTGCAGGACATCGGCGTTCGTTAGCGTCGTTTGATAGTAGATGAACAATTCGCGCATGCAGGCTCGCACTCAGAAGGCGCTGTGAACTGTTGCCGGGGATCGGATCTGGTATCCCTTATTCGGCTTCGGTCGTCACTAAATAAGGCATTTCCAGCGGGGTGAGTACCGGCCCATCTGCCGCACCGAGGTGGAGGCTGCCACTGTCGAGTGAAGCCAGCTTGATTTCAGCGAGCAACCGCGTCGTCCCATCCACCGTGGCGGCATTGGCAACCAAACCTGCAGGCTGTGAAGGGTCCGCGCTATGGAAGATTTCTTGCGCAGCACAAGCGGCTGAGCTGCTTTGAAACAAGTAGGTGCGGCGTTTGATGGTGCCGCGGTATTGCGAGCGAGCGACGACCTCCTGCCCGGGATAGCATCCCTTTTTGAAGTCGACGCCACCCAGCAATTCGAAGTTCAGCATCTGCGGAACAAACTGATCCACGGTGGCCAACTCGATCGTTGGTACACCGCTGGTCACCTCAGCCCAGCGCCAACCTGATAAAGCAAGCTCCGGCAATGAAGGCGCTGCCACGCTGTTTTCTGCTGCCCAAAGGTAACGAGCGTCGCCATTCGAATCAGACAAACGGATCACCGTTGCGCCTTCATGCTGGGTCTGACTCCATGCCGAACTTGGTTCGGCGCCGTTCAACCAATTGCGGGCGGATTCACCGGCAAGGCCGTACAAGCGCACTTCGGCGCTGGCGTCACTGAGTTTGCACTGGGCTCTCAGCACGAACATCGACAGGCGTTTCAAGGTCGGCGCGAGCAGGTCGGCGCTGCAGGCCAGCAGCACGTCATCACCTTGCTTCCACACAATGAAGCTGGCCAGCAATCGACCCTTGGCCGAACAGTAGCCCGCCAGCCGGGCTTGCGATCCATTCAATGCCGTGATGTCGCTGGTGAGTTGTCCATGCAGGAAAGATGCAGCATCGGCACCGCGGGCGCGGATCACGCCCCAATGGTTCAGTGCAGCGGCGCCGGCGAGAGGAAGAGGTGTGCTCATGCGCCGATTATCATCAGTGCCCACGCGCCGCACGCGGATGGGGTTTCCGCCTCACTTCTTCGGCGTTCCTTTCTTTTTCCGACCGCTCACGTTGCTGAAGTTTCTTCGTCGTCTGCTGATGCTGGCCTTGTTGTCGGCGACCGGGCTTGGCGCTGGCATCTACGGGTGGCTGCAGCAGCCCTTGACCTTGGCTGCGCCCGCCGTCGAAGTCTCGATCGAGCCGCGCACGTCTCCCCGCGACGTGGCACAGGCGTGGGTGCAGGCCGGGGTGCAGGCCAATCCGATGCTGCTCTATGAGTGGTTTCGGTGGTCGGGTCAGGCGCGCAAGATTCGCGCTGGCAGCTACGAAATTGAACGCGGCATCACGCCGAGGGGCTTGCTGGACAAGATGGTGCGCGGCGAGGAGGCGATGGCCACGGTGCGCTTGATCGAAGGCTGGACCTTTCGTCAATTCCGCGCTGAACTTGCGCATGCTGCCAACCTCAAACAAACCACGGCCACGCTGAGCGAAGCCGAGTTGATGACTGCCATCGGCGCACACCCAGGGCCCGCCGAAGGCTGGTTCTACCCGGATACCTACGCATACAGCAAAGGGGCCAGCGATGTGACGGTGCTCAAGCGCGCCTACCGGGCGATGCGGCGCCAGCTGGAGCTGGCCTGGGTCGAGCGCCAGGCCGATACGCCGCTCAAAACGATGAACGATGCCTTGGTCCTGGCCTCGATTGTCGAGAAAGAAACCGGCACGGTGAGTGACCGCGGATTGGTCGCCGGTGTCTTCGTCAACCGGCTTCGTGCCGGCATGCCATTGCAAACCGACCCCACGGTGATCTACGGTTTGGGCGAACGCTTTGATGGCAATTTGCGCAAGCGTGACCTGCTTGCCGATACGCCCTATAACACCTATTTGCGCATCGGCTTGCCGCCCACGCCGATTGCGATGCCCGGCAAAGCAGCGTTGCTGGCTGCAGTCAAGCCCGACTCCACCAAGGCGCTGTATTTCGTGTCGCGCGGAGACGGCAGCAGCCAGTTCAGCGAGACACTGACCGAACACAATCGGGCAGTGAACATCTATCAGCGCAACATCGGTACGCCGAGTGCAGAACTTTCAAACAAATGAGCGTCGATTGAGCGGCCGATTCATCACATTCGAAGGCATCGATGGTGCCGGCAAGTCGACCCACATTGATGCGGTGGCCGAGCGCCTGCGCGCGCATGGGCAACTGGTGGTCTGTACACGCGAGCCTGGCGGCACGGAGCTGGCCGAAAAGCTGCGCGAAATGCTGCTGCATTCCAGCATGACGCCATTATCCGAGGCCTTGCTGGTGTTCGCCGCACGCCATGACCACATTCAAACGGTGATTGCGCCAGCCCTCACGCTAGGCCACACGGTGCTCTGCGACCGGTTCACCGATGCGAGCTTTGCCTACCAGGGGGCAGGGCGCGGGTTTGATGAAGCCATTCTTTCAACACTGGAAGCTTGGGTACAGAACGGGCTACAGCCCGATCTCACGATCTGGTTCGACGCGCCCGCTGAACTGGCGGCCGAGCGCCGGGCTGCCGCGCGTGCGCCGGATCGCTTCGAGCAAATGGACTTGGCATTTTTCAACCGGGTCAGAGGTGGCTACCGGGCGCGAATGGAAATGTCACCGTCTCGATTCGTTCGACTGGACGCCGCGCAGCCACGTGAACAGGTTTGGGCCCAAATCGCCGATCACCTGGAGCAACGGGGGTGGTAGGCCTGGACGGCGCGTTGCCCTTGCCGTGGCTTGCTCAACCACTGCGCGACGCATTGAGCCGACAGCGCGGCCATGCCTTGCTGATTCACGGGCCGCAAGGGATTGGTCAGTTCGAACTGGCCCTGAGCCTGGCGCAGGCCTGGCTGTGTGAATCCGGTCAGCAGACCAAGCCTTGCGGCACCTGCGCCAGTTGCCGCCTGGTGCAGGCGCGCTCTCATCCGGATCTGATGGTCCTGCTGCCCGACGCACTGCGCGAATCGATGGGGTGGAGTACCGGTACCGACGGCGAAAGTGACAGCGAAGGCAAAGCGTCAAAAGCCAAGCCCAGCAAAGAAATCAAGGTCGAAGCGGTGCGTGCGGCGGTGTTATTTTCCCAGAGCACGTCATCGCGTGGCTTGGCCAAAGTGGTGTTGATTCATCCGGCCGAACGTGTGAATCCCATTGCCGCCAACACCTTGTTGAAGACGCTGGAAGAGCCTCCAGGGGCTGCGCGTTTCGTACTCAGTTGTGGAGCACCCGATGCGCTGCTGCCAACGATCCGCAGCCGCTGCCAGGCGGTGCCCTTGGCATTGCCCGATCCTGAACTTGCCAGCACATGGCTTGCTCAGCATCAGGTGGCCCAGCCGCAGGTGATGCTGGCTGCCGCTGGCGGTCAGCCGCTTGAAGCCTTGGAATGGGTGCGCGAAGGGGTCGACGCGGTCAGCTGGGCCCGCTTGCCCAGGCAACTTGCATCGGCTGAAGCCGGCACCTTGGCGTCATGGCCTTTACCGCGTCTTCTGGATGCTCTGAAGAAGCTTTGCCATGACGCGATGTGCATTGCCAGTGGCGCAAGCCCACATTATTTCCCGGTCGCATCAATGCCTGCTCGCGCAGGATTGCCGGCGTTAACGGCATGGAGCCGCGCTTTGGCGCAAACCAGTCGGCATGACGAACACCCCTGGAACATGCCGGTGATGGTGGAATCTCTTGTTCAGCAAGCTCATCAAGCCCTGAAACCGGCTGCCGCGAAACCCTCTCCTTCGTTAAACTCCGCACGATGAGCGATACCCCTGCACCTTCACTGCGCCCCGCTGGCGCGCTGACGCCTACCTCGACGAATCGGCCGAGCGTCATTCAATTGGTCTTCCGCGAAAAGGGCGCGCTCTATGCGGCCTACATTCCGCTGTTCACCGACGGCGGCTTGTTTGTGCCGACCACGCGTGAATACAAGCTGGGCGAAGACATCTATCTGCTGCTGTCCTTGCCGGAAGATCCGCAGCGTTACCCGGTGGCAGGCAAGGTCTCGTGGATCACACCGGTGAACGCTTCCGGTGGACGAACGCAAGGCGTGGGCGTGAAATTCCCCGCCGATGACAAGACTCGCGTGCTGAAGCTGAAGATCGAAGAAGTTCTGGGAACATCGATCTCCTCGTCTAAGCCAACCCAAACCATCTGATCTCTGATTCGCAGCGGCCCGGCGAGACCGTCGCCCTGCAAAGGGCATGACATGTTCGTTGATTCGCACTGCCATCTGAATTTCCCGGAGCTGCGGGAAAAGCTTCCGGAAATCCGCGAGGCGATGGCCACAGCACAGGTGGATCGCGCGCTGTGCATTTGCACGACGCTGGAAGAGTTCCCCGATGTGCATGAGCTCGCAACGTCGTATGACAACTTCTGGGCCTCTGCCGGTGTTCATCCTGACAACGAAGGCGTGAAGGAGCCCAGCCTCGAAGACCTGCTGGCACTCGCCCGCCTGCCGCGCGTCGTGGCGATCGGTGAAACCGGGCTCGACTATTACCGCTTGAACGGCCGCACGGTGGCCGACATGGCCTGGCAACGCGATCGCTTCAGAGTGCACATCCACGCGTCTCGATTCACCGGCTTGCCATTGATCATCCACACTCGAAGTGCCTCGGATGACACGCTGTCGATGCTTCGGGAAGAAGGCGCGGCTCATGGCGTCTTCCATTGCTTCACCGAGTCGATGGAAGTGGCACGGGCTGCGCTCGATTTGGGCTTCTACATCTCGTTCTCGGGCATCCTGACCTTCAAAAGCGCCGCCGATCTGCGAGAGGTGGCGAGCTTTGTTCCGTTGGATCGCTGCTTGATCGAGACCGACAGCCCGTATCTCGCCCCCGTTCCTTACCGCGGCAAGACGAACAACCCGTCGTATGTGCCCTACGTCGCCAAGCAACTGGCCGAATTAAAGGGCTGTCAGGTAGAGCAGATTGCGCAGGCCACCACCGCCAATTTCGAACGCCTCTTCAATCTGCCAAAAATCTTGGCAAATGTTGCCAATTCGGTGCAACCAGGCAACGCATGAGTTACTTGAGGAAATGTTTCTATCTTCTTGTTTTTTCAGGATTTTCTTTATCCAATGCTGGCTCGTTTGATGACTTTATCGCTGCCATCAAAATCGACAACGCCTATGGTGTGAAGCGTTTGTTGGATGAGGGCAAGGACCCCAACGCAGAGGGGCCGCAAGGCGCTGTTGCGCTGTTCGTTGCGATCAAGGATGAGTCTTTTGCTGCTGCGCAGGCGCTACTGGATTCGCCTCGAACGCAGGTCAATGTTTTGAACTCGCAGCGTGAATCGCCGCTGATGCTGGCCGCCATCAAGGGGCAGCTGTCGCTGTGCCAAAAGCTCGTCGAGCGAGGCGCACTGATCAACCTGCCCGGATGGTCACCACTGCATTACGCCGCAGCGGGCCCCAGCGTGGCGGTGACCGAATGGCTGTTGACGTCGGGTGCAGTGGTGAATGCGTTGTCGCCAAACAAAACCACGCCATTGATGATGGCCGCCGGCTACGGTGCGATTTCCTCGGCGCAGTTGCTGATGTCGAAAGGCGCAGACCTGAAGCTGCGCAATGAAGCGGGATTGAATGCTGCCGATTTCGCGCAAAAAGCTGGCCGAGAGGCTTTGGCCGAAGAACTGACTCGTGCGGCGAACAAGCTGACGCGTTGATCAGCGTCGTCAGCAAACCGGCTAAAGGCCGTGAAATTTGCCGGCTTCGGAAAGCTTGTCTACCGGCATCCCTGACAGCAGTGTCAGGGAACTTCCGACGCTTGGTTTGGTGCCGCGCCCACTATGTACCCCTCGGGGCGGCGCCTAAAGTTCATGCATCGTCACATGTCCTTCAGGAGCTCACCATGCAGACCCATGAAATCCTTGCGAACCCGTTTTCTCTGATGATGAATCCTGCCGAGGTCTTTCAGGCCATTGGTCGCTCCGATCGCCTGGAGCGCCTGCAGCGCCGCGTGTGTCGCCCGCTCGACAAGCCAATGATTGCGCACAAGGAAGCCGACGCGAACGACTACGACTCGGCGATCGATTCCGAAACCGAATCTGACGAGTAAATTGACTGACAGGTCACACACCTGTTCGGTGCGACCCATGTCAAATGAACAGATTTGTCATTCAGATAGAGCGCTTTGATCAACAAGAGCTTGCGGGGCTGGACAGCCCAAGTCGGCCACGATGCCCTTGCCTGACACTTCGGTGTCAGCGGTAAGGCGGCTCGTACCCGATGATGAGTTGCACTGATTTATCGTTGAATTGACACGCCGTTATGAATTAGGTTTCGCTAGCTGAAACTTCGTTCCTTGACCACCGATCCCACGGCGCTGGCGCATCGAAGGCCAGCCGGAGCCGTTCGATGAAGAGCCGAGTCTTGGCGTTCACGTGCTTGGCGGTGGGCGTGATCGCATGCAGCGGCAGCACTGGGCTTGTGTAACCGCCAAGTACCGGCATGAGTTCGCGCCGTTCCAGGTGTTTGGCAAACACAAAGCTCGGGCCATAAACAATGCCGAAGCCCGCCAGCGCGACCTCCAGCATCACCGAGGTGTTGTTGGCCGTGAAGCGGCAGCGGCCATCGAATTCAGTGCTTCGTCCCTGAGCGTCGATGAAAGTCCAGGGGGCGGTGGTCACTGGGCCGATGTAGCCGATCAGCGCGTGCTGACCAAGATCTGCAGGAGCCGCGGGGCTGCCGGCCCGTGCGAGATAGCTAGGCGAGGCGCAGGCCATCAGCCGGCAATCCGCCAGCTTGCGCGCCACTAGGTCGGAGTTGGCCAGCTCGCCAATGCGGATCGCCAGATCCAAGCCCTCTTCGACCAGATCGACGAACCGATCCTGCAGGTGCAGTGCCACCTCGACCCGCGGAAACGCCGTCATGTACTGGGCCACAACAGGCCCGAGGTACATCGAGCCGAAGGTGACTGGCGCCGTGATGCGCAGCGCACCGCGCGGAGAGGCCTGCATCTCGGTGGCCTCCTGGTCGGCCTCGCCCAGGTCTTCGAGGATGCGCTTGCAACGCGCGAAGTAAGCCTGGCCGGCGGCGGTCAAACTCAAGCGCCGTGTCGTGCGTTGAATGAGCTGCGCCGACAACGATGCCTCCAGCGCCGACAAATACCTGCCCGCCATCACCGGCGAGAGATCGCAGCGCCGGGCGGCCGCGGCGATGCCGCCTTCCTCCACGGCAGCGACGAACACGGAAATGCTGATGAAGCGGTCCATCGGGTCAGTCAGTGTTTGATTATGTACTTTGAATATGCACCGTAAGCACATTGCAGGTCATTATCAATCGAGGCGAGCTTCTGAAGAATCCAGCCCGACGCACCGATGTCCGGCCGCGCGACAGCACAAAGGCTTTGCCATGAAGATCGAAAGCAAGGACGTTGTCTTGAACGTCAACGACACCCAGGTCGGCGAGACCGCACTCGTTTTCCTCCATCATTGGGGCGGTTCATCGCAGACGTGGTCGGGCGTCATCGCCGGCCTGCGCGACCGGTTCCGCTGTGTCGCCATCGATGCCCGCGGCGCGGGTGACTCCACCGCTCCGGTGACGGGCTATTGCACTGAAGATCACGCGGCTGACGCGCTGGCGGTGATCCAGGCGCTGGGCCTGACACAGTACGTTCTCGTGGGCCATTCGATGGGCGGCAAGGCCTCGCAGTTGCTGGCCTCGAAACGGCCTGAAGGGTTGGTCGGCCTGGCGCTCATCGCGTCGTCGCCGCCTTCGCCGATCGCGATCGACAATGCCCAGCGTGAGCAAATGAAGGCTGCTTATGCAGACGCGGTCGCCATCACCTGGACCTTGGAGAACGTGCTCACCGGCAGCCCGATCTCCGATGCAGCGCGCGAGCAATTGATCAAGGATGCGCTTCGCCTCAGCCCGCCTGCACGTGCGGGCTGGATTGATGTCGGAACGCGTGATGACATCACCGAGGCCGTCGCGCACATCAACGTGCCCGTCTTGATCGTTGCCGGTGAGTTGGATCGGGTCGACCCAGTGTCTGTGGTCAACGAGGAAATCGTGGCGCGATATCCCGGCGCGAGGCTGAACTTTCTTCCGAACAAGGGCCACTTGCTGCCGGTGGAGGCGGTGGAAGAGCTTGTGTTCATCGTGGGTGGGTTCGCTGGGGCGCGTTGAGGCGCAGCTTCGATTGCCGGCCTCCCTGCAGTGTGTCGGTGTGGCTTGGCGGGCCGTCGATATACTCGATCGATGCGTCGCTTGCTGATCGCTTTCCTGTTGGTTCTTCTGCCGCTGCAGTTCTGCTGGGCTGCGGTGGCCAGCTATTGCCAGCATGAAAGTGCCCCGAGCCCGTAGGCCCATTTCGGCCATCACGAGCATCCGCACCATGGCGATTCGCTGGCTCCGTCGTCGATGCCTTTGTCTATTGGCGAGGGTGTGAAAGCCGGCACTGATGAGCACCATGACAAAGAGCGCGCTGACAAAAAGCACGCTTCGGGCGGCACCTCAAAGGATGCTGACAACACTTCCCAGCGCAGTTCGGAAAGCGACATAGAAAAAGGCAGTTTCGGTCTCGATGACGATTGCGCTGTCTGCCACTTGGCCCATGCGCAAACCCCGGTGACACAGTCATTGCCGCTGCTGGTGGCCGTGCGCTCGCCTAAGGTCAGCGTGCAGGCTGCCGCGCGCCCCTCCCACATCGCCGATGCGCCCGAGCGCCCCGATCGACGCCTCGCCTGATTCGGCGAGCGTTCAAGCACTCCTCTCTTCCTGCTGACCCACGCTTCGCCGAATCCTCCTGTTGCCCTGATCAACTCTGGAGTGTTCGATGCGAATGGCATTGCTGCCGCCCGTGCTGGCGGCCCTGACGACTTGTTCGACCTGTTTTTGGCCCGCTCATTCCAGTGACCCGGCGCCGCCGCTGAGCATCCGAAATGGCCTTCTCGATGCCGAATCCGGTGCCGGTGCCCGTGCCCGTGCCCGTGCCCGTGCCCGTGCCCGTGCCGGAGTCGGAGTCGGAGTCGGAGTCGGAGTCGGAGTCGGCCGTGATGCGGCCCCAGATCCAGCGCCGCTGACCTTGGGGCAGCTGCTGGCCACGGCCCTGGCGCCGCACCCCGATCTGGCCGCCGCGCAAAGCGAGCTGCAGGCGGCCGATGCGGCCTGGCAGCAAGCGGGCGCCCGGCCGAACCCGATGTTGGAAGCCGAGCTGGAAGACACGCGGCCGCAGACGCGCAGCACCACCGTGAAGCTGACCCAGGCGATCGAGCGGGGGAATCAGCGTGCGGCGCGGCG
>CAXTCD010000093.1:0-19849 GCA_964242145.1 uncultured Rhizobacter sp.
CCACGCTGCAGGATGCAGCGGCACGCCGCAGGGCCTGACGCGCCTGCTTGAAGGCCGCATCTGGCAGGCCGCGGTGCCACGCGCCGAGGTCGATGCCGTGCGCGCTGCACATGCGGTGATCTCGACCCGGCTGTCCAGCGGCAAGACACAGATCCATGTGATTGCCACGCAGCCACCCGGCGCCGGCTTCGAGCCGGCCAGGCCGACGCTCGAAGACGCTTATTTCGCGGCCATCGGCGGCCACATCGGCGCGCTGTCGTCTGCGAGCGCGAGCCTTCCCGCATGAGCGCCGGCCCGTTGCTGACACTGGCCGGCTTCGAGTTCCGATCGCGGCTGCGGCTGATCTCGACCTGGGTCTACACCCTCATCTTCTTTGCGCTCGCGATGCTGTGGATGGCGGCGGCCGGCAGCCTGTTCAAGGACGCCAACATCTCGTTCGGCAGCGGCAAGGTGCTGATCAATTCGCCCTATGCGCTGGCGCAGACGCTGACCGTGCTGGGCATGCTCGGCACCTCGGTGATCGCGGCCATCATGGGTCGTGCGGTGCAGCAAGACTTCGAACACCGCAGCCACGCCTTCTTCTTCACCGCGCCGATCAGCAAGCTGCAATACCTGGGCGGGCGTTATCTCGGCGCACTGGCGACCGTGCTGCTGATCCTGGCCGGCATCGGCCTGGGCACGCTTTGCGGCACGCTGCTACCCGGCCTCGATGCCGAGCGCACCGGCAGCAATCACCTGCGGGCATACCTTGCACCCTATGCGACGGTGCTGATCCCGAATGCGGTACTGATCGGCAGCATCTTCTTCAGCCTTGCGGCATTGACACGGCGCATGCTGCCGGTCTACATCGGCAGCGTGCTGGTGCTGCTGGCCTGGATGGTCGGCCAGCAGTTGCTGCGCGATATCGACAACAAGACGCTCGCTTCGCTGCTCGACCCCTTCGGCAGCCGCGCCATGGCGGTGCTCACACAGTACTGGACGGTCGATGAGCGCAACACCCTGCTCGTGCCCTTGAGCGGGCCCCTGCTGTGGAACCGGCTGCTGTGGCTGGGCGTGGCACTGGCCATTAGCGCCGGCTGCGCCTGGCGCTTCTCGTTCGCCGTGTTCGCGGCCGAACGGGTCGGCCAGCCAAAAAAAGCGCGCGCAGCCACCACGGTGACCGCGCCGATCCCGCCGGCGCCGCCGCTACAGACATTGCAGCCGGTCGGCCTGCGGGCCCTGCCCCATCTCGTGGGCCTCGCGCTGCGCGAGACGCTGAAGAACATCTACTTCAGCGTGCTGGTGCTGGCAGGCATGCTGTTCGTCGTGCTGGCCAGCAGCACGATCGGCGAAATGCTGGGCACCAAGACCTGGCCGCGTACCTTTCTGATGGTCGAGCTGCTGGGCAACAGCTTCAACCTTTTCATGGTGGCGATCATCGCGTTCTATGGCGGCGAGCTGGTGTGGCGCGAACGTGAGGCGCGCATCGACCAGATCGTCGACGCCCTGCCCACGCCCGGCTGGCTGCCTTATCTCGCCAAGCTGCTGGCGCTGATGGCCATCCCGCTGCTGCTGGAAGCGGCGCTGATGTTGTGCGGCATCGGCATCCAGCTGTCGCAGGGCTTCACCCGCATCGAGCTGCCGATCTATCTGCAGGCCTTGTTCGGCATCCAGCTGATCGAAGCCTGGTTCTTCTGTGCGCTGGCCATCACGGTGCACAGCGTCGTCAACCAGAAGTACCTCGGCCACTTCCTGATGATCGTGTTCTATCTGCTGACGTCGTTCTCCAGCGCACTCGGCATCGAAGACAACCTGCTCAAGTTCGGCAGCGTGCCGGCCGCGGTGTATTCCGACATCAACCGCTGGGGCCACTTCCTGCCGCGCGTGCGCGCCTTCCAGCTTTACTGGGCTGCTGCGTCTTTGCTGCTGCTGATGATCGGCCATGCGATGTGGACACGCGGCACCGCCAGCAGCTGGCGTGAACGGCGCCAGCAGGCAGCGCTGCGATGGAGCCGGCGCAGCCTCGCACTGAGCGGTGCCGCGCTGCTGGCCTTTGCCGCCAGTGGCGGCGTCATCTTCTACAACACCCATGTCCTGAACCCTTATCGCACCGAGGCCTCGCGCATGGCGCAGCAGGCCGACTACGAGAAGCGCTTCAAGGCGCGGCTGACCGCACAGCCGCAGCTGAAGATCACCGCGGTGCGCGTCAACGTGTCGCTCTACCCGAGCCGTCAGGCGGTGCGCGTGGTCGGCCGCTTCGAGCTGCAAAACAAGCACAGCGTGCCGGTGACTAGCCTGAACCTGCAGCTGAGGCAAGGTGACGCATGGCAGGTGCACCGGATGGAGGTGCCCGGCGGCGCCACGCTGGCCGAAGGCGACGAGCCGGTGGCCGGCCAGCTGAACCTGCGTCTGTACCAGCTGGCGCAGGCCGTGGCCCCCGGAGCGTCGACCACGCTCGACTTCGACCTGGAACAAACGACGCCCGGCTTTCTGAACGAAGGCTCCAACACCCGCATCGTCCACAACGGCAGCTTCATCAACGGCCGCATGCTGCTGCCCACCATCGGCTACAACGAAGAGATCGAGATCGAGCGCAACCAGGACCGCCGCAAGTTCGGCCTCGAACCGAAGGAGCGTGCGTTGCCCCGCGACAGCACACGCGGCCTGGCCCAGAACCCGATCTCGCTCGATGGCGACTGGATTCGCTTTGATGCGACCGTCAGCACCGAGGCTGACCAGATCGCCATCGCGCCCGGCTACCTGCAGCGCGAATGGACCGAGGCCGGCCCGCAAGGGCTGCGGCGCTACTTCCGTTACCAGATGGACACACCGATCCTGAACTTCTTCGCGTTCCAGTCGGCGCGCTACACAGTCGCCAAAGACAGCTGGGCCGGCCCGAACGGCCCGGTGCCAATCGAGATCTATCACCAGAAGGAACATGACCGCAACCTGGCGTCGATGATCAGTTCCACCAAGGCCTCGCTGAGTTATTTCAGCCGCAACTTCTCGCCTTACCAATACAAGCAGTTCCGCATCGTCGAGTTCCCGCGCGATGAGGCCTTCGCGCAATCCTTTCCGAACACGATTCCGTATTCGGAGCTGATCGGCTTCATCGCCCGCGTGCGGCCCGATGATCCGAAAGACATCGACTACCCGTACTACGTGACCGCGCACGAAGCCGCGCACCAGTGGTGGGGCCATCAGGTGGTAGGCGCGCAGGTGCAAGGCGGCACGATGCTGATCGAAACCCTGGCGCAGTATTCGGCGCTGATGGTGATGAAGCAAACCTTTGGTGCCGACAAGATGCGCCGCTTTCTGCGCCACGAACTCGAGCACTACCTGCTGGGCCGGGCGACGGAGCAGAAGAAGGAACTGCCGCTGGCGCGCGTCGAGAACCAGACCAACATCCACTATGCCAAGGGCAGCCTCGTGATGTACGAGCTGGCCGATGTCATCGGTGAAGACAGGGTCAACGAGGCGTTGCGGGCCTTCATCGCCAGGCATGCTTTCCAGGGCCCGCCCTACCCCAGCACGCTGGACGTGCTGGCCGAGTTTCGCCGGGTCACGCCGCCCGAATACCAGGGCTTCATCGACGACCTGTTCGAGCGCATCACGCTGTACGAGAACCGCGCCCTCAGTGCCAGCGCGAAGGTCCGGCCAGACGGCAAATTCGATATCACCGTCAAGGTGCTGGCCCACAAACGGGTGGCCGATGACTTGGGAAAAGAGGCGCCTGCCGCGCTGAACGACCCGATCGACATCGGCGTGCTGGACGAGCTCGATGAGCCCATCGCCATCGAGCGCCACACCCTGACGACCGAAGCGTCCAGCTGGTCCTTCACCGTCGATCGCAAGCCTGGCAGCGCCGGCATCGACCCGCTGAACAAGCTGATCGACCGTTTGCCGAAAGACAATGTGATCGCGGTGCAATGGCCGTGAGGCATCCGGCGCGGGCCGAATCGTTTGAGCCTGAACCAATCGGGCGCCGCGAGCAGGCTTATGATTTGGACCGTGCCCGCCGGCATCGTCACCGCTGCGCGTCGGGCTGCGCCGCACATTCGGCTGCACCACGAAGGGAATCAATATCATGGTCGACGGAATCAGACGCTTGTTCAAATTGAACATCGGGGGGGCGGGTGCACCTTCGAAGTCGGCGCCGGTATCGCCCCGCTCGCCGTTATCGCCTTCGCTTCCCAGCTCCCGCTTCCCGAGTTCACCCTCACCCGGCTCACAGTTCCCAAGCCCACTCCCCCGCAGCAGCTCGCAAGCCAGCGCCGGTCGCAATGCCTTGTTGCCATCTTCATTGCCGTCATCACCCACCGCCGATGCCCAGCCGGGCCATGCAACCAGGCCTGCCCGGCAAGCGTCCTCTGCGACCGTGCCGCAACTCCAGCACAAGCCAAGCACCGAGAGCTTGCCGAGAACTGCCTCGGCCCGGCACCAAACCGCTGCAGCACACCCGCCCCTGAACAACGCGTCGCCTGCGGGCTCGACACTCTTGCAGCGGCGGCCCGCGCTGCGGCGCGTCAAGAGCGAGTCCTCCTTGAGCCCGGTCTGGCAGCCCTCATCGAGCTTGATGAAAACAGGTACCGACCTGCGCAAGCTCTTGAAGTCGAACCACGCGCTCGACATCGGTACGCGCAACGCGGTGTTTGCCGGCCAGTTCAAAGACAGGGCGGGCTGGTCACAGTTCACCCGCCAGCACTTGCACAATGGCAGCGTGTCGGATCAGCTGAAGGCCCCGGCGCACAATTGGACGCCACAGTCATTCCAGGCCCTGTTTGTCGCGGCCTGGGCCCACCACCCGGTGGAAAAAGGTTCGTACATGATCGACCTGTCGAAGCTGTCGAAAGAGGAGCTGGCGGAGGTGGCGCAGGCGCACCAGAAGCACTGCAGCTCACGCCCGAGCTCGCACCTCAGCGGGGCCGGCCGGTCGGCATCCAAAGGCTTCAATTTCCTCAATGGCTACAAGGAACTTCTGGTGCAGATGGAGCACGTCGAAGACAAGCCTTACCTGTTCCTGAAGGCCGAAGGCCACACGACCGGCATCAATGGGATCGTCGGGCACACGAACAGCTACTTCCATAAAGTGAAGACCGGAGAAGGCCTGACAGCCTCTCCATTTCTGAATGCCCTGGCCAACGCCAACCCGACGACGGTGGAGGCTCGGGCGGCCGAGAACTACGGCAAGCCGTACGGGAAGCTGCTCAAGGCACTCCAGCTCGATGCCGGCAGCAAGACCGTGACCACGCGCGAAATGAGCAAGGCCCTGTTCGAGGCCACTGGCTTCGAACCCGAGGGCTTGCCGGCGGGCGATTTCCTCCGGACGGCGACCAACGAACGCCTGGGCAAAGCCCTGATCAACTACTGCGACAGCGCCGACTCGCCGTTATGTTCCCCCGCTTTGCGAGCAAACGACAAGATCGGCAGCGACATGCTGAAGGAGCTGCGCGAGGTCGCCGAGAGCCTGGTGGCGGACGGCGACACGCGGCACGGCCGCGTCTTTCGGGAGGTCATTTCATCGCCGGCCGCGCTGGATGCATCGATGGCGCACCTTCAGGCATAGCCGGGCGCTCGATTGCCACGGAGCCATTGGGCCGGCAGGGGCCCATCGGTGACCAGTGCCGGAAACACTGTGTCACAAAGTCGCGCAGCTCAGGCACCCTGTCGCGCGCTCGGCTCATCGAGTCGACCCAATGAACTGCTACCGGCCCACGGCATGCCGTGGCGACCCGGTCCGTGCGAACTCGGCGATGTTGTCGAGCGTGGTGCCGGCGATCGCGCTGAGCGCCTCGCGGGTAAAGAAGCCTTGGTGGCCGGTGATCAATACGTTCGGAAAAGTCAGCAGCCTTGCAAAGGTGTCGTCGGCGATCGCGCGGGCCGATCCGTCTTCGAAAAAGAGATCGGCCTCTTCTTCGTAGACATCCAGCGCCAGCGCACCGATCTGGCCCTGCTTCAAGCCCTCGATGACGGCTGCGGTGTCGATCAACGCGCCGCGGCTGGTGTTGACCAACATCGCACCGCGGCGCATGCGCGAGACGGCGTGGGCATCGAGCAGGTGATGCGTGGCTTCGTTCAGTGGGCAATGCAGGGTCACGATGTCCGATTGGCTCAACAGTTCGTCGCGCCGATCGAGGTAACGCGCGCCCAGCGCTTCACAGGCGGCGTTGCGCTGCGGATCGAAGGCCAGCACCTCGCAACCAAAGCCGCGCAAGATGCGCACGACACATTGGCCAATGCTGCCGGTGCCGATCACGCCGACCGTCTTGCCGTGAAGATCAAAGCCCAACAAGCCTTCGAGCGAGAAATTGCCTTCGCGCACCCGGTTGTAGGCCCGATGGATATGGCGGTTGAGCGCCAGAACGAGCGCGAGCGTGTGTTCGGCCACCGCATGTGGTGAATACGCCGGCACGCGCCCCACTGCGATGTTCAAACGGGCCGCGGCCGCCAGATCCACATTGTTGAAACCGGCACAGCGCAGCGCGACCAGGCGCACGCCGGCGGCGGCCAAGCGCTGCAAGGTGTCGGCGTCGATGATGTCGTTGACAAAGGCGCAGACCACGCTTGCGCCTTCGGCCAGTGCCGCGGTTTGCGGTGTCAGGTGCGCTTCCAGATGCACGAGTTCAAAGCCGAAAGCGGCATTGGCGGCGTCCAGGAATTGCCGGTCATAAGATTTGCTGCTGAAGACGATGACTCGCATAGAGGCTTTCACTTGAGGGTGTTCATTGCCAGCGCGGTTCGGGCACCGAGCTGCGCCTGCGGACTTCTGATGGGCTTGTACGGTGAAGCGGATGAGTCCCTGGCTATCAGGCTAACCCGACAACCGAACGCATCATGCCTCGCATCTCAACCCACCGCCGCGCCGTAGCTCAACTGGTCTTGGGCATAGCAGCTGCAGGCAGCCCGCTCCAGCCCGTCTCGATCGAGCACGACGACCTGCCCCCGGTGGTATTCGATCAGACCCTGCCGCTGCAACGCACCCGCCGCCATCGTGACGCCGACACGGCGCACGCCCAAGGCATGAGCCAGGGAATCATGGGTCGCGACCAAGCGCTCGCCCTGCGATCGGTCCTGGCTCATCAGCAGCCAGCGCGCCAGGCGCGGGCCCAGCATGTGAAAGCGTTGGCAAGCAGACGCGGTGACCAGCTGAGACATCAGCACATGCAGGTAGCCACGGAGGCAATGAGCCAGCGCCGGGCTTGCTGCTAATTCGGCCTCGAAGGCTTCGCTGTCAACGCGCCAGGCCGTGCCCGGGCCGATCACCAACGCATGCCAGGGCGAGGCCGCGACTCCGAGCGCCAGTTCGGCGCCGAGCATCCCTTCGCGCCCCACCATGCCCACTTCCAGCGCAGGCTTGCCTTCCACCGTGGCCATTAACGAGATAAAGCCCTCGGTGGGAAAGTAGACTTGCGAAGTCGGCGCGCCATGGCTTGCCAGCACGTCGCCCGGCACCAGCGCCACGGGTTGGCAACGGCGCAGAAGCTGCAAACGCGCAGGCTGGGGCAGCCACTCGATCAGGCGGTTCTCGGGTTTCTCGTGGTTCTCTCGGTGTTCGGTCATGGCCAAACGGGCTCCGGTGGATGTGCCTGACGCTAGTCGCTGCCCGGCCTGGTGTCTGTGCGTTGCGCCACCGACCTCTGTGGGTGGCCATGTTCGCTGCCGCACGGACCGGGGCCTGGACATCGGCTAACCTGCGCGCCACGCGCCGCCGGCGCGATTGATTGATTGATGGATGCATTCATGGAGTCCAAGGATTACTACAAGGTACTGGGCGTGAAACCCCAGGCCAGCGCGGAGGAACTGAAGCACGCTTACCGCAAGCTGGCCCGCAAGTACCACCCCGATGTCAGCAAGGAGCCCCAGGCCGAAGCCCGCTTCAAGGAGATTGCCGAGGCGAACGAGACCTTGAGCGAGCCCGACAAGCGCGCGCTCTATGACGAGCAGCGCACCCGTCGCCGTGCGCCGCAGCAGCCCTTCGCCGGCGCGCCCGGCGCTGGCAACGGCTTCGGATTCGGCGATGCGCAGCGCAATGGCAATTCGTCGGACCCGAACGCGTTTTTTCAAACGCTGTTTCGCCGCTCGCAGGCCAGCGCAGCCCGCGAAACCGTTCGCCAGGCCGGTGAAGACCAGCATGTGAAACTGGAGATCGAGCTGCGCGATGCCTATCGCGGCAGCCGCAAGAGCCTGACGCTGCGCTCGTCGGAGATGCTCGCCAAGGGCGAGGTCGAGCCACGCGAGCGGCAGCTGGAGGTGAACATTCCCAAGGGCATTCGCGAGGGGCAGCAGCTTCGGCTGGCCGGCCAGGGCGCTGCCGGGGGGGGCGTGCCAGCAGGCGATCTCTACATCGAGATTGTTTTCGCCAAGAACGCGCAGTTCCGCGTCGATGGCCGTGATGTCTACCTCGATCTTCCAGTGGCACCCTGGGAGGCCGCGCTCGGCGCCGATGTGGCCGTGCAAACGCCCGACGGCAGCGTGCAGCTGGCGGTACCTGCCGGCTCGGTCGGCGGGCGCAAGTTGCGACTCAAAGGCAAGGGCTTGCCCAGCGAGCCGGCCGGTGATTTGTATGTGGTGCTGGCGATCCAGCTGCCTGTCGCGGGCACCGAGCCCGAAAAAGAGGCCTATCGCCAACTCGCCAAGGCCTTTGCTCAGTTCGACCCGCGCTCCAGCCCGTCGACCTGAACCCAAGCCGCATTGGCGATCGGCAATGCCGGCTTCAGAGCGCTGAGTCAGACGCCGCCATCGCAACGTGCCCCGGCTGAAATATTCGTCTTCAGGTCACGCCCGATGCCTGGGGCGGACCGGGCTCGATGGCTCGCTTTGTCTTTACCGCACCACATTCGATGCCTCCAATTCTTATGTGCGGCAGCGCACCGATCTTTTGTGAGGTTTACCTCAGTCTGTGACATGCTATGCACGGCCGTTTGCTCTGCGAGCAGGCGGTCGCCGCGAGTCAACAAACAGGAATGGAGACACCCATGAGCACACCGATCGCTTTTTCCGCAGGCCATCGCCTCGCCACCCGAGCCACTTGGACCGGCATCGCTGCCGTCTGCACCGTCTGGGTCGCCGGCTGCGCCACACCGCCTGTGCCGACCGAGCAACTGGCTTTGTCGACAGCGGCCATCGCCCACGCGGTGACTGCCGGTGCGCCCGAGTTGGCGCCGGGTGAGATCAAGCTCGCGCAAGACAAGCTGGAACGCGCCCATGCCGCGGTCGCCACGAAAGACTACGACCGCGCATTGGCTTTGGCGCAAGAAGCCCAGGCCGATGCAGCACTGGCCGAGGCGAAGAGTGGATCGCTCAAGGCGCGCAAGGCGGCCGATGCCTCGCGTGAAGCCAACAAGGCGCTGCGCGAAGAGATGGACCGCAAGGTCAAATAGCCGCTGCGCCCTGCCGCCGCTTCGCCCTCGCCTCACAGAACGATTGGAATCCCCATGAACAAGCACCGCATTCACACCCAGGCCGTCATCGCGCTGGCCGCCCTCGCCGCCCTCGCCGGCTGCAACACCGTGCCTGAGAAAAACATGCAGCTGGAAAGCGCACGCAGCGATTACCGCGCCGTGCAGGCCAACCCGCAGACCGTGGAATGGGCCAACCCCGAGCTGAAGCTCGCCGGCGAAGCCGTCAGCCGGGCAGACGCCTCGTGGGCACAGCGCGACGACACGGCCGAGGTCAACCACTGGGCTTACATCGCCAAACAACGCATCGCCGTCGCCCAGGAAACCACCGCTCGGAAAGCCGCTGAAAAAGCCGTGGCCGACACCGATGCCGCACGCGACAAGATGCGCTTGGCCGCTCGCACCAACGAAGCCGACACCGCGCAGCGCACAGCAGAGAACGCCCAGCGCCAGGCCGACATGGCCAAGCAGGACGCGCTGAATGCGCAGCGGCAAGCTGGCGATGCCGAAGCGCGCAACGCGGCGCTGCAAGCCCAGATCAAGGACCTGAATGCCAAGAAGACCGACCGCGGCCTGGTGATCACGCTCGGCGATGTTTTGTTCGATACCAACAAGACCGAACTGAAGGCGGGCGGCGCGCGCAATGTCGAGAAACTGGTGGCCTTCCTGAATCAATACCCGCAGCGCAAGGCCGTGGTCGAAGGCTTCACCGACAGCGTGGGCAGCGACAGCAGCAACCAGGCGCTGTCGAGCCGGCGTGCCGACTCGGTGCGCATGGCCATTGTCGGCATGGGCGTGGGCAGCGAACGCATCACGGCCCATGGTTATGGCGAAGCCCACCCGGTGGCCAGCAACGACAGCGCCGAGGGGCGCCAGCTGAACCGTCGGGTGGAGATCATCTTGTCCGATGACAACGGCAGCATTGCTCCGCGCTGAGCACACCGCGTCGTGGACGGCCAGCGCCCTGCCGCGTCGCTGCGGTCTGATCCCTCATTCCGCCGCGCCGCGCCGGGGCGCTCATGGAACGCGCATGCCCACGCCTGAGCCCCCGACCTTTCCTGGCCCACCGCAGCCGGCGCCAGCGCAGGCTGCGGTGCAAAGCGACACTGCAGACCGCTTGCCGGCTGCAGCGTCGCCAGGCACCTTGGACCCCACTGCGTGGCAGGCTGGATTGCCCGGCTTGAGCGAATCGGCCGACGCCGCGCAGATCGGCTTGGCCACGGCCGCCACCTGGATCGGCATTCAGACCGCGCTGGCGCCCATCGTCGGGCAGCGCGGCATGGCCGCCCTCTACAAGCGCAGCCTTCATCTGGGCGCACAAGCCTGGCCCTGGCTGGCGGCTGCGCAAGGGGATGACGAGCCGGCACCCTGCGACTTCACCCCGTTGCAAACCACGCTGGCGGCGCAGAGCCCGGCCAGCGCTGCGGCCGGCAGCCTCGCGCTGCTTCAAACCTTTCACACCTTGCTGCAATCGCTGATCGGTGCGGGCCTCACGGACCGCCTGCTGCGACCCGTCTGGGCCCCGCCCCTGCCAACCACTACGACGATCAAGCCGCCATGAGCACCCAAGTCAACATCAACCGCCTGTCCACTGGCGTGCCCGGCCTGGACACGGTGCTGGGAGGCGGGCTGCCCGAGTTCTCGTTCAACCTCATTGCCGGCCCCCCCGGCTGCGGCAAGACCACGCTCGGCCATCAGATGATGTTTGCGCTGGCCACACCGCAGCAGCCTGCGATCTACTTCACCGTGCTCGGCGAGCCGCCGCTGAAAATGCTGCGCTACCAGCAGCAGTTCGGCTTCTTCAACGAGGCCGCCATCGGCAGTTCGGTGCGCTTCATCAACCTGTCTGACGACACCTTGAGTGGTGACCTCGACCTGGTGCTGCGCCGCATGGTGGCCGAAGTCAAAAGCCACGGCCCGGCCTTCGTGTTCGTCGACTCCTTCCGCTCGGTGGTGCTGGCCAGCACGGCGCAAAAAGACTCGCAGCACGCATTGCAGCAGTTCGTGCAGCAACTCGGCATGACGATGACCGCGTGGCAGGCCACCACCTTTCTGATCGGCGAGTACTTTAACGAGGCCGATGCCAACCCGGTGTTCACGGTGGCCGATGGCCTGATCTGGCTCAGCCAAAGCGTGGACCGCAACTCGATGGTCCGCAAGATGGAGATCCGAAAGATGCGCGGCCAACCGACGCTGCCCGGCCTGCACACGTTTCGCATCGGCCCGACCGGCCTGAAGGTGTTCGCACCGGCCGTGCCTGCGAACCTGATCGCCCCGCCTGCGGCGCCCTCCGCGCCGGCGCACGACAAAGTGCCAGCGCAGCCACGCGCCCGCATGGGCGTGCCGGGCCTGGACGACATGCTCGGCGGCGGCCTGCCGCGCGGTTATTCGCTGCTGGTGGCCGGCCCGTCGGGCTCGGGCAAGAGCATCCTGGCCGCGGCCTTTCTGGCCGAAGGGGCGCGCTGTGGCGAAAAGGGCGTGATCGCGGTTTTCGAGCAGCGCCCCAGCAAAGAACGCAACCCGTTGCTGGCCGAGCTGGTCGCCAGTGACGATGTGGGCCTGGTGGACAGCCGCGCGCCCGACTTGTCGATCGACGAGATCGTGCTGCTGATCGCTGAAGAAATTCAGCGCCTGGGGGCCACCCGCGTCGTCATCGACTCGCTGTCGGGCTTCGAGTTGGCGCTGGCGCCGACCTTTCGCGACGACTTTCGCGCTTCGCTGTCACGCATGGTCTCGGCGCTGGCCAGCCTGGGCGTCACGGTGCTGATGACGTCGGAACTCGAAGACCGCTACACCGATCTGCGCTTCAGCCCGTATGGCACGGCCTTTCTGACCGACGCCATCATCGTGAACCGTTATGTCGAAGTCGACAGCCGCCTGCTGAGGGTGATGGCGGTCGTGAAGGTGCGCTCGAGCCCGCATTCGAACGAGTTGCGCCAGTTCAGCATCACCGACGCCGGCATCCAGATCGGTGACCGGCTTCTCGACAAGGAAGGGCTGCTCGGCGGTAGCCCGGCCCGCGTCCACACATCGCTGACGGAGGCTGAGCCCAGCGGCCACAGCTGATTCGTGGACCCGTTGCCCCATCTTTCTTCCGAGCCTGAAGCGCCGAAAGAGCTGGTGCAGCTGCATCGGCAAATCGAGGCAGCGCGCAGCGAGTTGAAGCGCGTGCAGGCCGATCTCTTCGAAACCGAGACCAGCCTCAGCAACAGCCATGCGGCGCAGTTGATCACCGCCAACGAGCACCTCGTGCTCAGCATCCTGCGTGCACAGGAGCACGCCAACACCGCTTCGCAGGCCTTCGATCAGGCCACACGGTCGGCCGAGCATGACGAGCTGACCGATTTGCCCAACCGCACGCTGATGCACGACCGCTTCGAGCAGGCCATCAGCGGTGCCAAGCGGCGTGGCACGCGCCTGGCGCTGCTCTTTGTCGACATCGACAAGTTCAAGCAGATCAACGATGCATGGGGCCATGCGGTCGGCGACGATGTGTTGAAGATCGTGGCCCGATGCCTCGAATCTTCGGTGCGGGAGACCGACAGCGTGAGCCGGCATGGCGGCGATGAATTCCTGGTCCTGCTGAACGGGATCCATGAGCCGGCCGATGCGGCGCGCATCGCCGACAAGGTGGCGACCTGCCTGGGCCAGCCGAAGCAACTGGCCGGCCATGAACTAACGCTACAAGCGAGCGTCGGCATCAGCATCTACCCCGACGACGGTGAGGATGCAGCCGCCATGATGGCATGCGCCGATGCAGCGATGTACCGCGCCAAACGCCGAAACCTCGGTGGGCATGTCTTTCACGGCCATCCTTCGCTCGATACACCAGAACCGCTGCCGGCAGACGAACTCGTCAAGCCACTTGCTGCGCCTGCGCTGCACGAGGCGCAGGCGTTCCCCTGGGCCGATCCACAGCCTTGGCATCTGCACTTGCGCGAGGCAAACGAGCAATTGGTGTTGGCCACGCTCGACGCACAGCAGCTGCAGTTCGCCGCCGAGCAGGCACGACAGCGGCAGAGTGAATTCCTGATGGTGCTGGCGCACGAACTGCGCAATCCGCTGGGCCCCATCCGCGCCGTCGCGACGCTGTTGCAGCACGCCGGCCCGCACGACCTGCCACGACTGCAAGCGATGATCGAGCGCCAGGTGGTGCACATGGCGCGGCTGGTGAGCGACTTGCTCGACGTCTCGCGCGCAAGCCTCGGCAAGCTGCGGCTGGAGCTGCAAGACGTCGACCTGCGCAGCGTGATCGACACGGCGCTCGATTCGTGCCGCCTGGACATCGACGCCCGCAATCAACGCTTCGTGGCACGGATCGGCGACGGCCATCTGCACACCTGGGGAGACCCGATCCGCCTGACGCAGGTCGTCACCAACCTGCTGGACAACGCGTCCAAATACACACCGAAAGGCGGGGCCATCGATCTGCAGATCGACGTCGATCGCGACGGTGACCACCTGCTGTTGAGCGTCTGCGACAACGGGATCGGCATCACGGCCGAAGCGCTGCCCCACATCTTCGACGTGTTCGCCCAAGACACCCATGCGATCGGCTTCAACGGCGTTGGCTTGGGCATCGGCTTGACCGTCGTGCGTGAGTTGATCGAAGCGCATGGCGGCAGCGTCTGCGCCGAGAGCGCAGGGGCCGGCCTGGGCAGCCGCTTCGACATCAGGCTGGCCGTGAATCACGCCTGACTCGAAACGCTGGGGCTTGAGTCATGTCGAGCCCAGTCATCCTGTACCCGATATGCGATAAGCGGTTAGCGGTTAGCAATAAACGCTCAGCGATAAGCCGCCAGTCAGTGCGTTAGCGCACCGACCTATGGCGCAATGCCAGCCTAATCTGATAGCAACGGGCACTCGGCCACCTCGGAGACGACCATGACCTACCGCAGCCTCCTTGTCTACCTTGACGACAGCACGGCGAACCGCGCCCGCAGTTCGGCGAGCATTCAACTGGCCAAGGCGCTCGATGCCCACCTGGTCGGTCTGGCACCCACCGGGTCGATCGGCGCCTCGAATGCCACTCAAGCAATGGCCCTGGACACACTGCGTGACGAGGCCGAGCAGGCGACCGATCGATTCCGCAGCCAATGCCGAGCGGCCGGATTGAAGTCATATGAAGTCGTGACCCCTGAGTCGGACAGCGCAGCGTCCCTGGTGCGCCACGCGCAAACCAGCGACCTGGTTCTGTTGACCCAACCCGAGCCGGGCATGCAGTCTTTGCAAGACATCGTGCAGCAAGTCGTGCTCGGCAGCGCCCGGCCATCGCTCGTGCTGCCCCATGCCAAAGCGGTGAAGACGCTCGGCACGCGGGTCATGGTGGCCTGGAACGACAGCCGCGAAGCCACCCGCGCGTTGACCGATGCCTTGCCGATGCTGCGCCTGGCGCAAAGCGTTCAGGTCGTGTGCTGGAACGATGGGCAAAACAAAAACGAAGGCAAGCCGGGCAGCAACATCGCGGGCAACCACATTGAAGGCGATCCAAAGGATCACAAAGAAGGCGGCCAACCCGGCCGCACCAAGGCGATTCGAGCGCGGCTTGATGCACTGCAGCCCTGGTTAATGCGCCACGGCGTGTCGGCCGAACTGCACCTGGAGACCTTGGAAGGCGAACTCGCCCGCAGCCTGCTGGCGCGTGCGGCCAGCCACGGGACGGACCTGATCGTCATCGGCGCTCAGGGCCGCGACCGCGACGCCCGGCCTGTGATGGGCAGTACCACTCGCGCGCTGCTGATGGCCACGACCGTGCCGCTGTTGATTTCGCACTGACCGCTTCGCACCAGGCACGGCAAGCCGGCGTGCCTTACCTCGCGCAGGCCCACGACACGGCACGCCGGGTGTTCACCGCCAGCGCTGGCGGCCAATCGAGGGTCTGGCCTCCCTCATCTTCACAGCAGGGTCGACACCCGAACGAAGCGCGCCCCCTCCACCGTGCAACGGTGAAGGGGGCGCGTTAGCCGTCGGTCGTCAAAGCGTCTTCAGATACTCCACCAGCGCCGTCTTCTCGTCTTCGCTGAGCGCGGGCGTCACACGACCCGCATAAGTATCGACCACCGCACGCAAAGTCGCCGCACTGCCGTCATGGAAGTAAGGCGCATGCGTGGACAGGCCGCGCAGGCCCGGCGTCTTGATGCCCGCCGCGAGACCGCCGGTGGGTGGCGTGACGGTGATGTGCGTGGAGATCACTGGCCCGGTGAATTCGGCCGTGCGGTGGCATCCCGAACAGCGCGCCTTGCCGTTGAACAGCTCGAACCCTTGCAACGCCAAAGCCTCGACATAGGCGCCCGGGGCCGGGCTGATGATGCTTCTCTGGAAGGCTTGCACGTCCAGCAGCGTTGCCGCGGTGATCACATTGCCGGGTGCAGCCGTCTCTGCGGCTGTCAGCGCATCGAGCAAGCTCTGCGGTGGCGTGATCGAGAGCGTCGGGGGCACGCTGCCGGTGGACGTACCGAAGGCGCCATTGGCATGCATCACCAGGTCATAGACCGCCTCGGCTTGGCTCGCCAATGAATTGTTCGGTATCGAAGTGCTCTTGAAGAGGCCATCGAAGTCGTACGCAAAGCCCTGCTCTTCGAGATCGACGAAATTCCAGAGCGGCGGTATCCGCGTCGGGTTGTCAACGCCGTCATCCAGCGGGTTATCAGGCAATGCGCGGATGTCAAACCGCCCGGCGCCCCAGCCTTGCAAGAGGGCCACCGTCGGTGCCGAGCCTTGCGCAAACGGCGTCAGCGACAAGATGGCGCCGGCATTCATCGCCGAGTTCGGAATGCCATCCACCGACAGCGGGCCAATCGGCAGCGGTGTGGCACCCGAACTCAATGTGAATGTCGTGGGCTTCACATTGACATGGCACAGCGCACAGGTAATGCCTGCGGAGGTCAAGGTGTCGCTCGACGCATCGGCATACACGCCTTTGACCCCGACGACGGCACCTGCCTTGATCAGCGCACGGGTCACGGCCGGGTTCTGCAGTGCCGCGTCTTTGGCCGCCAAGTCGGCACCGGTCAGCACGGTAACGATGGCGCTGGGCACCTTGGCCAGGTCCACCTGCACGCCGGCTCCCACCGCCTGCGCGGGGGTCAGCCCGTTCAGCAGCGTATGCAGTCCCAGCACGTCGCCGAAGAAGGCCTCATTGCCGAAGGTTTCGCCCAAAAAGGCGGTGCGCCCTCTCGCAACGGCCGCGCCGGTATCGGCCTGCAGGCGGCGCTTGACCGCGACAAAGGTTCCTGGCGTTTTCGTTTGACCTACCGTCACGTTGTTGCTGACACGAAAGAAGTTGGCAGGCAGCCGTGCCCAGGTGCCGCCCGCGGGAAGCTCGGCGATCTCACCGAGGTCCGGATGCTGAGGAGCGGCTGTGGACTTGATCTCCACCGTCATGGCGGTGCTCAGCACGGCGCTCGGCACGAAGCTCACGCTGTACTGCGAACTGTTGCTTTGCAGCGTAGAGCTCAGCGTGGGCGTGCCATCCAGCCGCCGAATCACCACGCCGGTGTCCTTGTCAAGCGCGCCCGCCGGTACCGTCAACTTGAAGTCGCCTGAGGGGCTGCTGACGGTGCCACCGGCCGCGGCACTGATCGGCGAAGAAGCCAGAACGACATCTCCGTCGCCATCGCTGCCACATCCGATCAGGGAGGCCGCCATGGCGGTCATCAAAACAATTCGTCGCACATTCATGCCATCTCCTTGTTTGAAGGTTCCGGCAGAAAGACCTACCGAGTCGCGCAGTGTAAGTAGATGTCATGAATGCGCTGGGGAATACTGCATGGCCCTTTCTGACGTACGGGTACAGGGTTAGGACGGAAGGCTCATGGCAGCCTCGCCCTCGGTTGACGGTGTTAACAGCGCATGGTGTTGGAGGGAAAAAGCGCTAGCGCATGGAGCGCCACAACCGAGATCTCAAGCAGGAACTGGGGTTGGGGCTGGGGCAATATGAAGGCAGAGGCTGGCGTAGATTTCATCACCACGCCAGCCAGCTTGCGCATCGTGGCCTACGGCTTTTTGATGAGGCAGCAACTGCGGCACCCCGAGGGCAGCAGCGAAAAACGCTGCAACGCGAAGAACCTGCCTTACCCACGCACTACAAGCCTCGCGCCAGCCCAGCGCAGGCAGCGCCACGTGTCATCGTCCATCAGGCCTTGCGGCCGCTCATCGCCTCGGCCTTGCTCAAGACGCTTCCCGATGTCCGTACCGCCTGCGCGTAAACCCAAGGCTACGCTTCGACCCAGTGAGACCAGACGTCGTGGCGCGTTGATTTGCGCGCCACGGTTTTCAACTCAAACGACTTAGCGAATGGCCCATCGCTGGTGAGCGCCGTTATTACAGGTCCAGACCTGCAGTGGCGTGTTGTTGTCAATGCCGCCACCTTTCACATCCAGGCAAAGGCCCGTCTGCACATTGACGATGGTTCCATCGGCATTGAAGCGCCATTGCTGATTACCTCCACCATTGCAAATCCAGAGGGCCAGCGTGGTTCCATTCGCGACATCAAGACACCGGCCATGCACTTCAACCGTACCGTTAGAGCGGCGAATCATCTGCTGGTTGCTGCTACCGGTGCAAGTCCAGAGCAGCAAAGTGCTGGTGTCGGTGGTCTTGGGAGCATCAACGCAGCGCCCTGAAGGAACACCACTGATGCCGATGGCTTTGGGTAAATCGAACTGCACAGCTTGATAAGCGATGTTTTGCAGCGAAGTGGCCTGGGCTGCAGTAACGCCCAGGCCGATGGCCGCTTCATCGTAGCCAAGGGTGCGTGGGTCGCGGCCTGTGATCTTGGTAAAGATGGTCAGCGCTTCCAGGTAACTGCCCCAGGCGCTTGCGTGGTAATAATCCGTGTTCCACAGGTTGATCTTGCCCCCATCGATACCGTCATACGGATTGCGATCGGCTACGCCGTTCTTGACGGCCATCAGGAAAGCATCGCCCACCGGGTTGATCCCTGCAATGTTCAAGTCTTGAGCCGCCGCTTCGTAATAGGCTGAATGGAGGTCGCCGTTCATCTTCTCAATCGACGTGCCGTTCCAATATCCGCCTGGCGTGCTGTAGACCTGGTCTGCGCGAGCCCAGGTGGCTGTCAGATAGACCCTGGCGTTGGGGTTGGCGTTAATGTTCTTCGCGGTCTGGTGGATATATTGCTCAATCAACTTTGAATTGGCGTAGAGAGAGGCCGGGTTGCCAGGCGTGCCGATGTCCAACGTGCTGTAGTCCTGCATCGCAACCACATCGAACTTGGCACTGCCGATCAACGAGATTTGCGCCGTGTAGTGATAGTTCAGTGACTGCGCGCTGACCGCCTCCATGCTGACTTCGTAGCTCAGCCCGACCACATCGGTCAGCTTTTTGAAGATGCCAGGAACGCCGCCGCGGCCTCCTCCATTGAGGTCGCGTACGTTCGCCGCGTTGTAGTGCAAAGTGGGCTCTGCGTTGCCGTGTGTAAAGCTGTTGCCGATGAAAAGAATCTTTGTTGGCCCGGCTTGGCTAAGCTGAGCCACAAGCGCGAGACCGGCTGCAGCAAGCAAGCGTTTTGTCATCTGGGTCGTTGATCTGCGATTCATTCCTGTTTCCTCGTTGAAGTGACGAGCCCGCAATGAGCGGGCATTTGCCAGATCGGCACTGGCTGAACCGATGCGCAAGGCCCACCGCTTTCATTCACGTCGAGCGTTGGCACCGGATGTATCAATCATGTCCGGGCAATTCAAGGTGCGGTGGGTATAAGCATTCGAAGTGCGTCTCTTTAGGCGTGCAAATTCAACGGGTGGTCCGTTTTCGCGTTCGAACTCGCAGAAATGAGGGATTGCTATCCAGACCGTTCGAGATGGAACGGATCGCCGAATCGGCCCATGACGCAGGTGCGGCTTCAAGTAAATGGTGATCGAACGGAATCAAGCCTCGCCGTTAATGCCTGACCATGCGCCGTCGAGGGGCCGGCCGTGAAAGAGCCGGAGTTGGCTCCATCGTTCACAGATAAGGCCGGTGCCAGCTCGGAATTTCAAATTCAAGCCTGGGAATCAACGTCTAAGGAGATCGCTTATCTCGCCACCGGGCGAACGCTCATTGAGCGCCCTCTTGACCGTCATTGAGACGTGCCACTCATCGTCATGCCACGCATCGCATACAAATTCCGGACAGGCTCATGGCGCTTGCTTCACTACGGCTCAATGGAACTCAGCCACATACACTTGCCCCTCGGAAATCCCTCCCCTGCTGCTTCTCATGCCTCAGCATAAAAACAAGAAATACGTGCTCGGTTTATTGGTGGCGCTGCTCAGCGCTGGCATCTCTTACTATTTTCTTTTTAGTCGCAACACGCTGTTGAGAATCATCGAATCCAGTTGCCAGCCTGGGCTACCCAGCATGGGCGCTCTTCAGCGAGGTCGATCTTCTGCGCGGGTGGCGTGGCAACATCGAAGGCGACGTGAATCGCCCCGGGTTCCGTGGAGGCCAGTTGGTTTAAGTCAAGCCGCCACCGC
>CAXTCD010000094.1:0-19568 GCA_964242145.1 uncultured Rhizobacter sp.
GCGTCTGTGTCACTTCGATGTCGAACGATGAATTGCCCGGCACGTCGAATGACTGGCCGGTGCCGTACGACTGCCAGCTCTCGCTGCCAGCGAGGCGGATGCGGCAGGCGCCGTCAACGACGTCCATCACTTCCGGGGCACCGGTGTTGAATTTCAGCGTCGACGGCAGGATGACGCCCACGCTCTTTTTCGTGCCGTCGGCCAGTTCGATGCCGTGCGAGATGCACTTGCCGTCGAAGTAGACGTTGGCGCGTGTGTTGACGATCGCGTTCAGCGTGCTGGGAATGGAGGTGCTCATGGGGCGTTCCGGTCTTGAGGCTTACTTCTTGTTGGCAGGGAGCTTGGCCGCTTTGGCCGGCCTGGCTGCTTTTGCGGTTTGAGCCGGTTGAGCCGTGGCCTTCTTGGCCGGGCTGGCCGCTGCCTTGACGGGCTTGGCTGCCGCGCTGCGGGCCGCTTGCACGTTGGCGCCGATGCGCAGGCGCAGGGCATTCAGTTTGATGAAGCCGGCTGCGTCGGCCTGGTTGTAGGCGCCGCCGTCGTCGTCAAAGGTCGAGATCTTCATGTCGAACAGTGAATCGGTTTTCGACTCGCGGCCCACGCACATGATCGTGCCCTTGTAGAGCTTCAGGCGCACCGAGCCGTTGACGGTGGCTTGCGAGGCGTCGATCAGGCCTTGCAGCAGCACGCGTTCCGGGCTGAACCAATAGCCGTTGTAGACCATGCGGGCGTAGCGCGGCATCAGGTCGTCTTTCAGCGCCAGCACTTCGCGATCGAGCGTGATCGACTCGATCGCGCGGTGGCCGGCCAGCATGATGGTGCCGCCCGGGGTTTCATAGCAGCCGCGGCTCTTCATCCCGACATAGCGGTTCTCGACCTTGTCGAGGCGGCCGATGCCGTGCTTGCCGCCGATCTGGTTCAGCGTGGTCAGCACCTCGGCCGGCGACAGCCTCTGGCCGTCGATGGCAACGATGTCGCCCTTGGCATAGGTCAGCTCGACGATTTGGGGCTTGCCGGGCGCCTTCTCGGGCGACACCGTCAGGCGCCACATGTTGTCTTCGGGCGCGAAGTTCGGGTCTTCCAGCACGCCGCCTTCATAGGAGATGTGCAGCAGGTTGGCGTCCATCGAATATGGCGCGCCGCCGCCCTTGCGCTTCTTGAAGTCGACCGGGATGCCGTGCTTGTCGGCATAGGCCAGCAGCTTCTCGCGCGAGAGCAGGTCCCACTCGCGCCACGGGGCGATCACTTTCACGCCAGGCATCAGCGCATAGGCGCCGAGTTCGAAGCGCACCTGGTCATTGCCTTTGCCGGTGGCGCCGTGGCTGATGGCGTCGCCCTTGACCTTGCGGGCGATGTCGATCAGGCGCTTAGCGATCAGCGGGCGGGCGATCGAGGTGCCGAGCAGGTATTCGCCTTCGTACAGGGCGTTCGCGCGGAACATCGGGAACACGAAGTCGCGCACGAACTCTTCACGCAGGTCGTCGATGAAGATGTTCTCGGGCTTGATGCCCATCTTGATCGCCTTCGCGCGCGCCGGCTCCACTTCCTCGCCCTGGCCGATGTCAGCCGTGAAGGTCACGACTTCGCATTGGTATTCGTCCTGCAGCCACTTCAGGATGACGGACGTGTCCAGCCCTCCCGAATAGGCCAGGACCACCTTGCGGATGGACGCAGACGAAGACGACGCGCGGGTGGAAGGCTTGCTGGCTTGGGTCATGTTTCGGGAGGGTGTTTCGGGGAAAAGCGAGATTCTAGTGGGGGTCGCCAGTGGCGCTACGGCCTGCAACGGACCGGCGTTGCAGCTGGGATAAGCTCCGGCCCATCTCTGCTTCGTCCAGGCCGACCTGCCGAATGAGTGCGACCCCTCCCGCCCCGACACCTCACCCCAGCGCTGCGTCGACACTCGGCGATCACGATGCCTTGCCGGCGGGGACCCGGCTTGACGAATTCGAGATCCTGCGTGTGCTCGGTGTGGGCGGCTTCGGCATCGTCTATTTGGCGATGGATCACGCGCTCGAGCGGCAGGTCGCGATCAAGGAATACATGCCTGGCTTGCTGGCCGCGCGCGGTGAGGGGCTGCAGGTCTCGATTCGTTCGGCGGCCCATGCCGAAACCTTCGAGATGGGGCTGCGCTATTTCGTCAACGAGGCCAAGCTGCTGGCGCGCTTTGACCACCCTTCGCTGGTCAAGGTCTACCGCTTCTGGGAAGGCAACGGCACCGCCTACATGGAGATGCCGTTCTACGCCGGGCGCACCTTGAAAGACGAGCGCCGCGCGCGTGGCAGCACCGTGCCCGACGAAGCCTGGATGCGCAGCATGATCGACCCGCTGCTGGGCGCGCTGGAGGCGCTGCATCGTGAGGATGTGTATCACCGCGACATCGCGCCCGACAACATCCTGCTGCTGCCCAGCGGCTTGCCGGTGCTGCTGGACTTCGGCGCCGCGCGGCACGTGATTGGCGACCAGGCGCAGACCTTGACGGCAATCCTGAAGCCGAGCTACGCCCCGATCGAGCAATACGCCAACGTCAACCACCTGCGCCAGGGCCCGTGGACCGACCTCTACGCGCTCGGTGCGGTGCTGCATTACATGATCACCGGCCGGCCGCCGACGCCTTCGGCCGCGCGCGCAGTGCATGACGAAGTGCCGCTGCTGATGACGCTCGATGCGGCGCACCGCAGCGATTTGAGCGATGCGCTGTTGGCGGCGATTGACTGGGCGCTGGAAGTGCGCCCCGGCGACCGCCCGCAAAGCGTGGCCGAGCTGCGTGACGTGATCGACGGCATCGTGCTTCCACCAGCGCGCACGCCGCCCGAGCCCGAACGCGGCGTGCCGGTCTCGCGCGAAGAGGTGCGCGCCGCCTGGGCCCGCACTGAGCCTGTGCCGGCATCGAAGCTGACACAGTACGACCCGACGATGGCCGTCACCCAGCCCGCGCCGCCGCCGCTGCCCAAGCCAGCACCGGCGCCGGTGGCGCCGACGCCGCTCGATCACCAGGGCGCGCGCTTTGAAGAACCTTCGCGCCGCCATGCGAAGCCCGCGCGCAGCAAGCGCCGCCGCCAGCACGAGCGCGGCGAGGCGAGCGACAGCAAGTCGTGGGGCATCGGTTTTGCGCTGGCCGGCCTGCTGGGCATTGCGGCCGTGGCCGCCGGCGCCTGGCAACTCGGCGTGCAGCACAGCGCCAGTACCTTGGGCCAGGGGCTGGTCAAGGTGCTGACGCCCCACGCGGTGGCGTCTCGGCCGCCGCCGGTCGTATCGGCCGCATCGATATCGGCCGACCCTGCGGCCTTGCCCGTGGCCGATGGCGCCTCTGCCGCAACGGTGGTTTCGTCGGCCAGCGTGATGGCCTCCGGGCCGCTGCCGGCGATGATGCCGCACCATGTATTCCCGTCACGCGAATCGGCTGCCTCGGCGGTGTCGGCCTCACGCCCTCGCACGGCATCGGCACGGCCAGATGAGGACGACCGGCCGCAGGACGACAAGCCGCAAGACAAAAAGCCGCCCGACAGATCTCAAGAGACGCTGCTTGCCGCAGCGCCCGCCAGCCTGCGCGACGCCTGCAGCGGCCTGAAGTTGATTGGCTTGACCAGCTGCCTGCGGCGCGAGTGCAAGAGCGCAAAGTTTCATGACCACGCGAGCTGCGTCAAGGTGCGTGAACTGGACGATGCCCGAAAGCGCAACCGGTCAGGTTGACGGCGATGGCTCGCATGCTCGGCGCAGCGTGAGCAGGCCCGCGCCGTCTTGCACCGCTGGAGATTGTGTGTGTTGCCGTTTCAGCCACGCGTCTGATGGCACGCGTCATATCCAAGCCGTTAGATGCCCAGCGTCCCCGCGGTGCGGCCGACAAGTCAGACCCAACGATTCGCGTATGAGAACTTGCCCTCAGGCGCGGCACTGACGATCAGCGCAGATCAGCTGCGGCTCAAAGCCCCGCATGGGGAAGCGCACTTGAGCGCGAGGGCGCTGGCAATGCATCACTGCGCAAGCGCTTCAAGGTCATCTGCAGCAGCCGGGCATCGGTGCTGGCGCGGTGGCGTTGCAGGCGCAGTTCGTTGCTCACCAATTGCTTGGCCGCATGCCAGTCATCGGCCTCGGTTTCAGACAGCAGGCGGCGCAGGTTGTCGAGCCGGAACAACGGCACCGTGCCCGCCTCTTCATACAGCGCGCCAAGCCAGGGATAGTCATGTGCCCAGCCATCGCTGAAGAGCGTCTGGCCTTTCAGCTTCTCATTGAGCAGCCGGGCGACATCGGCCACGCTGCGGCCATGCGTCAGCAAGGTCGGGCGCGAGATCTGGTGCACCGCTTCGGCAGCAGGGTCCCAGTGCGTCCAGTGCGGCGCCGGTTGGATCAGCGAGCAAAAGCTGCTGCCGTCTGGCAGCACGAAGCCGATTTCGATGGGATAGCTGTTGCGCCCCAAGCCCGACGCCTCGATGTCCATGATCGCCGGCAGTTCGATCACCGACACACCCACTTCAGCCAGCGGCACAGGCGCTGAGGGACGTGGTGGCGGGATAACGGAAACCATGCGCGAGCTTACGCAACAAGCCAATCCCTTGTTGACCGAAGAAGGCAGTGGAAGCGCGGTGAATTTGGACTTTGGCGGCGCGTGCTTTTCATGAAGCCGATCGACGTGATCGGATGACCTGTGGCTGCAAGTGCTGCAAACGATTGGCCGCGGGGCGGATGCGCAGGAGGACGTTGTTACTTCTTGGCGTCGTTCGCCGCATCCTTGATTTTGTCGCCGGCTTTTTCGATTTGGTCACCGGCCTTTTGGGCTGCGTTGTCCACCGATTTACCGGCGCGTTCGGCCGGGCCTTCGGCGGGTTGGCATGCGGCCATGCCCAGCGAGCAGGCGGCCACGAAGGTGAAAAGCGCGGTCTTGTGGGTGAACATGGAAGTTTCCTCAGTGAAGTTTTTGCGGTGCAGCGTCTGTGTCTGGCGTCTGTGTCTGCGATGAGTGCACTGTAGGAGCGGGTGAATGGTTTGTCGTTCAGAGGGCAGCGGCTTTGGATGTACGGCAGTTCCTACATCGTGGGGCCGGCTTCATTTGAAATCGCGGCTCGGGTTGTTCAAGCCGTTCAATAGGCCGGAGTGGTCGATGATCTTCACCGCGACCAGATGCATCACGGCATGCTCGTTGTCGCCTTGGCGCTGCCATTGCCCGTAGACCGTCATCAGCCGGGCGGCCAGCAGCGGCTTGCGCTGCGACTCCACGACGCGCGGCCACACCACGACGTTGATGGCGCCGGTCTCGTCTTCGAGGGTCACGAACATCGTGCCCTTGGCGGTTTGTGGCCGCTGCCGGTGCGTCACGAGGCCGCTGGCCCGGGCCAGCCGGCCATGGGGGTAGGTGCGCAAGGCGGCGGCGGTCTGGACCTTGAAGCCGTTCAAACGCTCGCGCAGCAAGGCCAGCGGATGGCGCTGCAAAGTCAGGCCGACCGAGCGGTAGTCGGCCAGCGTGTCTTCGACTTCGGCCGGCGCTTGCAACTGCGCATCGGTTTCCTGCACGCGGGCCGAGCGCAGCAGCGCGGTGGGCCGGGTGTCGATGCCCGCCACCGCCCACGAGGCCTGGTGGCGATGTCCGCTGAGCGCCTGCAGCGCATTGGCGTGGGCCAGCGCCGAGAGATCCTGCGCGCTCAACTCAGCGCGGCGCGCCAGGTCATCGATGCCGCTGAACAGGCGCTGCAAGCGCGCATGGACGATGCGCTGCCCGGCTTCTGGCGCGAGGCCGGAGATCAGATGCAGGCCCAACCTGACGGGCTGCAAGGGCGCGTGCACGGCAGAGGGGGCTGCGAAAGCAATTGTGTTTTCGCTGGCGCCGGTTTCGACCTCGACCTCGACCTCGGCGTTGGCGTTGGCGTTGGCGTTGGCGTTGGCGTTGGCGTTAGGGCCGGGACCGTCATGGGTGTCGACATTGGCGCGAACCGGTCGCGGTTCCAGCGTGGTCTGCCAGTCACTGCGCATCACATCGACCGCCTCGACCTGCACGCCATGCTCACGCGCATCGCGCACGAGTTGGGCCGGTGCATAAAAGCCCATCGGCTGGCTGTTGAGCAGGCTGGCGAGAAAGGCGTCGGGGTGGTGCCGCTTGATCCAGCTGCTGTCATAAGCCAGCAGCGCGAAGCCGGCGGCGTGGCTCTCGGGGAAGCCGTATTCGCCGAAGCCCTGGATTTGCTTGAAGATGCGCTCGGCATAGTCTTGCGCATAGCCTTTTTGGACCATCCGGCCGACCAGCTTTTCATGGAAGGGGCCGAGGCCGCCCTTGCGCTTCCAGGCGGCCATCGCGCGGCGCAGTTGATCGGCCTCCCCGGGGGTGAAGTCGGCCGCGAGGATGGCGATTTGCATCACCTGCTCCTGGAAGATCGGCACCCCCTGCGTGCGCATCAGCGCTTCCTTGACTTCGGGGCCGGGGTAGTCGATCTGATCGGGCGGCAATCCGCGGTTCTTCAGATAAGGGTGGACCATGCCGCCCTGGATCGGGCCCGGCCGCACGATCGCCACCTGCACCACAAGGTCGTAGTACTTGCGCGGTTTGAGCCTCGGCAGCATGCTCATCTGGGCGCGGCTTTCGATCTGGAAGACGCCGACCGTATCGGCCTTGCAGATCATGTCGAAGGTGGCGCTGTCTTTGTCAGGGATGTCTTGCAGCTGGAACTCGCGGCCCAGCTTGTGGCCGATGAATTCGAGCGAGCGCCGTAGCGCGCTGAGCATGCCCAGCGCGAGGATGTCGACCTTCATCAGCCCGAGGGATTCGAGGTCGTCTTTTTCCCACTGGATGACGCTGCGCTTGTCCATCGCCGCGTTCTCGACCGGAACGAGGTGGGAGAGCTGTTCGCGTGCGATCACGAAGCCACCGGGGTGCTGGCTCAGGTGGCGCGGGAATCCGATCAGCTGCTGCGTCATGTCCATCCACAAGCGGCACAGCGGGGCTGCGGGGTCGAAGCCGTTTTCGCGCAGGCGCTCGTCGTTGATCGCGCGGCCATCAAACCAATGCAGGCTTTTGGCCACCGCTTCGATGCGCTGCAGGTCGATTCCGAGCGCACGCCCGACATCGCGCAGCGCCGAGCGCGGCCGATAGCAGATCACGACGGCGGTCAGCGCTGCGCGGTGCCGGCCGTATTTGCGGTAGATGTACTGGATGACTTCTTCGCGCCGCTGGTGTTCGAAGTCGACATCGATGTCGGGCGGCTCCTTGCGCTCGGCGCTGATGAAGCGCTCGAACAGCAAGGTGGCGCGGTCGGGGTCGATTTCGGTGATGCCCAGGCAATAGCAAACTGCCGAGTTGGCTGCGCTGCCGCGGCCCTGGCAGAGGATGTTTTGGGCGCGGGCCCAGCGCACGATGTCGGCCACGGTCAGGAAGTAGCGCTCGTAGTCGAGCCGGGTGATCAAGACCAGCTCATGCTCGATCTGCTCGATGACCTTGGCCGGCGCGCCGAACGGGTAACGCCAGGGCATGCCGCCATAGGTCAGCTTGCGCAGGTAGGAGCTCGGCGTTTCGCCCGCCGGCACGATCTCTTGCGGATATTCATAGCGCAGTTGGTCGAGCGAGAAGCTGCAGCGGCCGGCGAGCGTCAGGCTGCGCTCCAGCCATTCATCGGGGTAGAGCGCCGCCAGCCGCCCGCGTGAGCGCAGATGGGCTTCGGCATTGGGCTGCAGCTGCCAGCCCGCCTCGGCCACGGTGCGGCGCAAGCGGGTGGCGGTCAGCATGTCTTGCAGCGGCTTGCGCGAGCGCACATGCATCAGCACGCCACCAGTGGCCACGATCGGCAGGCCGGTGTAGGTCGACACGCGCTGCACGGTCTCGAGCAGGCTGTCGTCATCGGGGCCGTGATGCAACTCCAGTGCGATCGCCGCGCGATCCTGGAACCAGGTCTTGAGCCACATGGCCTGGGCAAACACCTGATCGAAGCTTTGCGCGCCCTGGGCGACGAGCAACGCCAGGCAATCGGGCAGGCCGGCGAGCATCGGCCCATCCGGCGCCTTGCCTTCCACATCACCCGGGTGCGCAAGGTAGCTGCCTTTTTCGGCTCGGCGGCGGGCGAGGGTGATCCAGTGCGAGAGGTTGCCGTAGCCGCGCCGTGTTTGCGCCAGCAGGACCAGGCGCATCTCGGTGAGCGAGTGGGGCAGGGCTTCATCGTCTTGCATCACGGGGAGGCCCAGCGGAGCGCTGGCCGAGGCACTGGGCGAGACGCGCATCTCGCTGCCGATGATCAGATGCAGCGGGCGCTGCGCATGGCGCTTGATTTCGGCATGCGCCCGCACCACGCCGGCCAGCGAACATTCATCGGTGAGGGCCAGCGCCGAGTAGCCGAGCTGAATCGCGCGCTCGACCAGTTCTTCGGGATGCGAGGCTCCGATCAAAAAGCTGAAGTTGCTCTGGCAATGCAGCTCGGCATAGGGCGGCAGGGCAAAGCGTGGCGATGGCATGGCGGCAGCGTGTCTGCAAGGCGCTGAAGAGGCTGGAGACGCAATCGCGCGGGAGATGGCTGCGAAGCGCCGCCGTCAAACGCTGAAGAGCGGGCGGCTGTCGCGGTGGCTGCCGACCTGGCCCTGGCTGCCGGAACGGCTTGCGAAATGAACGGCGGAAGAGGGGCGTTGATGCTGCCCGGAAGGGCAATCCGGCGCATTGCTCAAAGGCAAAGGCGCCGGTGCTTGCTGCGGCTGTCCCATGGCGGTGCCGTCCTCGATCTGCGGGCCAGGCCGAGCGCCTTCATGGATCGGCGCGCGCATTGCAAGAAGGCCGGTTGACCCGGAAGCCGCAGGCGCGTTCGCTGATTCACCACCGCCTGACGGATCAAGGTGGCTTGCGATGCCCGAGCCGCCATCGCCCGCAACGCGATAAGCCGCCACCGGCATTTCTGCGCGGTGTTTCCACGGCCGGCTGTCTTGGCCCGGCTCGAATTTCTGGGCTGAACCCGGTCGGCTTGAGTCTGGTCGGCGCGCGGGGTTTGGCGCCGGATGCGTGGGGTGAATGGGATGAGTGAGGTGAGTGGGTGAGGGCGTTGACCGGCTCGTCGGCAAAGCCTGTTGCGAAGGCCGCGGCAAGGCGTCGACCAAAGGCTTGGGCAGCGAGACCGGCAAGGCATCCAGCGGGCTGCGCACGCCGCCCCCGCCGACCTTGAGCACATGGGTGTAGATCATGGTCGTGCTGACATCGCTGTGGCCCAGCAAGGTTTGCACGGTGCGGATGTCGTAGTGCGCTTGCAGCAAGTGGGTGGCGAAGGAGTGCCGCAGCGTGTGGGGCGTGGCCAGCTTGTCGATGCCGGCGCGCTGTAGCGCACGTTTGAAAGCACGCTGGAAGGCTTGATCGAACACATGGTGGCGGCGCTCTTCACCAGTTCGCGGATCGACCGAAATCTTTTCGTGCGGGAACATCCAGAACCACAGCCAGGCCATCTCGGCTCGGGGGAATTTGCGGGCGAGCGCATCGGGGAGGTGAACGCCGGATCGGCCCGCCTGATGGTCTTCGGACCACAGCTGCCGTGCGCGGCTCATTTGCTCATGCAGGGCCGGCGCCAGCGAGGCCGGCAGCATCACGACCCGGTCTTTGGCGCCTTTGCCTTCACGGACCACGATGGCCTGGCGCTCGAAATCGACATCTTTCACCCGCAGGCGGATGCCTTCCATGATGCGCATGCCGGTGCCGTAGAGCAGCTGCGCCATCAGCCGATGGCCGCCTTCCAGGTGCAGGAACAGACGCGAAATTTCATCGTGCGTGAGGACGACCGGCAGCCGAACCCGGCTCTTCGGCCGGCCGATCTCTTTCATCCAGGGCAGGTCGAGCCCGAGCACCTTTTGATAGAGAAACAGCAGCGCCGACAGGGCCTGCTTGTGGGTGGAGACTGCCACATGGCGCTCATTCGCAAGCCATGACAGAAAGCGCTCGACGTCTTCCGGGCCCAGCTCCGACGGATGCTTGATGCCATGGAAGCGGATGAAGGTTTGCACCCAATGCACATAAGCCTGCTCGGTGCGGATGCTGTAGTGCAGGTAGCGGATGCGTTCACGCAACTGATCGAGCAGCCGCGTGGACTGCAGCGGTGGCAAATCGGGTGAGTAAGCGGAGTTCACGGCATGAAGGACTGTATTTATATACAGTCTATTCGTTGCCGTATCTCAAAACAAGCGCTGACTTATGGCGCGGTGAATTTGGAATGCCCAGCCGTGTGCCGTTGCGGGTGACGCGGGTTTGGACGCACTGCGCCACCCGCTGCCCAAGGGCAAATGTGCGTTCGTCGGTCTTCGTTTCAATTAGATGAGAGAGGAGCCAGGCAACCGGAGCGCTCGGCCCATCCTCACGAGAAATGAGCGACGCCCCGTACGGTTGACGTACGGATGCGATACGCCCTCAAGCCGTCAGATGCTCGTGGCCGATGTTGCCGTCGGAGGGCTGCGCCGCTGGGTTGCGGGTGGGTGAAGAGGTCAAACTCGGCGAGCCTGGCGTTGCTTGGCGGTGGCCGGGTACGCGTTCTGCGCTGCGCAGAGCGTGCTGCAGTTCCCGAGCACTGCCCATGACCACGATCAAAGTGACACCTTCCTGACGCATGTTGCGCGGTGTGATGGCTTCCGGCAGCCACAGCACGGGTGTGGCGTCCCAGGCTGCAGCCGCCTGAAGCAGCGGGCCGGCCAGATCGGTCTTGAAGGGTTTGCCTCGTGGGCCTACGAGCAGCGGTTCACCTTCCTTTTGCGGGGTGTTCCATTCGCACTCCGGATGACGCTGAATGTCGATCACGAAGCGAACGCCATCGGCGCGCATCACCGCCACGGGAATGATGCCGCCTTGCGGCACACGCTTGTCGAGCTTCACCGACCATTGCGCCGGAAAGCGCAGTGCTTTGCGGACCTTGCGCAGAAGGCGATGCGGGCGGTCCTGAAGTTCGGCCCGCACCAGAGTCCACAGGCCGAAAAATGCCACGGTGGCGGCTGCGGCTGCGATTTCGGGTGCGCTTTTCCAAAAGGTCAGAGCGACTTCAGTGCTGCCTGTGAGGATGACAAGCCCGAGGAGGATTTGCCCGAGCCAGGAGAGGAGGTGGCTGTTGCGCATGGTGGCTCGCAGGAAGTGAAGGCGTAACTGATTCTGACAATGCCACCTTCGCGCAGGGAGCCAAAGCGCGGATGACTTTGCGAAGATGTGCCGGTCTCCCCGAAAATCCCGCCGATGCATTTCCTTATCTCTCCCGCCAAAACACTCGACTACGAAAGCCCCTTGACGACGCAAAGCGAGACGCTGCCGAGGTTCATTGCGAGATCAGCAGAATTGATCGAGGTGCTGCAACCCAAGACGCCCGAAGAAATCGCTGAACTGATGAGCCTGTCCGAGAACCTTGCCACCTTGAATGTCGAGCGTTATCGCGCTTGGTCGCGCCGTTTTACGGCCAAGAACAGCCGGCCCGCGATGCTCGCATTCAACGGCGATGTGTACGAGGGCCTCGATGCCTCAAGCCTGGAGCCCGCCGATCTCGCCTGGGCCCAGCAGCATGTGTCGATCCTGAGCGGCCTGTATGGCCTGCTTCGGCCGCTCGACCGCATGCAGCCTTACCGCCTTGAGATGGGCACGGCGCTGGTTAACCCGCAAGGCAAGAACCTGTATGCCTTCTGGGGCGACACGTTGGCCGAAGAGCTGAACGCAACGCTGGCAGAAGACGCATCACCGGTGATCGTCAATCTGGCTTCCCAGGAATACTTTCGTGCTGCCGACCGCAAGGTGCTGAAGCCACGCGTGATCGAGTGCGTGTTCGAAGACTGGAAGAACGGCAAGTACAAGGTCATCAGCTTCTTTGCCAAGCGAGCGCGCGGGCTGATGCTTCGGCATGCCATCAGCAAGCGCCTGACCACGCCCAAAGGCCTGGAGAAATTCAACGCCGAGGGCTACCGTTTCAGCGCAACCGATTCACAGCCCGATCGTCTGGTGTTCCATCGTCGCATTGCGCAGGCCTGACAACCCGAACGCCACGCCTCCCGCTTGCTCTTCATGTTCAATCCTTCAGAATCACAACGATGAGCGATCAACCCATTACCCCTGAATTGCGCCAATGGATCATCGAGCAGGCCAAGGCGGGTCGTCCGCCTGACGAAGTATTGAAGTCGATGATGGCCAGTGGTTGGACGGAAGACGTGGCGCTGGTCGCGCTCGAAGACACGCTCGCTGGATTCCTGAAGGAGCATGCGCAGCAGAACGGCCTGCCGGCGCCAGTGCCCGTTCCCGAGCCGAACCTGCTGGACTCGCCTTCTTCCCTGGTGGTGGGTGGTCATCACATCAAGATCGTGATGACGATGCGCAACCCGCGCGTGGTGGTGTTCGGCAATGTGCTGTCAGCAGACGAATGCGACGAACTGGTGGCCCTGGCTCGCCAGCGTCTTGCGCGTTCGGAGACGGTGATGACCACCACCGGCTCCAGCGAAGTCAATACGGCGCGTACCAGCGATGGTATGTTTTTCGCACGGGGCGAAAACCCGGTCTGCGCGCGCTTCGAAGCACGCATTGCGGCCTTGCTCGATTGGCCGATTGAAAACGGCGAAGGCCTGCAGATTCTTCGCTATCGGCCGGGAGCCGAATACAAGCCGCACTATGACTATTTCGACCCCGATCAGTCGGGCACGCCATCCATCCTGAAGCGCGGCGGCCAGCGGCTCGCGACCCTTGTGACTTATCTCAACACACCAGAGCTGGGTGGGGCCACGACCTTCCCCGATGTGAATCTGGAAGTGGCGCCGGTCAAAGGCAATGCGGTGTTCTTCAGCTATGACCGGCCCCATCCGATGACGCGCACCTTGCATGGCGGTGCCCCGGTGCTGGCCGGTGAGAAATGGGTGGCGACCAAATGGTTGCGGCAGGGGCGGTTTGAATGACGGGCTGAGCGCTGACGCTTGCAGCATCGTCAGCCGGCGGCGGCGATTTTTTGTGCAGCGAGCGTCAACTGGCTGAACCGAGGCCGCGTTGTGCGGGCGAGCGGAACGCTCTCATAACCTTTGCCTTGAAATTCATCATGAACAAAATCATCGCAGCGCTGATCGCTGTCACCTTCTCGATGGGCGCGTTGGCTCAAGACGCATCGGCTCCGTCGGCCGGCCCCGCTGCCCATGAAGTCAAGGCTTCCGGCACCCACGAAAAGAAGGCAAAGAAGGTCAAAAAAAGCAAGAGGGCCAAGTCGGTGAAAACCGACAAAGCCGCTTGAGCGTTCCCCGCATGAATTGAAAAAGCCCGGCATGCCGGGCTTTTTTTGGGATGCCGGCTCGATGATCGAGCCGGCAACGTTCAGAGGACTCTGATGGCTGCGTGACACCTTTGCGTTAGATGCGCTTTCATTCTTCTGCCACAGTCATCTTCATTGAATGACGCGTGGCAAACAGAGACCGCTCAGCGTTTGGGTTGAGTCAGGCGCGGCGCTGAAGGGCGTGAACCCTCGCGACGGGGTTCAGGGCGCGGGCCTTGAGGTCGCGCGGCGGGCGTTGCCTGGCGTGCAGGTGCTGCGTTGCCGGATCGGGCCGGTGGCGCCGAGCGAGCGTCTTGACGCGAATCGTTGCGGCCACGGCCTGGATTGCCGCCACCGCCGCCGCCGCCGTTGCTGCGCCCACCCCCGCCGGCATTGCCACCGCGGTGGCCGCCACGGCCGGCACCTTCGCCGATCACCATGCGGCCCAGCACGATGGGCTCGGCTCGTTCATTCGCGCCGGGCGCAAAGCCAGGAACGATCTCTTTCGGGATCTCGCGCTTGATCAGCTTTTCGATCTCGCGAAGGAAGCCGTTTTCATCCACGCACACCAGCGAAACCGCCTCCCCTTGCGCGCCTGCACGGCCGGTGCGGCCGATGCGGTGCACATAGTCTTCCGGCACGTTGGGCAACTCGTAGTTGACGACGTGCGGCAACTGGTCGATGTCGATGCCGCGGGCTGCGATGTCGGTGGCGACCAGCACTTGCAGCGAGCCGCTCTTGAAATCGGCCAGCGCTTTGGTGCGTGCGCTCTGGCTCTTGTTGCCGTGAATGGCCATTGCGCTGATGTCTTGCTTCAGCAGGTGTTCAACCAGGCGGTTGGCACCGTGCTTCATGCGCGTGAACACCAGCACCTGATCCCAGTTGTTTTCCTTGATCAGGTGGCACAGCAGATCCTTCTTCAGCTCGCGGCCCACCGGGTGGACCTTCTGCGCGATGCTGTCGTTGGTCTGGTTGCGGCGCGCCACTTCGATCAGCGCCGGCTTGTTGAGCAAACGGTCAGCCAGCGACTTGATTTCGTCGCTGAAGGTGGCTGAGAACAGCAAGCTTTGCTTTTGCTGCGGCAGCACCGCCAGCACCTTCTTGATGTCGTGGATGAAGCCCATGTCGAGCATGCGATCGGCTTCATCGAGCACGAAAATCTCGATGTGGCTCAGGTCCAGCGTGCGCTGTTGATGGTGATCGAGCAGCCGGCCAGGAGTCGCGACAAGGATGTCGACCCCGCGCTTGAGCTTGTCGATCTGTGGTTGCATGCCGACACCGCCGAACATCACCATCGATGTCAGCTTGGTGTACTTGCCGTAGTTGCGCACGCTTTCTTCGACCTGAGCGGCGAGTTCACGCGTGGGTGTGAGGATCAACGCGCGGATCGGCAAGCGGCCTTTGGCATCGCGCACACCGGGGTTCGCCATCAGGCGATGCAGCATCGGCAGCGTGAAGCCGGCGGTCTTGCCGGTACCGGTTTGAGCGCCACCGAGCAGGTCACCACCGCTCAAGACCGCCGGGATGGCTTGCGCCTGGATGGGAGTCGGGGTGGTGTAACCCTGTTCGTGAACGGCACGCAGCAGCGGCTCAGCAAGGCCGAGGGAGTCGAAGGACATTGGATTCCAGAGAGTGAATCGGCCTGTCGCTTTTACGAGGTGCGCCAGTCGCAGGCAGACGGGTGAGGGAGCGCGGAGCTCAGGTCAGAAATGACATCGACGCGGTGACTGGTGCCTGCGTCGATAGAGCATTCTATCTGGGCCCCCTTTCGCGGGCCCCCGCAAAGAGGCGGGTGATTCGTGCATTGATCACACTTTGCGCCGCATCATGCAGCAAGATTCCCGAATCAAGGCGATAGGAAACACGCGGGAAACGTGCTGGGTGATGAGCGCATGGGCTCACCATAAAGCATGGTGCTCTGCCGCCGCGCCTGCGTTGAAAGGCTTCAGTGCGCCCCACTGCCATCAAGCGGCAGCGGCTCCCATCCCAGCAGTTCAGCCAGGCGCGTGACGACCCAGGTGGCTTCGGCAACCGACACGCCCGACTCCGGTGTCAACAAGCCGGCATGGCAGCGCATCAACACTTCGTCTTCCGAGACACCCAGATCGAAATGCACTTGTTTGCCGTGGTCGACCAGGTGATTGGCCAGGTCTTCGCAGGCTTCGTAGCGCGACCGCACTTCCGTCATCGGTGCGGTCAGGCGCCGCCTGGTGTCGGTATAGACCGCATAAAAGGACGGCGGAATTTCGATCTGGTAGTCGTCAGACATGGGCGCGGCACTTTGCTAGGCACGGTGTGGGCTGCTGCCGCCAAACGGCGCGGTCAGCAGGAAGCCGCGCATTGTCGGGCGGGTCTGGATGCGAGGCCCCGGTGGCCCAGGAAAGACTGCGCCAGTTCGCGATCAAACGATCCTTCAGCGGCAGCGTGGGTGAACTCGCAAGGTGGCTCAACGAGGCGCCGGCAACGCCCTTGCAACCCGTGGGCGGGCTTCGATCGTGAAGTACAAGATCGTCGCGATGATCAGCGGCGCCACGTAGTACATCGCGCGATAGGCCAGCAGCGCACCCAGCAATTGGCCTTCTGGCACCAGGCTGCCGAGCAGCGCGATGAACACCGCCTCCAGCACGCCCAGGCCCGCCGGCACATGCGTCAACACGCCGGCCATTGCGGCGATCAGCAGCGAGCCCAGCACCAAGGGGTAAGCGACGTCGCCTTTCAGCAGCACGAAAACGATAGCGCCCATCGTGGCCCAATTCGCGGCCGAGACCGTCATCTGCCACAGCGCCATGCGCCCACTTGGCAACTCGAAGCGATGGCTACGCAGCGACAAGCTGCGGCGTGGCGAGAACGCGCAAGCCAGCACATAGGCCGCTGCCGTGGTCAGCAGTCCGAAGCCGAGCGATTTCAAGGCCACGGCGCCGATCTTCCAATCGTCGGGTGGCGTAACCCATTCTGATGCGAACAAGAGGCCGGCCAGCAGCAGATAACCCAACCAGTTGGTCACGAGGCTCAAGCCCAGCACGCGGGTCACGGTGTTGGCGCCCAGTCCTTGCCGAGAATAAAGGCGATAACGCAGCGCAAAGCCACCGACCAGCGAGCCCAGGTTCAGGTTGAAGGCGTAGCAAACAAAGGTCAGCGGAACCACATGGCGCGCTGGCACTTCATGGCCGGTCCATTGTTTGCCGATCAGATCAAAGCTGCTGTAGATCGAATGGCTCAACACGGCCAGCGCCGCAGCGATCCATAAGGTGCGAGCAGGGTAAGCACGCAAGGCCTCGCCGACTTCGCTCCATTCGATCGTGCGTGCTTGCGTGACGAGCAAGGCGACAACCAACAGCACGAAAGCGATCGTCGCCGCGCGCCGCAGATGCGGCCACCAGCGCCGCCGCTGGGTCGGCGAAGGCAGGGCGGAGGCGTGGGTCATGGTCACGATGCCTGCGTTTCTTGCCCGCGCTCTTGCACGAGGTCCGCACCGCTGCGCTCGGCGTTCGCTTGCGTCGAGGTCTGGCTGATGTGCTGAATGCGAGGTTCGTGTGCAGGCAACCAACCCGCCCAGGCGGGGAAGCGCCGCAGGAAATGGAAGACGAAGTAAGTCAGTGCCATGCGCGGCCATGAAGGCGCGGCTTCGGTCGGCGCCGGCACCTCCTTGCAGCTGTGCGCGATCAATTCTTCAAGGCGTGCCCGAAGCTGCTGGTTGAAGACCTTGTCGCGAATGATCACGTTGGCCTCGAGGTTCAAGGACAGGCTCAGCGGGTCGAGGTTGCTTGATCCGACCGTGGCCCATTCATCGTCGGCCAAGGCCACCTTGCCGTGCAAGGGCCGCTTGCAGTATTCGTAGATCTGCACGCCGGAGCGCTGCAGGTGGTCATACAGCATGCCTGCAGCTACCTTCACCACCGCCATATCGGGCTCGCCTTGCAGGATCAGCCGAACGCGCACGCCACGGCGCGCAGCGCGGCGCATTTCCTTCAGAAAGCGGTAGCCGGGAAAGAAATAGGCGTTGGCAATGATCACTTCGTGGCGCGCGGCCCTCAGCGCAATGCGGTAGTGCTTTTCGATGTCGCTGCGGTGCTGGTGGTTGTCTCGGGTGACGAACATCGCATCGGCTTTGCCGGCCTGATTGGCGGCCGCCGGGTGCGGCGCGTCGGGCTTGCGCCGGCGGAACCAGGGCCGGCGGCCACGAGACTGAGGCGGCGACACCGAGTTCAGCGCGAAGCGGTGAATGTCTTCGACGATGGGACCGTTGACTTCCACCGCGTAGTCCTGCTTGGCTTGCGGCCCGAAGTCGGCCAGGTGATCGGCTGAATAGTTGATACCGCCCACGAAAGCGCGAACACCATCGATCACGACAATCTTGCGATGCATGCGCCGAAACACGTTCAGCCGCATGCCCAGCAGCGGCGCATGTGGATCAAACACATGGAAGCGCACGCCGGCTCGGGTCAGCGAGCCAATGAATTCAGGCGAAAGGTCGGGTGAGCCGAAGCCATCGACCGTGATGTCAATCTGCACGCCGCGCTGAGCCGCCATCAGCATGGCTTCATGCAGCGCCAAGCCGACCTTGTCTTCGAAGAGGATGAAGGTTTCGATCAGCACTTCGTATTTGGCCTGCGCCAGCGCTTCGAACACGGCGGGGAAAAAGGCTTCGCCGTTTTCGAGCAGCTCGAAACGATTGCCAGACTTCCAACGGGGCTTGATGCTCACAGTGTGATCTCCGCGGCGAGGGGGGCGTGGTCCGACAGGTGGGACCAGGGTTTGTGGGGCAAGACCATCGGCTTGTGCACCTCGGCATTGCGAACGTAAATCCGGTCCAGACGCAGCACCGGGAAACGCGCCGGGAAGGTCTTCGCGGCACGCCCATTGGCATGCACGAAAACCTCGCGCAGGCCGGCACATCGGTTCAACACGCTGTGTGCACGTACCCGCCAGTCATTGAAGTCGCCGGCGATCAGCAGCGGCGCGTCCGGCGGGATCTCGGTGTCGATCAACTTCACCAGCAATTCAAGTTGCTTGCGGCGATGGGCCTCCTGCAGGCCGAGGTGCACGCAGATTGCATGCAGCTGAGTCTCTTCATTCCCTGGCACGCGCATCACGCAGTGCAGCAACCCGCGCTTCTCCGGGCCGCTGACGGAGACATCGCGGTTCTCGTAGCGCTCGATCGGGAATTTCGACAGCACCGCGTTGCCGTGGTGGCCAGAGGGGTAGACCGCGTTGCGGCCATAGGCAAAGTCCGTCCAGATGCTGTCGGCCAGAAACTCGTAGTGCGGCGCTTCGGGCCAATTCGCATGGCGAGTCGGGTGCGTGGTGTGTGTTCCCAATACCTCTTGCAGAAAGACGATGTCGGCACCAACGCCGCGCACTGCTTCGCGCAGCTCATGGAGGATGAAGCGGCGGTTGAAGAATGAAAACCCCTTGTGGGTGTTCACGGTGAGCACGCGAAAGGACAACTTGTTCGTACGGGGGGTCATAGAAGCACAGGCTGGGCACCGAACAGCGCGCCGCAGAGGTCGTTGATTGAGCTTCGTTTGTAAGGAAACTCGGCGTCATCTGCTGTAGGAAGAGCGCCCGATGCACTGTCACGCGATGGCGATTGATGCGCGCAATTCGCCGGAATGAGATTTCAAGTGCTCGTAACTGCCGGTGGTTTGACGCAACACAGCGTATGGATACCTACAAACTGTGCGTTGGTCTTCCCGATTTCAGTCTTGCTGGAAAGCCATCCATCACAACGTAGCCAAGCCATGAATGGGCTGACCGGTGCTGCGCTGCAGGTTATGCGACGCTTGTTTGAATCTGATGAAGCGGTGCTTCGCCTCGAATGCTTTGCGTGATCACGCATTACATGACTTTACAGAGTCAGCGGAACCCTCTCATATCCTAGGCAAGCGCTAGCAGTTCGGAATTTCTGCCTCTGCATGCGGGTGTCATTGCCAAATGTCTGCCACTACAACGAAAGAGACTCGTATGAGAGACCCAATCCAAAAACCGCTGAATGCCATTGTTCTGGCGTGTATCGCAATGACCGGCATGATGGCCGCCGCGTCGGTGCAAGCTGCCCCAACCGTCTGCTTCTACGAGCACATCGATTACCGGGGTGCTTCGTTCTGCTCCGATGCCAATAACCCCTGGGTCGACCGCAGCTGGAACGACCGCATTTCTTCGGTTCGCGTGCCTGCCGGCGCCAAAGTCACGCTGTATCAGCACGTCAACTATCAGGGCTCTGCGCTGGTCTTGACGGGCAGCAATGCGAACCTCGTGTCGTCTCGCTTCAATGACTTGGCGTCGTCCTTCCGCATCGAAGGTGGAACGGTAACTCCACCACCAGCGCCCGCTCCTGCGCCAGCACCCGCGCCAGCGCCAGCGCCAGCGCCCGCGCCC
>CAXTCD010000095.1:0-19401 GCA_964242145.1 uncultured Rhizobacter sp.
GCGCGCGCGGCCGGCAGCGTGACCGCCGCGGTCGGCGCAGCCTCAGCGATCGATGGCGCGGCCAACGGCGCCGGGCGAGTGCCCAACAACGTGTTCAGCTTCGCGGCATGGGCCTGCACAAAATAGTCGGCCAGCTCGTCGATGCTTTGGTATTCGAAGAACAAGGTCTTGGCGAGGCTGCCGAAGCTGGCTTCGAGCCGGCCTGTCAGGTTCATCGCCAGAATCGAATCGATGCCGTAGTTCTCCAGCGCCGCACGCGACTCGATGCGCTGCACCGGAATCTTCAGCACCGTCGAAAACTCCTGGCGCAGGAACTCGCGGGTCTTTGCCGTGAGTTCGGCGGTGGGCAACGGGGAATCAGCGACTGCCGCAGGCTTGGGCTGCGCTGCGGTCGCGATCACGCCGGCAACCGATGACGCAACCGGTGGTGTGCAGGCAGGCAGCGCCGGTGCCGTGCGCGGTGCATTCAACGCACGCCGCAGCTCGGCGGCCTGGCCGTGCATCACCATCAGGTGGCTGTGCGGCAAGGCGAGGCTGCGGTGCAGCGCGCTCACGCCTTCGGCCGTGTCCATCGAACGCAGCCCGGTGCGCTTTTCGAGCTGCGCCATGCTGGCCGCGTCGGCGTGCATGCCGCCTTGCAGCCAGTGCGGCCACGCCAGCGCCAGCGTGCGCCCGTGGCGCAGGCCTGCGGCCACCAAGGCGTTGCGGTGACTGGCGAACTGTTCCATGAAGCCATTGGCCGCCGCGTAGTCGCACTGGCCCACGTTGCCGGCCCACGAAGCGATCGACGAGAACAGCAGCAGAAAGTCCAGGCCCAGCGCCTGGCTGGCGCGATCGAGGTGTTCGGTGCCGGCCACCTTGGCTTGCAGCACCTCCGCGAACTGGGCGCCTGTCTTCTTCAGGATGAAGTCATCGCGGACCACGCCCGCGCTGTGAATGATGCCGTTGAGCTGGCCGTGCGCCGCGACGATCGAGCCGATCAGCGCCTGCACTTGCGCCGCATCCCCCACATCGACCTGCCGGTATTCCACGCGTCCGGTCTGGCGCAACGACTCGAGCACCGCGAGCTTGGCACCAGAGGGCACTGTGCGGCCGGTCAGCACGAGCCTGGCACCCGCGGTGCATGCCAGCACATCGTTAGCAATCAACTGGCCCAATCCACCCAGCCCGCCGGTGATCAGATAAACGCCGTGCTCCTTGAAGTTGCAAGGTGGCTCGGCCAGCACTTCGTTGACGCTGTGCCAGCGCCGCACCCAACGCTCCCGCCCGTGGTAGCGCACCAGGCGCTCCGGAGGATGCTCCGGCGTGTCATGAGCCTCCTGATTCAGACGCCATGCGAGTTCGGTGACCGGCAACTCGGCATCGACGATCAGCACCTGGCCGCGCACGACCGGGTTCTCCAGCGACGCGGTTTCAAACAGCCCCGCCAAGCCGGCCAGCAGGTGGGCACGGCCCCCGTCGACCGCCACCAGTTGCACAAGGCCCGTGCCTTGCGGCCGGCTCTGCATCACGCTGCGCAAGGCTTCGAAGCAAGCGAGCGCGACGGCCGCATACGCTTGCGCCGCGCTGGCCGCAAGCGGCATCGGCAAGGCCTCGCAGTGGCTGTTCGGCAGCTCGGCTTCGAGCCGGGCCGCGTCGACATCGGGCAGGTTCAGCATCAACACCCGGCGCGCTGGCGCCGCTGCTGCAACGCTCACTGACGCCGGTGCATCCACGCGCTGCCAGGTGGGCGTGGCCAACAAGGTTTCGGTGCACGCCGCTTCGGCCGCAACGCGCGCACTGCGCGGCCGCTGCGACAGGGCCTTGATCCGCTGCAGGGCCTCGGGCTTGGACAGCGTTCCGGCGGCCAGTTCACGGTAGATTTTCGCGAGCTCTTGCTTCATAGATTCCCGAGTTGCAGGGCGTCGTCGGCAGAGATCTCGTTGCTGAGAATGCCGGCGATGATGGACTGGTAATGGGCCTCATCGAAGGACGAGCTGCCTTCCATGGGCCGCGAAGAAAAACCGCGCATCTGCACGCAGACCTTGCCGTCGGGTTCGCACAGGTCGATGTCGATCTTGGTCAATGCCGAAGCCGCCGTGCCCGGGGCGCCAGGAGAATGGCGGACCCACGCGACCATCCGATCGCTGCAGGCAGAGATCACCCGCAATGATTCGATCGCGAACGGTAATGAGGGCGTGGCGTCGAGCTCCATCGCCTCGTTGATCAACGCGATCGAGCCTTGCAGCGCGCTGTCCATCAGGCTCGGGTGCAGCACGAAGCCGGCACCCGCCCCGCGTGCGGCGTCGGGCAGCTGCAACTCGGCCAGCAATTGCCGTTCGCCGCGATGCAGCGCCGCGATGCCCTGGAAAGCGGGGCCGTATTGCAGGCCCATCGCGGCGAACACCGGATAAAGCTCGGCAGCCGTCAGCCGGCCTTGCGTCATCTGCGCACGCAGCGCATTCAGGTCAAGCCGCAGGTTGGCGAACTCGCTGCTGCCGGCCGCACCCGGCACCACACAGCTGCCCTGGCAATGCATCACCTCATCGCCGCCGTCGGCATGGCTGTAGATCTCGAACTCGATCTGCTCGCCATGCTCGGAGAACACCGCAATCGTGACGCTGCGCGGCTCGGCCACCGTGATCGGCTGCGCCCAGGCCACATGGCGCAACTCCAGGTGCAGCGAGACCTTCTCGGCCCGCATCGCATCCGTCAGCGCGGCGCGTGCCATCTCCAGGCATGCCACGGCCGGCAACACCGGCTGCCCGTTGACGCGGTGATCGTCGAGGTAGAACTCGTTGCCGATCAGGCGCGTCGTGTAGCTTTGCTGGCTGAGGTCAGAGGTATTGCTGTGCAACAGCGGGTGCAGGACCGGCACCGCGCCCTGCGCCAGCCGCAAACCGCGCGAGCGCGGTGACGCGCTGCGTTCCACCCAGCAGCGCTCCTGCGCGAACGGGTAAGTCGGCAAGGCCATGCGGCGTGGCGCCAGGCCCGCAGGCGCGCCGCTGTACAGCGGGCGCCAATCGAGCTCGAAGCCGCGCACCCACAGGTCGGCGATCTTCGGCAGGTCTTTGCGCAGCAGCCATCGCTCGATCAGCCCGCGCATCTCGTCGTCGCCGGCAAAGGTGGCCAGCAACTCATCGTTGCGCGAGGCCTGCCCGCGATAAACCCCGTCGGTGTGCGCCGGGCCTTCGAGCCAGGCTTGCAGCTTCTCGATCAGCTCATCGGCCGAGCTGGCGATGAAGCCGGCGCGATGGTCCATGCCATCGCGGCCTAGCTGCAGCGTGTGGGCCAGCCGCGTCAGATCCAGCGTGTCTTGCTGACGCTGCACGAAGCTCAGCAGGCCGCGAACCGCCTGCCTCAGTTGCGCTTCGGTCTTGGCCGACAACGGAACGAAGACCCGCTCCTTCGGCGCGAATGCAGACGGCGCCAGCGGCTGGGCCGCATCGGTCGACGCCACATGCTCTTCGATCACGATGTGGGCGTTGGTGCCCGAAAAGCCGAACGAGCTGACGGTCGCCAAGCGCGCTTGATCGCTGACCCACTCGCGCAATTGCGTGTTCACGCGCAGCGGCGAGGTCTCGAATTCGATGTGCGGGTTGGGCTGGCTGTAATGGATCGACGGCACCAGCGTGCGGTGCTGAATGCACAGCAGCACCTTGATCATGCTTGCCACGCCGGCCGCAAAGCCGGTGTGGCCGATGTTGCTCTTCACCGAGCCCAGTGCGCAGTGCGGCCGGCCGGCCTCGGCTGGCCCGAACACCGAATTCAAGGCACTGACTTCGATCGGGTCGCCCAGCGGCGTGGCGGTGCCATGCGCTTCGACATAGCTGATGCGCTTCGGGTCGATGCCGAAACGGCTGTAGACCTGCTGCATCAACTGGACCTGCGCCTTCGAACTGGGCGCCGTGATGCCGTTGGTCTTGCCGTCTTGGTTGGTGCCCGAACCCTGGATCACACCCAGGATGTTGTCGTTGTCGCGCTCCGCCTGCGACAGGGCCTTCAGCAGCAGCACGCCGCAGCCTTCGGAGAACACGATGCCGTTGGCCGATGCATCGAACGCGGCGCTGCGTCCATCGCGTGAAGGCATGCCGACCTGGGAGGTCAAAATATGGCCGATCGGCGTGGCCAGCAGGTTGATGCCACCGGCAAGCGCCAGTGGGCTCTCGCCGCTGCGGATGCTCTCGCAGGCCAGATGCACCGACACCAGCGACGACGAGCACGCCGTGTCGACCGCCAGCGCCGGGCCCTTGAGGTTGAGGTGGTAGGAGATGCGTGCGGCCAGGATCGCCGTGGACGAGCCCATGAACGCCGCGCCACGGCTGTCTTGCCCCTCTTCGGCCAGCACGCGGGTGTAATCGCCGCTCGCGCAGCCAACGTACACACCGCAGGCCTGATGGGACAGCGCACTCGGCGCGTAGCCTGCGTTCTCGATCGCCTTCCAGCACTGCTCCAGGAAGATGCGCTGCTGCGGGTCGATCAGCTCGGCCTCGGCCGGAGAGATGCCGAAGAACAGCGCGTCAAAGGTGTCGATGCGGTCCAGAAAGCCGCCCCACTTCGAATACGAGGTGTGCGGGTGGCGCGGATCGGGGTGGTACCAGTCGGCCTCGGCGCCCCAGCGGCCCGCGGGCACTTCGGTGACACAGTCACGGCCTGCCTTCAGGTTGTCCCAGAAGGCATCGGCGCTTTCGCTCTCGGGAAAGCGGCAAGACATGCCGATGATCGCGATCTTCTCTTCGGCCCGTGAGCCCGGCGCAGCGGCCGGGCTCGGCGCCACGCTGCTGCGCGGCAAACGCTTCAAGGCCTGCGCCTGCTGCTGCAAAACGTGGCTGGCCACGCGTCGCAGCACGATCGAATCGACCACCATCACCGGCTGGCCCTGGCCATTGACGATCTCGAAACCGTACTCGATTGCGTCGTGCCCGAGTTTCAGCACCTGTGCATGGCAGCGGTAGTCGGCCTCGTCCATTCGGCCCAATACCTGAACCCTGCCCAGGCGATAAGGCAGGAACTGGTCGCTGCTGGCGCCGTGATATCGCGCCGCCAGCCAGCCCGCATGGTTGATGACGGTGCACAGCCCGCCATACAGCACGAACGGGTTGGCGATGAACCCGAAGCCGTGCTCGGCAATGTGGATCTGCCCGAGCGCTGCGGCTTCACCGAAGCGCAGCATCTGCAGCGGCGCGTAGTGGGTTCCGGCATTGGTTGGAATGGCCGCGCCACCAATCTCCTGCTCGATGGCGAACACTTCGTCGAAGCGGCGTGACACCGTGGCGTCCGTCAGTGCGATGAAGCCCTGCATGTGCAGTTGCTCATGGCTGAAATCCGGCGAAGCGCTCGAGCGGACAAAGAACTGCAGCTCGTCGCCGGAGCGGCGGAACACGAGCTTCACCTGCGTGTCACGGCCCTTCTCGCCCAGGATCGGGCTGTTGATGGCCAAGTTCTTCAGGCTGACCGGCCCGGAGGAAAAATAAGTCCGGTAGCTGGCGTAAACCAGTTCGATGTAGGCATCGGTCGGCAACAAGTGCTCGCCGAACACCACATGCTCTTTCAGGCACACATTGCGCTGCGGGTTGATCGCGAAGCGCAGCGTGAACTCGCCGTCGGCTTCGAAGTCGCCCTCGCCATCGGCGCTGTAGAAATACAGGCTCTTGAACTGCGGGCCGTACTTCGGCTCGAAGCGAATGCCGGTGCGCCGAGATTGCGCGGCCCAGGCCTGAACTGCAGCCTGCGCCGTGGCAGGCCGCGAGGCCGCTGCGGCGCACTGTGTCACGGGCAAGGCTTCGGCCGGTATCACCCCCGCAGCCTCAGCAAAGCGGGCGGGTTGCGATGCGACGGGGTCGTCTGCCACAGCCTGCGCAACCGAGGCCCGCGCCGCTCCCATCTCGCCGATCAGGTGCAGCGCCAGCTCCTTGATGCTCGGGTGGTCATAGACCCGCGTGGCCGAAAGGTGGGTGCCGAACTGTTTGTTGATCGCCTTCACCCACTCGACCCCGATGATCGAATCCAGTCCCAGCTCGGTGAAGGACTTGTTCACGTCGATGTCCGACACCTTCATGAACAGCGCTTCGGCCAGGCTCGCCTTCAATTGCTGCTGCAGGGCTTCGCTTGAAATCAGTGCCGACGCGGCAGCTGGATCGGGCGCTGGCTTGGCCGGCGCAACCGCGGCGCGCGCCTCGGCTTTTGCAGCTGCGCGGACTGCAGCCTTCGCAGGCACCGGCACAGGCACCGGCGCAGGCATCGGCGAATGAGCAGCGACGGGCCCGCCGCCGATTTCACGTTGCAGATGCGCCGCGAGTTCCTTGACGCTGGGGTGGTCATACACCCGCGTCGCGGAAAGCTGGCTGCCGAACTGTTTGTTGATCGCCTTCACCCACTCGACCCCGATGATCGAATCCAGTCCCAGCTCGGTGAAGGACTTGTTCACGTCGATGTCCGACACCTTCATGAACAGCGCTTCGGCCAGGCTCAGCTTCAGTTGCTGCTGCAAGGCCTCCAACGAAATGCCGGCCGTTGCCGGCTGCGTCAATGCAGCCGTTCCAGGCAGCGCCGGCGGCGGTTGACTCACAAGCGCCTGGGCGACAGGCTCGGCCACGGCCGGCCGGCTGACGATCTGCGTCTGCAGATAAGCCGCCAGCTCACTCACGCTCGGGTGGTCATAGACACGGGTCGCGGAGATCGCGGTGCCGTATTGCTTGTTCAGCGACTTGACCCATTCGACGCCGATGATCGAATCGAGGCCCAGCTCGGTAAACGACTTGCGCAAGTCCACATCCGACGGCTTCATGAACAAGGCATCGGCCAGGCTCATCTTCAGTTGCTGGCGCAGCAGGTCGGCCGAGATCGCCGGCGAAGCGGTCTCGGCGGGCCGCACCGCAGCGGTCATTGACATCATCGATGCATTCACCGCCGCCGCCTGCTCGGCAAACGCATCGGCGATGGCCGTACTGGGTCCCTGTGGTGCAGGCCGTGCCATCGCAGCGGCTTCGCCCCAGGCCAGGCCCTTGAGCTGAACACAGACCTGCCCGTCGCGGTCATAGAGGTCGATGTCGGCCACGGTCGGGTCGGCCTCGCGGCGTTTGACCCACGCGAACATTTCGTCATCGCAGGGTGACAACACCGTTACCGCCTCCGCGTTAACGGCTTTCCCACCCAATGCCCCTGCGAAGCCTTCGTCCTCGCTCTCGGGTTCAAGCCAATGCCGCTCTTTCGCGAACGGATAGCCTGGCAGGCCGATGCGCAGCGGCGCTTGCCGATCGGCATGGAATGCGGCCCAGTCGATGGTCAGACCCTTGACCCAAAGATCGGCCAAGCGGGGCAGCTCGCGCTTGCCGATCCACTGGGCCACCAGCGTCTGGAAGTCGGCATCGGGTGCCAGCGTGCGCAAGGTTTCCTTGTGACTGCTGACCTGGGCGCGATATGCCGCCGCAGCCTGGCCTGCCTCGCCTGAGTCGGCCTGCGCGAAGCGCTGCAGCTGGCCTTGAAGTTCATCGACGCGGCTGGCGATGAAGGCCACGCGCTCGTTCATCGGCTCGCGGCCGATTTGCAAGGTGTAGGCGATGCGGTCGAGATCGAGCGTGCCGCCGGCCTTCAGGCAGGCCAGCAGATGGCGCGCCTGTTGCTGCAGCTGCTCGGCGGTGTGCGCAGACAGCGGCACGATCACCGGCCGCCCTGAAACTGCGGCGCGCTGCGTGCGGGCCAGCGTTGCCGGGTGATCGGCGATCACCACATGCGCGTTGGTGCCGCTGAAGCCGAAGGAATTGACCGCAGCGCGGCGCGGTGCGTTGCCCGGGCTCGGCCACTCACGCAGGCGGTCGTTGATGTAGAACGGCGAGCCTTCGAGCGCGATGTGCGGGTTCAGCCGCTGGAAGTGAAGGGTCGGCGGCAGTTGCTGATGCTTCAGCGCCAGCAGCACCTTCAGCACGCCGGAGACCCCCGCAGCCGTCAGGCAGTGGCCGATGTTGCTCTTCACCGAGCTGAGCGCGCAATGGCCGACAGGCGCGGCACGGCCCTGATCACGCGCATGGCCTGCGAACGCGTCTTTCAGGCCGGCGACTTCGATCGGGTCACCCAGTGCAGTGCCGGTGCCGTGTGCTTCGATCAGCTGAATACTCGCCGGGTCGATACCGAAGCGCTGATAGACCTCGCGCTGCAGGCGGGCTTGCGAATCGGCATTCGGCGCGGTGATGCCGTTGGTCTTGCCGTCCTGATTGACGCCCCAGCCTTCGATCACGCCGTGAATGCCGTCGCCATCGCGCTGTGCATCGGCCAGCCGCTTGAGCATCACGAGACCCACGCCTTCGCCATTCGCAATGCCGTTCGCACGCTCGTCAAAGGTGAAACAGCGGCCCTGGGGCGACAGCATGCCGACCTGCGCGGTCATGATCTGCATCGCCGGCCCGGCCATCACGTTGACCCCACCGGCCAACGCGATCTCGCTGCTGCCCAGCACCAGACTGTCACAGGCACTGGCAATGGCCACCAGCGACGACGAGCAGGCCGTGTCGATCGACAGGCTCGGGCCATGCAGATCGAGGAAGTAAGAGATGCGCGCGGCCAGGATCGAGGAAGCCGCGCCGGTGAAGCCCTGACCGCTGAGCTGCTCGCGCCTGGACAGCTGGTGATAGTCGCCCGCGGAGCAGCCGACGAAGACGCCGCACTTCTGTCCGGCCAGCGCCTTCGGGTTGTAGCCCGCATGCTCGATGGCATGCCAGCAGGCTTGCAGGAACAAGCGCTGCTGCGGGTCCATGCGCTGAGCCTCGCGCGGTGAGATGTTGAAGAAGGCCGCATCGAACAGATCGAACTCGTCGAGCGCACCCATCCAGCGGCTGTAGGTCTTGCCGGGGGCGGCCTCGCCTGCCTGGTAGTAGCGCTCGATGTCCCAGCGCTGCGTCGGAATTTCTTCGATGCAGTCGCGGCCTTCGGCGATATTGCGCCAAAAGGCATCCAGATCGGTCGCCTTCGCGAACTGGCCGGCCATGCCGATCACGGCAATCGGCTGCAAGGCGGGTTGTTGCGATAAGGATGACGGGGATGCCGCCGCCGCCGCACCCGGCCTGCGCCAGGAGCTCAACACATGCACCGACGATTCAGCGCCGGCCGTTTGCCTCTCGGGCTGCGCGGATGGCACGCTCATGGCCGTGGATGCCATCGTGCGCGCAGGAGATGTCGTCGTGAGCGCTGCTGCAACCGGGCCGGCCGCCGCGATCGCTTCATCGCGCACATGGCGACTGAGCTGCATCAAGGTCGGGTGGCTGTAAACCTTGATCGCCTCGATCGAAGTGCCGTAATGCTCGTTGATGCGGCGCACCCAGGTCACGCCGGTGATCGAATCCAGCCCCAGATCAACGAACTGCTCGTCATCGCCGATCTCGTTTTCCTGCATGCGCAGTTCGTGGGCCAGCATCGCGCGCAAGGCCCCAGCGATCGTGGGCACATCATCAAGGCCCACCGGCAAGGTCACCGCATCCATCGCGATCGCCAAGGCCTCGACGCCGTGCTCGACCATGCTCGGCGCCGCAGCCGTCGCAGAGCCTGCAAGCGTCTGCCGCTGCTGCTGAACAAAACCCGCCAGTTGCGCCAAGGTCGGATGGCTGTAGACCTTGATCGCTTCGATCGAGGTGCCATAGGCCTCGTTGACGCGGCGAATCCAGGTCACGCCAGTGATGGAGTCCAGGCCGAGGTCGACGAACTGTTCATCTTCGCCAATCTCGTTCGCCGGCATGCGCAACTCATGGGCCAGCATCTGCCTGAGGCTGTCGATCAGCGCGCCGGCGTCCAAGTCCTGCGTGGCCGCAGACGCCACCGGCAAAGCCGTTGCCGGGGTGGATGCAGCCGTGGGCACCGATGCAGCAGCCGGCGAAGCTTCCGCGCCAAAGCGGCCTTCGATGCGCGCCAGCGTGTCGGCTTGGCCCACGAAGGTGCGTTCATGCATCGCCAACTCATGCGCGAAGGTCTCGGGCAAGGCCGCTTGCAGCGCCCGGCTGGCCTGCTGCTTGAGCGCCACCAAGCGGCTGCGCGGGCTTTGCGCGACGCGGCGCGCCAGCACCATCGCTGCCGGCAGCACATGCTCGCGCGGCAGCACCGGGTTGCGCAGGCCCCGCTCCTTCAGCTCGCCACCGGCAAACTCCTGTGCGGTCAGCAGCGTCTCGCGGGCAAGATCGGTCCCGATTTTCTCCGGGAACATCAAGGTCGATCCGGCCCCTGGCGTGAAGCCATAGCCCATGTACGGGCTGACATAACGGCTTTCATCACTGAACAGTGCGAAGTCGGCATACATGCCCATCGCCCAGCCCGCGCCGATGCCATGGCCTTGCATCGCAGCGATCACCGGGACCGGGCAGTGCAAGGGCAGCTCGAACACCTTGTTGTCGGTGAACACGGCCCGGCCTTCGTGGATCGCGCGCAGCGTGTCGGGCGTGCCGCCCGACGAGAAGTAGTTGTCGTAGCCCGTCAGCACCACGACCTTGTAGGCCGGGCTCTCGGCCACATGCGCGAACACCTCGCTCATGCCGCGCGAGAACGCGTCGGAGAACATGTTCTTCGCCTCGCGATCGGCCATGCGCACTTCGAGAATGCCTTCGGGGTGGGCCGTCGCCGAGATCACGGTCGAGCCGAGCCGGATCGCCAAGGGCGCGGCCGGAAGCGCCAGGTCCGACATTTTGGCGTCGACCGATGCATCACCGATCGAAGCCGCTGGCGCCTCCAGCAGCGCCATCCGCCGCGCCACCCAGGTCGACAAGGCGGCAGGCGGAAAGGCTGCCAGTGCGTCAGCGAGCGTCAGCGCATGGGCGCGCACCTGATCGGCCGCGACCACATGCGTCACCCCGAAGTCGCTGAGCAAAGCCGCCCCCGTGACCTCGGCGCCAACCATCAACAGCTGCTTCGCCACATCGCCACCCCAGCGCAGCGCCAGGGTTGCGGCCGCGTGACCGGCCAACGCGGGGTCGCCCAGCACCTCAGCGCCGGAGTAGAGGCCGTCGCGGCTGTAGACGCAGGCTTCGCTCAGGTGGGCGAAATACCAGGCCAGGCCGGTCGCATCTCGCAGCAGCCCGACCAGCAAGGGCCGGCGAAGCGATTGCAAGGTCTGCACGCAAGCCAGCGCTGCGGCGGCGCGTGCGTCGGCAGACAGTTCCGGTAAGAAGCCCGGCCAGTCGCTGAACAACAGAACGCTGCGGATCGGTGAAGCCTCATCGATCTGCGTGAACACGGTTTGCAGATCACTCAGCAGTCCGATCGCATCGCCTTCTGACACCGAGGGGGATGCGCGCAAGGTGACGACCAGCGTGTGCAACTGTCGCACTTCCAGGTGCAAGCGCTCGGAGGGCGCAACGATCGGCGTTGCCGCGGCCGGGGTCGCCGGCGCATCGGCCGGCATCAGCGCAGCCGGCTCGGGCAAAGCCTGAACGGCCGCGACGATGCGGCGTGCCAGGTGCTGCTTGAGCAGACGCAACGAGGTCTGTGATTTCTTCGCGAGGCTCTCGGCCAGCGCCAGGGCGCGCGCGCTCACCTGCTCAGGCGGCACGACCGCGCAGGACCAGCCGCGGGACTGCAGTTCGGCTGCGCTCGCATGCGGCGTCAGGTACAGCAAGTCGGTGGCGTGCAGACGGCCGAAACGCTCGACCAGCAGATCTTCGGCCGCCGCGGGGTACAGGCCGTCTGCGGGCTGCGCTAAGCCCAGCCACGCGGCCTGGCTGCAGACCATGAAGTCGCTGAGTGCCGCGATCAGAAAGCCTGCGCCCAGCGCATCGCCGCGGACGGCGGCAATCACCGGCCAAGGGAATTCGGCCAACGCGCGATAGAGATTTTGGGCCTGCGCGTGACAGTGCGGCTGCAGCCCGCCGGTCAGGAACTGCGCATCACCGCCTTCAAGAATCAGCGCCTTCGCCGAAGCGGCGTGTTCCACAACACGCATCGCACTCAACAAATCGCCGATCACGCCTGGCGCCATGCGACCCGAAGCCGCGTCGATGCGGATCACGAAGATGCCTTCGCCGTGGTCGAACAGGCTGACGACCGATGGCATGGACGATGACGATGGCGCCAATGATGTCAGTGCCGATATCGAGTCAGAAAGACGCACATCAGTCAGCGCGATGCGCGGCTTGCCGGCCACCGGCGCATCCGTCTCAGGTCGGGTGGCCGATTCGGCTGGCGCCAGCACGATGCTGCGCTCTGGCTTGGCTTGCAAGGGCTGGTCGCCCGGGCCCGCCGGGGTGACGCCCGCCGTGGCGCCGGCCGGCTGAAGGTCAACCCGGCCGACCGACAACGGCGAGGCCGCAAGCGTCAACACCGCTGTCGGCGCCTGCAGCGCGATGCTGCGGTTCGGCTTCGGCAGCACGGGGGTCGGCGTCAGCGTGGCCAGCGCGCCGTCGCCCGCCGAGGCATCGCGCAAGAACACCGATCGATCGAATGCGATGCGCTGGGGCGCGCGCTTGGTCGGCGTGCCATCGGCCGACACGGTGCGAGCCGCGGCTGGCTTCGTGCGGTCACCCGCCACCACCGCCGGCACCACAGGCCTGGCCGGCACCACGGCAGTCGCTTGGGTCAAGCCGCGCATTTGCACGCAGACCTGTCCTTGGGCATCGCACAGATCGATGTCGATGCCCTGCCCGCCCTTTGCGCAGGCGCGGGCCCAGACGTACATCCCGTGGCTTTGCACCGGAACTTGCACGATGCGCAACGACGCCATCGCCACCGGGTGCAGGCGGCCCCCGGTCAACGCGGCCGAGGCCTGCCATGCGGCTTGCAGCCAGGCCGGGTGCAAGATGAATTCATCCGCACCTTGCGCCAGTTCGGCCGGCAGATTCAGTTCGGCCCACACCGTTCCGGGCTGCGCGGCCATCTCGGCCCCTGCTCGCTGGGCCGGCGCGGCTTGCTCGCTGCGCCTGGCACGCCCTTGGCAAATCACGACTGCAGCAGTGCCATCAGCGCCTTCACGGCAGATCTCGAAGCTCAGCCGCTCGGCCCGGTCGTTTGAGTTCGCATTCAAATGGACATCGAACAAAGCGATCGTGACCGTCACGCCATCGACCGCCACACCCGGCTGCGCCCAGGCCACGTCATGCAGTTCGAGCGGGCCGCCGGCTTGCGCCGGCATCGTGAGCCCGATCGCGGCACACGCCATCTCCAGGCACGCCACTTCGCTCAGCTGGCGCTGAGCCGGCTCGCCGTGCAAGAAGAAGTCATCCGCGTGGAAGGTCGAGCTGAAGCTCAGCTGCTGGAGCTTCGAGCTGTTGCGATGCAAGAGCGGATGCAGGGCATGGGCTGCCACGGCCGTCGCCGCGCGCCGCGCTGCCGCGGCCATGTCCACCCAATGGCGCTGCTTCGCAAACGGATAGGTCGGCAGGCTGATCAACCCGGGCCGCGCGGCCCCATCTCGATAGAAGGCTGGCCAATCGATGGCCAACCCTTGCGTCCACAACTCGGCCAGCTTCGCCCCATTTCGCTCTTGCACCCAATGCGCGAGGCGAAGCTGCAGATCGGCATCTTGCGACAGTAAAGCCATCGCATCCTTGTGCGCCTGAACTTGCGCGCAATGCACGCCTTCGACAAGGCCTTCGCCATCAAGCCAGGACTGCAAGCGCGCCACCAGTCGTGCCACCGAATCGGCCCGCACCGCCAGTCGCTCGGCCATTGCTTCACGGCCGATCTGCAGCGTCCATGCGATCGAAGCCAAGTCATCGCGAGACTCATCGCTGAGATGGCTCAGCAGATCGCGGGCCTTCTGGCGCAGCTGATCCGCCGTTCGCGCCGACAGCGGAACGATGTACTCGGTGCCTGCGCCGGATGCCTGCGCGCGCACCGGTTGCACATATTCTTCGACGATCAGATGCGCGTTCGAGCCACCGGCGCCGAACGACGAAATGCCGGCAATGCGCGGCACCACCCTGCCGCCAATCACCGGTGCTTCCCAGGTCTTGAGTTGCTGGTTGACGATGAACGGCGTGCGGGCGAAATCGATGTGCGGATTCAGCCGCGCCGAGTGCAACGAGGGCACGATCTGCCGGTGCTTGAGCTGCAGCAAGACCTTGGTCAGCCCGGCGATGCCGGCGGCCGCCTCGGCATGGCCGATGTTCGACTTGGCCGAGCCGATCAGGCAGAAGCCGCTGTCGGGTGTGCTTTCGTGAAAGGCCTTGGTGAGCGCGGCAATTTCGATCGGGTCGCCGAGCTTGGTGCCGGTGCCGTGGGCTTCGATGTAGCTCACATGGCGCGGGTCGACGCCCACGTCGGCCAGCGCCTGCCGGATCGCGCTGGCCTGAGCCTGCGGGTTCGGCACCGTGTAGCCATTGGTCTTGCCGCCATGGCTGAGCGCGCTGCCGCGGATCACGCCGTAGATCACATTGCCATCGCGCTGCGCTTGCGACAGGCGCTTGAGCACGACCACGCCCACGCCTTCACCGGGGATGTAGCCATCGCCGCCTTCACCGAAGCTCTGGCAATGGCCGTCGCCCGAGATGAACTGCCCGGCGCTGAGCATCAGGTATTTGTTCGGGTGGATCGTGATGTTGACGCCGCCGGCAATGCCGAGCGCCGTTCGGCCCAGCTTCAGGTCCTGGCAGGCGAGGTGAATGGCGGTGAGCGACGACGAGCACATCGTGTCGACCGCCATGCTCGGGCCATGCAGGTTCATCACATACGACACGCGGTTGGCGATGCTCGACAGGTTGCTGGCAAAGCCCATGCGCTGGCCCTGCAGGCTCGCCTCGGCGCCCAGCAACTGGTACTCGCCGTACATCACACCGGCATACACGCCGACCTGCCCCGGCAAATCACCGGCCTTCGGAATCTGCAGCGCGGCGCGGGTGTAGCCGGCGTCTTCGATCGCCATCCAGGCATGCTGAAGAAACAGCCGCTCCTGCGGGTCGAGCGTTTCCGCTTCCAGCGGCGAGATGTTGAAGAAGCGGGCATCGAACTCGTCAACGCCTTCGATGAAGCCGCCCCATTTGCTGAAGTGGCGGCCCTTCTCGCTGCGGTCTTCGCTGTAGTAGTCGCGCCAATCCCAACGTGACTTCGGCACTTCGACGATGCAGTCTTTGCCATCGCGCAGATTGCGCCAGTAGGCCTGCAGATCGGGAGACTCCGGGTAACGGCCGCTCAAGCCGACGATGGCGATCGCTTCGGCGTCAGCGGCTGACGCTCCGAGGGCCCGCTCGTCATGCAGGCGCAAGCTGCGCCCACGTTGGCGGATGCTGAAGGCCGAGGCGTCTTGCGCCGACTCGGCCCGCGCGACATCAGCGCTGGGACCGGCAGGCGTCTGACGGATCATGGGCACGGAGCCTGAGGCCGTGACGCCCTTCGCTTCGCGCTCGCCAGCTTGCAGCGTCCGCACGGTGGGCGCGTGCGATTTGACGAAGTAGCCGGCCAGCTCACGGATCGTCATGTACTCGAAGAACAGCGTCTTCGGCAGCAGGCCGAAGACCTTCTCGAGCAGGCGGGTCAGGTCCAGCGCGAGGATGGAGTCAATGCCGTAGTCCTCCAGCGGCGAGCGGGGGTCGACGCGGTGCGCGGGCAGTTTCAGCAAGCCCGCCAGCTGCTGGCACAGATAAGACTCGGCCCAGTCATCGAGCTTGCCATCGGTCGCTGGGGCTGCATCGGCGAACGTTTCCAGCTGCGGCGCTTCGGCGCTGCCGATCACGGGGTCGGGCGTGCGGGCCGCGTGGATCGCGGCGCCCACACCGAGGCTGCGCTGCATCAGCAGCAGATCGCCTTCCATCACCAGCGTCTGGTCCAGACCCAGCGCCAGGCTGCGATAGAACATGCGCATGCCGGTGGCTGTTTGCATCGGGTAGATGCCGGTCGTCTCATGCAGCAGATCGCGGCCCGCGGCATCGGGCTGCATGCCACCGTGCTGCCACAGCGGCCAGCGGATCGAAAGCGTCAAGCCGCGGCGCTCACCGGCTTGCACCAGGCCGTTGCGGTACGCAGCGAACTCATCCATGAAGCCGTTGGCCGCCGCATAGTCGGCCTGGCCCAGGTTGCCTGCGGCCGCGCTGAGCGACGAGAACAGCACCAGGAAATCGAGATCGCTGTCGCTGGTTGCCAAGTCCAGGTTGTACGTGCCGGTGGTCTTTGGTGCGAGCACCTCGCCGAAGGTCTCGGCAGTCTTCTTCAGGATGAAGCCATCGGCCGTCATGCCCGCAGCGTGAATCACGCCATTGAGCCGCTGGTGCTTCTTGCCCACGGCCGCCACCAGCTTGCGCGTTTGTGCGGCGTCAGCGAGGTCGAGCTGCCGGTATTCCACCGTCGCGCCGCCCGCCTGCAGCGCGTCGAGCAGCGCCTTCTTGCCGGGTGACTTGTTGATCTCGGCGAGCGATGCGCGGCCGGTCAGTACCAGCGTCGCGTTCAGCGTGCGCGCCAGAATCTCGTTTGCAAACAGCATCCCCAGCCCGCCGAGCCCGCCGGTGATCAGATACACCCCGCGGTCACGGAAGGGGCTGTCATCGGCAAAGGCATGGGCCGCGTCTTGCAGAAAGCGCCATTGCGCGACCTGCCTCACCCCTTGGGCGTAGCGAATCAGGGTGTCATGCGGGCGGCAGCGGTCGGCATGTAGCAGCGCAGCGAGGTCGCCGCTGGTCACACCGGCATCGACCTGAACGATCTGGCCGGCGATCTGCGGATTCTCCAGCCGGAAGGTCTTGAACAGGCCCGACAGGCCGGCATGCAGCGCATGCGACGGCGTGTTCGGCAGCACCAGCTGCAACAGCAGCTTGCCTTGTGGCCGGCTGTTGAACAGCGCCCGAGCCTTGTCGAAGCAGGCCAGCGCCAACTCGCTGTAGCGCTGGTCGAGGCGCTGCAACGGGTCGAGCTGCAGCACGGTGCAATCGCGGGCGATCTGCTGCGCGTCGATCTGCGGCAGATCGCAAACAATCACGTGGGGCTCGGCGTAAGCCGCGGCTTCGGCCGGCACATCGCTGGCCTGCCATTCCTGCGTCGCAAGCAGACTGCCCAGCGTCTCCTTGCCCAGCGAGCGAGCGCTGAAGCCACGGATCTGCACGCACACCTGGCCCTCGGTGTTGAGCAGATCGAGGTCGAGCTTCGCGGATTTGTCGCCGGGATAAGAGCCCGGTGCATAGCGCGCCCAGACCCGCATCTCTGTTTCGCAAGGCGCGATGATGCGCAGCACTTCGAGTGCGAACGGCACGATCGGGTGACGCGGCACCTGCTGCGCATCGAACAGCAAGGTGGTGGCCGCCTGCAGCGCACCGTCCATCAGGCTCGGGTGCAGCACATGCTCGTCGTGCCCGGCGCTCAGCGTCTGTGGCAACACCAGCTGCGCGAGCAATTGACGGTCGCCGTTGTCGATGGACGTGATCGGGCGATGCGCCGGCCCGTAGCTCAGGCCCATCTGCGCAAACGCGGCATAAACCTCTGCGGCTTGCGATGGCCCGCGCCGCATCGTCGCCTTCAGCTGCGCGAGGTCGTGCCTCTCGCGCGGCTCGGCCTTGATGAACCCGCTGCGGCCCTGGCAATGGATGTGGTCGTCCTGGGTGTAGACCTCGAAGTCGATCGAGGGCTGCGGCAGGCCGGCGGCATCACGCGCCGTCTGCGCCGCCACCACGGCAATATGAACCGGCCGCGCCTGCGCCACCACGATCGGCTGCAGCCACACGACATCGCGCAGCTCCAGCATCTGCACGTCGTCATGCGCCGGGGCCGACAGCTGGATCGCAGCCCGCGCCATCTCGAGGTAAGCCACGCCGGGCAGCACCTTCTGCAGCGGCGAGTCGCTGTCGGAGCGCTGCCTGGTTCGCACCAGGTGATCTTTCAGAAAGAACTCGTCGCCGGTGAAGGTCGCGCTGTAGCGCTGTTCGTTCAGGTCGGAGGTGTTGGTGTGCAGCAGCGGGTGAATGAGGGCGCGCGAAAGCTGCGGGCTGCCGGCTTCGATCCAATGGCGCTCCTTGGCAAACACATAGGTCGGCAAATGAATGCGGCGCGGTGCGGCCTGTGAATGAAGCAGCCGCCAGTCCACATCCTTGCCTTGCGCCCAGTCAGCCGCCAGCGTGGTGATCAGGGCATCGTTGTCGCCGCTGTCGCCCGCCTCCGGAATCGGCGCGCCTTCGAGGTAGTGCGCGAGCGCAACCTTTAGCTCATCCAGCGTCGACACCACAAAGACCGCGCGGCGCTCCATCGCATCGCGCCCGATCTGCAAGGTGTAGGCGATCTCGGCCAGATCCAGCTTGGCCTTCTTCTTGACCGGGGCGGCCAGAAATTCCGCCAGCCGGGCGGCTTGCGCATGCAGGCTCGCTTCGGTCTTGGCCGACAGCGGAACAACGACGGGCTCGGCGTGCGGCTCGGCGGCCGCCGAGCGCGCGGCCTTGGCCGGCACATGCTGCTCAACGATCACGAACGCATTGGTGCCGCCCACGCCCAGGCTGTTGACCGCGGCGCGCCTTGGACGCTTGCCCTCGGTCCATTTCTGCAGCGTGCTGTTGACGTAGAAAGGGGTGTTCTCGAACTTGATGCGCGGGTTCGGCGATTCGTAATGAACGGTCGGCGGGATCACGCCATGCTTGACCGCCAGCACCGCCTTGATGAAGCCGACAATGCCGGCCGCGGCTTCGAGGTGGCCGATGTTGGCCTTGACCGCACCGAGCGCACAGTAGCCCTTTTGAGCGGTTTGCCCGCCTTGTTCGGCTTGCTCTTTGAACGCCAGCGACAGCGCCTTGACCTCTTCCGGGTCGCCCATCGCGGTGCCGGTGCCGTGTGATTCGACGAAGCCGATCGATGCGGCATCGACGCCTGCGTTTTTCAACGCCGCGCGCACGCAGGCCATCTGGCCTCGCGCGCTGCTGGCCGCATAGCTCATCTTGCCTTTGCCATCGTTGGCAATGGCCGAGCCCTTGATGACGGCGTGGATCGGATCGCCATCACGCAGCGCATGGTCCAGCCGCTTGATCAGCACCAGCCCCAGCCCGCTGCCGAACACGACCCCATCGGCACCGGCATCGAAGGATTGGATGCGGCCCGATTTCGAAAAGATGTAGCCCTCCTTGTGAAGGTAACCGTGGCCATGCGGCACCCGCACCGTGACGCCACCGGCCAGCGCCATGTCGCACTCACCGCTGAGCAGGCTCTGGCGGGCCTGATGCAGTGCCACCAGCGAGGTCGAGCAGGCGGTCTGCACCGTCATGCTCGGGCCCGTCAGGTTGAGCTTGTACGAGATGTAGGTCGAGAGAAAATCCTTGTCGTTGCCCAGGTGCGTGGGGCTGGCCGTGACGCGCTCGATGCGCTCATGCACATTGACGAGGTTCGCGAAGTAGCTGGTCGTGACCCCGCCCGCGCCGGCAAAGACGCCGATGTTCTGTGCCTCGCTGCGGGCATGGCCCGCGTCTTCCAGCGTCTCCCAGGCGCACTGCAGCAGCAGGCGAATCTGCGGGTCCATCAGCTCCGCTTCAAGCGGCGAGATCTTGAAGAAGGCCG